>JASBUZ010000001.1 GCA_030147635.1 Gammaproteobacteria bacterium
CTGACAGCTCTTGTAAAAGTATCTCTTGGTCGAGGGCATAGTCAGAAGTGTAATAAACAACCAGGCGCTCTGTTTCAGGCTTTAATAGCACAACACATTGATTAATATCGCCATAATTTGAGATTACTGACTCTATTTCTCCTAGCTCAACTCTAAATCCACGAATTTTTACTTGGGCGTCAGCTCGACCAACATACTCAAGCTTGCCATCAGCGAGCCTTCGAACTAAATCTCCCGTTTTATATAAACGCCCAAAGGCATGAGATATAAAACTTGCTTCTGTTAATTCAGGTTGATTTAAATACCCTCGGGCAAGACCTGCACCACTGATATATAGCTCACCAATTGCGCCAATGGGTAAAGGGTTTAAGTGCTTATCTAATACGTAAGCGCGGTAATTGGGATAAAGTACTCCTGAAATTAAACTGCCAACAGTTGCTTCTGTTGGGCCATACTCGTCGTATACTGACTCAGAAATTGTATGCGCTTGTTGTAGTTCTGATGAACCGACTTTCTCACCACCTAAAAAACAACACTTGAACTTAAGCGAGGCATCAATCTCGCAAACTGCTGCTAAATAGCGTGGTGTTAACTTTACAAAATCAACATTATTTTCTTTTAAGTGCTGGATATAGTCAGCAACCTCCGTAACTTCTCCTGAATAAATGGCAATGGTTTTTCCATGTAAAAGACTTCCAAAAATATTCGTTACAGTAAAATCAAATGCAATGCTTGTTGAGCAATCTACATGATGCACACCCTCAAAATAAGGTGAGAGATTGAAGCAATAATTCACCAAGCTTTTATGCTCAATCATCACGCCCTTAGGTTTACCGGTTGTCCCTGAGGTATAAATCACATAAGCCAAATCACTCGGTGTGCTCATTGATGTGAGATTGCGTTTTGACTCATTCAGATAAGGCTTATCTTCAAAAAATGCATCATCTAACACTAAAAGTGCCTGTGTATCTTCTAAAATAGTATCTACACGTGCTTTAGGGGTATTTAAAGCGATGGGCACATAAGCAGCCCCCGATTTTAAAATACCCAGCAATGCAACTACTAACTCAAAACGATGCTTCATTTGAATGGCAATCAAAGCATCTGGCTTAATCATATAATGCTTACGTAAATAAAGAGCCAACTGATTGGCTTCAGCATTTAAAGCGCGATATGTGAGTGATGAACCTTCAAACCTAAGCGCCGTGTGCCCGGGTATTTCTTTTGCCTGTGCCTCAAACACAGCCTGTATGGTTTGTGATGGATA
>JASBUZ010000004.1 GCA_030147635.1 Gammaproteobacteria bacterium
TAAAATGCCAAGAAGTGCAATCATTGCCTCAAAACCACGTGCCATATGAACTGCAATTAAGGCATCTGGTTTGATGTCATAATGCTTACGAAGATAATGTGCCAGCTGATTTGCCTCTGCATTTAAAGCACGATATGTGAGTGATGCATCTTCAAACACAAGGGCAGTATGTTCAGGAGTTTCTTGGACTTGATTTTCAAATAAGTCCTGTATTGTTTGTACTGAGTAAGTTTTATCTGTCTCGTTCCAGTCATATACCTGCTCATGATAGGCTTCGGGAGATAATAAGCTAAGTGAAGTATGTGGCATATCAACTGCGCCAGGGATTGCTTCTAAAACTCGCTGGAAAGCTGACGCAAGCTGAGTTATCTTCTCTTCACTCAAATACTCTGAGTCATATTTTAAACGCAATACCAAAGTATCTTTATTTTCATGAGCAACTATTGAAAGAGGATAGTCTGGTTTTTCAATGCTAGCCCTAAAATGCACATCAAACGGCCCCGTCTCTCCTACATGTGATTCTACTGGGTAATTCTCAAAAACAAATAAACTATAGAATAAACGCTCTCTTCCTTGTTGTAGCTTGGCAAGTTCTACAAAACTATGTGTATTTAGTAAGGATATTTCTGCTTCAATGTACCTTAATTGCTCAAGCACTGTCAGGCTATCATCCCAGTCGACAATCAAGGGCAAGGTATTAATATATAAACCCACACTATGCTCAATATGAGGAACGGGTATGCCTCGACCAGAAATGGTTGTTCCAACGATGGTTTGCTGGCTGCCTGTGTAAACTTGTATGAGCTTGTGCCATGCAAATTGCACAAGCACATTAAGCGTTAAACCTTCTTTCTGGGCAAAAGCTTTTAGCTTATGATACAGTTCACCTGTTATTTGTAAGCGCTCTGTTCGTGGTATATGAACTAGCCGCTCCGATTCTAGGCCAATAGACTGACTCAATAGCGGGTTAATATCGTTGCCAATTGTCACATCTGTTAACCGACTCTTCCAGTGTAACTCTGCTTCTTTTTGATGTAATGCAATATACGACTGAGCCCCTAAATAAGCTCTGTCTTCTTGTATCACAGGATCTTTACCTGATAGTAACTCCTGGTAGTAACGATGCACGGCATTGAAAAGAACAGGCCCACTCCAACCATCACTAATACTGTGGTGGCTTGTTTTTAATACAGTGTAGTGTGCAGGTGCTTGCCGGATTAATTGAATGCGAAATAAACCTGGCTTTTGAAAATTAAAACCTACTTCTCTATCAGCTTTTTGTATCTCATTAATATCACCTCTTTCATGGTATACAAAATCAACTGAGCTAGATTGAGTGATAATTTGTAGCAGTGTCTCATCCCAATTAAAGTAAGTCCGTAAAATCGGATAGGTTTCTACTGCTAACTGCCAGGCACGTTGATATAAGCCAACATCTAAGTGTCCATAATAATCCAATAAAAGCTGTACACAATAAGCATCATCTTCAGGATAACTCAGCGCATGATAAATAAACCCTTGCTGTAAACTGTTAGCAGGGTATATCGCTGCAATCTCTCGTTCTTCTTGCAGTTTATCCAGTAACGCTTGGCTTAAAGGTGCTACAAAGTCA
>JASBUZ010000005.1 GCA_030147635.1 Gammaproteobacteria bacterium
TGACTTTGTAGCACCTTTAAGCCAAGCGTTACTGGATAAACTGCAAGAAGAACGAGAGATTGCAGCGATATACCCTGCTAACAGTTTACAGCAAGGGTTTATTTATCATGCGCTGAGTTATCCTGAAGATGATGCTTATTGCGCACAGTCACTGCTGGATTACTACGAGTGCCTAGATGTAGATTTATATCAGCGCGCTTGGCAGTTGGCGGTAGAGACCTATCCAATTTTGCGAACCTACTTTAATTGGGATGAAACACTGTTACAAATCATCAGTCAATCCGCTTCATTTGATTTTGTGTATCATGAGCTGGGTAATATTGATGAGATACAAAGCGCCGATAGAAAAAGAGGGTTTGACTTTCATAAGCCTGGTTTATTTCGAATTCATTTAATTCAGCATACAGCTTCTCATTACACCTTATTAAAAACAGAGCATCATAGTATCGGTGATGGTTGGAGCGGACCTGTGCTTTTCAGTACCGTGCATCGTTACTATCAGGTAAAGATCCTGTGATACAAGAAGACAAAGCTTATTTAGGGGCTCAGTCGTATATTGCATTACATCAAAAAGACGTGGCGCTTTACTGGGAGCAGCGCCTAGCAGGGATTGCGGCTAGCAATGATATTAATCCATTACTCAGCAAGCCTATTAATTTAGAAGCGGAGCGACTAGTTCATACGCCATGCGTAGAGGGTTTGCAGATAACGGGAGAGCTGTATCAAAAATTAAAAGTCTTCGCTCAGAAAGAAGGCTTAACGCTGAATGTGTTGGTGCAGTTTGCATGGCACAAGCTCATACAGGTTTATACGAGGGGGCGGCAAACTATTGTTGGAACAACTGTTTCTGGTCGAGGCATACCAATTCCTAATATTGAAAACAGTGTGGGTTTATATATTAATACCTTGCCCTTGATTGTCGACTGGCATGATAGTCTGACAGTACTTGAGCAATTAAGACTCATTGAAGAAGAAGTATCCTCGCTAAACGCACATAGTTTTGTAGAGCTCTCAAAGTTGCAAGAAGGTGGAAAGCGACTATTTTATAGCTTACTTATCTTTGAGAATTACCCGCATACGGGAAAAAATAGCTCGCTTGATGTGCGCTTTAGGACTGGCTTTGAAAAGTCGGACTACACCCTGAGAATGATTGCTTATGAGACCAAAAACGCTTTAGTATTGCGTTTAAAATATGACTCGGAGTATTTGAAAAAAGAGAAAGCTGTTCAGCTTATATCAGCTTTTCAGCGAGTTTTAGAAGCAATCCCTGGCGCAGTTGATATGCCGCATACCTCACTTAGCTTATTATCTCCCGAAGTCTATCATGAGCAGGTTTATATCTGGAACCAAACAGATAAGCCATATCCTAATGAAACGATACATCGCTTGTTCGAATCGCAAGTCAAGGCAAGACCAGAGCATACGGCCCTTGTATTTGAGGGTGAATCACTGACGTATCGAGCTTTAAATGCAGAGGTCAATCAATTAGCACGTTATTTAAGAAAGCAT
>JASBUZ010000015.1 GCA_030147635.1 Gammaproteobacteria bacterium
GTCAATGCCTATTACGTTAATATCATCCATACTCCGTCTCCCGGTTAAAATAATTGACTTAACTGTCGTTTATTTTCGGCTCATTGTGAAGCCTTTAAGGAGGCGGGGTCCATAACATCAGGGCTTGAATTTTGAATTGCAGATTCAAAATTCAAGCCCTGACCCCGGATACTATGGTGATAGACGGGTTGCGTCTCGTGGGAACATAGTTGCTGACTTGATGTTATCCAAGCCTAAGAGCTTTTGCGTTAAGCGTTCAAGCCCCATGCCTAATCCACCGTGGGGTGGCAAACCATATTTGTGTGCATTTGAGAAAAACTCAAACTCTTCCGGATTCATGTCTTTTTGCTTCATCTTGGCAACCAGCTCATCATAATCATGAATCCGCTGGCCACCAGAGGTAATTTCAATGCCTCTAAACAACAGATCAAAGCTTAAGGTTAAGTCAGGCTCATTCGGATCATCTTTGGCATAGAAAGGTCGCTTAGCCGATGGGTAGTGTGTAATGAATACAAACTCAGAGTTATATTTTTCTTTGATGTACTCAGAGATTTTGAGCTCTTCAATTGGCGCTAAGTCAAACGAATCTTTAGGCTTAATGCCATATTCTTTTTCAACAATTTCTTTTACTTCATAAAAACGAAGCACTGGAATAACTTCAATCACTGGCAGCTCGACTTTCCAAAGAGCAAGTTCATGGCCGACTTTTTCATTCAAGTGTTTGAAAACATGCTTCAGCATGGCCGCTTCTAAATTCAAGACATCATAAAACGACTCGATATGAGAAAACTCTAAATCCATTGAGGTATATTCATTAATATGCCGATTGGTATGATGCTTCTCTGCACGAAACACTGGCGCTATCTCAAAAACTCTATCAAACACCCCAGTACAAAATTCTTTATAGAACTGAGGCGACTGTGTCAAAAAGGCTTGCTTGCCAAAGTATTCAAATGAAAAGATATTCGCACCACCTTCAGCGCCCTCTTTTACAATCTTAGGTGAACGAATTTCAGTGAACTGCTCATTGATTAAGAAAGAGCGCACGCCTTGTACCAATGCAGATTGAATTCTAAAAATTGCCTTCTCAAGCGGATGACGCATTGATAAATAACGAAAGTCGAACTTCACGTCATTGTGAATATCTAATTTTTTCTTGGTCACATCAAAAGGCATCGGCTCTGAAGGTGTACTTAAAATCGTATAATCTGTCAGCTGAATTTCACAGTGTTTAGGGTTGACAAACGTATCTTTGATATTGGTTTCTGTCACAGTACCCTTAATATGTAGTGCACTGTTTTCTTTAATACCTGTTACTCCCAAATCTCCGGTATAAACCAACTGAATCAGGTAGTCACCATGCTGCAATAAAATAAATCCAAACTCAGAAAGCACACGCACTTTATAGACAAAACCGCGCAGCTCAATCGTTTCACCAATATGGTCAGCAATATTAACGAGCTTTAAGGTTGGACTCAGCTCAGAAGAAATTGTCATATTCATGATTTATATGTCCAGTTTAAAATAATTAATCTTTCTCAGGCGCTTTCTCGTCAGGGAGTAACGCTTTGATGGCAAGCATTAACTGCTCGTCAGTGCACTCAAAACAGCCCCCTCTCGGTGGCATGGCACGCAAGCCTTCACTTGAGTGTTTAAACAATATATCCATCCCTTGTTCAAGCCTTGGGAGCCAGTCCTTGGAGACTTTCGGTCTCGGTGCGCCAAGTGGAATGACAGGGCGTGCCGCATGACAGCTCCCACAAAAATGCTGCACAATTTGTGCACCTTCATCATCAGTGCCTTTAATGCGTTCAAGAAAAGCTGTTGGGTGATGACTTGCCGCAAAAACACTCGTCACACCCAAGCACAAAAACCAAGCAAAAATTTTCATCGTACACCCAACGGTCTTATTTTCTTGCCAATACCACATCAATGACATGCGTATCGTGGTATGGAAAGGTAAAAATTCTCTCAAACAAACGCTTCAAGCGTTGTAGTAAAAAACTCTTAGGAAGCATTTTAATAGACAAACTATTCAAAAACCAAGTTCCTTCAATGCCAAATAATGCGAGCTCATCAATATCATTCAAAACAACAGGGATATGAAACCGTTGATGCTCTAACACTTCGAAATCATATTTACTAAACGCTTGTAATAGCTCCTGCTCACCAGGCGCCACCGTTGTGTTCTTTAGAATAGACTTATAGTAATGCCCAACAACGCTGCTGATTAAAGTTCCTTCAGCAATAAATTCTGCTAGATATTGCTGCGCCACTGGAAACGAATCATAGGTGGTCGTAATGAAAGAAAAATATCCATTTGCTTTCGTTAAGGTGCGCACTGTTTCAAATAAAGCAGGCATTGGAATATAGGCATTAATGAAATGAGCCAATACTAAATCTTGGCTATGAGGCGGCAAAAACTGCTCAACCTCAACAGCACTGGTTTCGATGGTTTTGAGGTCAAGTGCTTCTTCTGCTCGCTTTAGCATTTCAGCTGAAACATCAACACCTGTATATTCAGCGGTAGGAATATAGTCTTGAAGTTGTTTTAAAAAAGAACCATCTCCAACACCTAAATCAAGGACATGTGCATGTGGCCGGCTTTTTGGAAATAGCTTTTCAATTTGCGCGACAGCTGATTCATGACTTTTGGTAATCGAGCCAAATTGATCAGCCATATTGTACTGATGAGCTAAATTGTTATACATCGCCTTTACAGTCATATCTCATCCATTATTCTTTTTTTTGACGCTTTTTTTTCTTAACCCAACTCATCATGCGTTTTCTCTGTTTAACTTGCCTTGAGGTAAGCTTATTCTTCTTGCCCTCATAAGGATTTTCTCCCCCTTTAAATAAAACTTGCAGGGGTGTCCCAACCAGCTTCAGTTTACTCGTATACTCTTTACTGAGGTAACGTTTGTAGCTAGCGGGCAAGTCATCTACTTGATTTCCATGAATCACGACAATCGGTGGATTATGCCCACCTGCATGCGCATACCGTAATTTAATACGGCGTCCCTTCACGAGTGGTGGTGGGTGTTTTGCAACTAAGTCTTGTAGAATACGAGTCAACTCTGGCGTTGAAAGCGGTTTTACAGCCGAGCGATAAGCTTCGTTAATATCCTTAAATAAACCACCAACACCTGAGCCGTGCAAAGCAGAAATAAAATGAAATTTAGCAAACTCTGCAAATTGTAGCTTTCTTAAAATAGATGTTTTGATTTGGTCGCGTTGGTCTTCATCCAACCCGTCCCATTTATTGGCAGCGATGACAAGGCCTCGTCCAGCATTGATAATAAAGCCAATGAGATGTAAATCTTGATCGGTTAAGTCTTCTTGTGCATCAATCAGCATCACACAAACATGAGCATCTTGAATGGCATTGAGGGTTTTAATAATCGAGAATTTCTCAATTTTTTCATCCACACGTGCACGTCTACGCACACCTGCTGTATCTACCAAAACATAAGACTGATTTGAACGCTCAAATGGGACTTCTACACTGTCTCGCGTAGTACCTGGCATATCATAAACCACCATACGCTCTTCACCAAGAATACGGTTAACAAGTGTTGATTTACCGACATTAGGACGACCAATCACCGCCACTCGAATCGCATCGGATGGCTCCAAACTCTCAGGCTCTGCCAGAGAAAAGTCGGCTGTGACACCACGTAATAGTTGCTGAATCCCACGTCCATGGGTTGCAGAAATAGGATGTAAGTCGGAAAAACCGAGACTCTGAAACTCTGCGCACACAACGTTTTCATCTAAACCATCGACTTTATTGACGAGCAAGTGAATCTTTTTGCCGTGCTTTCTTAAGTGAAGTGCAATTTTTTCATCAGTTGGGGTAAGGCCTGCTTGTGCATCCACTAAAAAAAAGACATGGCTTGCCTCTTCTAGGGCACGCTCAGACTGAGAAGACATTAAGGCATCAACTGCCATATCTTCAACACCAATCCCACCAGTATCGACCACAAAAAATGGCTTATTTTCGAACGACGCAGTCCCATATTGCCTGTCCCGAGTCAATCCAGGAAAGTCAGCAACTAAAGCATCTTGCGTACGTGTGAGGCGATTAAATAAAGTCGACTTACCGACGTTTGGCCGCCCGACAAAAACAATTGTTGGCATCATCACGTCTATCTACCCTTTAACTGTAAAGCAGTGCAGTTGTCCACGGGCAGTCATCACATACACATAATTTGAATCAACAACAGGTCCAACGACAATAGCACTCTTCAGCGAGTGGCGCGCTACAAAGTCACCATGCTTCGCATCTAACAAATGCAACTCACCTTTCTTATCGCCAAGCACCAGTCGCCCACCCATTAATGCTGGCTCCGTCACACCACGCGCTTTCAAGGCGGTTTGCTTCCACTGAACATGCCCGTCGTGTCTTCCGATGGCCCAAAGCACATCATCGTTATCTGTCATATAGAGTGTGCTAGCATCAATCGCTAAATCTTTGTAAGTCGCATAAGGCTTACTCCACAAGAAGTCCCCTTGTCGCAAAGACATCGCAACGGTGTAGCCTTGATAACTCGCAAGATAAGCCACATCGCCCCGTACAATTGGCGTTGCACTGATATCTGCTAATTTTTCAACGTCGCTTGAGCCACTTGCATAAGCAATACTACGCTGCCACACGACACGCCCTGTCTCCAATTCAACGGCATCTAATTTGCCATCAGAAAAACCGGCCAAAATTAAATTTTTGTAACGCACGGGAGATGAAGATGCCTTTAAGACGAGGGATGAACTACCGTGGTCAGCCACCCAAATTTTGGCACCTGTATCTCGATCAAAAGCGTATAGGTGCCCATCAACGGTCTTCACAATCACTCGATTTTCAACCAATAGAGGCGTTGCCAGTACCTCACCTGAGACTCGTGCTTTCCAAAGTGTTTTCCCACTCTTCTCGCTGAGCACAAAAATATTTGCATTATGGGTCGCAAGCACCAAGCGCCCCAAATTCGCAGCAGGTCCACTCACTAAACGCTCGCCTAGGTTTTTTGACCACTTCACTCGTCCCGTTTTTGCATGAATGGCTTTGACCGTACCACTTGCGCTGGCTGCATAAACCATGTGCCCATCTAAGGCTGGCTTCAAGCGTAGGTAAGCCTCTTTGCCTTTTTCTTTTTCAAATGCAACAGTCCAGACAGGAGTCCACGTCGCTTTTGAGGCGATAGGTGCCAAAATCCCAGGTACAGGCGTATTGTCCTTACCTAACCAATAATCATCGATGATGGTGCATCCTTGAAGCCCCACCAATGCGAACAGCAATAACCATCGAGCCATAAGCCCTTACACCTCTTTTGTTATACCGAATGAGTCGCGCCCGTAAGCGTTGCTAACTCATTGGTTTTCATCTCTAAAAAAACGTTGCCAACACCACGTAGCTTGGTCTCTTCCTGTGCCTCAAGATAAGATTTTTCAGCATCGTCTAAACGTCCCTTAGCCGCATAAATATCACCTTTCAACTCATCAACCAATGGCTTGTACATCGGACTATCTGTTTGTTCCAAATACTTTAGCGCTTTGTCGTATTCTTTCTCGGAAATCCAAAGACGCACTAAACGAATCTGAGCCACTTGCTGAAGTGCTGGCATTTTAGCGTGCAGAGCAACATGCTCAAGCTCACGGGCAGCCTCTTCCCACTTGGTTTCTGACACCCAATGTTTGGCAAGTGTCAGCCTTGCTGCATCCCCATAGACCGTTTTAGGAAAATCTTTAATAATGGCTCGAGCATAAGCTTCAATTGACTGGCTTTCTTGGTTGGAAGCTGCAACCATCAACTGCTCATAAGCTTGTGACGCAAGGTGCGTCATTTTTTCAGTATGCCACTGCCAATAACGATACCCTGCAACCAGTAGCAATACGCTCGTGACAAGGGTTGTAACCCAGCGCTGATTGCGCTGCCACCATGCCTTAATGGCTTCAAGTTGTTCTGCCTCGGTCATATAGATTGACACGTTGACATCTCCTTTACTGTTCACTCAAAAAATAACTTCTCATCGCAGAAATAACTTCTGTCTCAGTGACACACTGCTGATCCCTTGACGTACGCAAATCTTTAATGCTGACCGTTTGGTTCTGCAATTCTTCTTCACCAAGCACCAAGGCAAGCCGTGCACCACTTTTATCTGCCTTTTTAAACTGATTCTTAAACCGGCCACCTGTAGTATGCACTAGAATACACCAGGATGGCTCCTGCTCACGAATCACTTCAGCTATTTGAATAGCCCGTATCAAAGCGGCCTCATCCACTGGCAAAATATATGCCGTTGGCGAAGGTGCGATAAGCTTTGTCTCATTATGAGCAGTTGTCAAAAGTAGCAAACGTTCAAGCCCCATGGCAAATCCAACTGCAGGTGTTTTACTGCCACCAAGTTGTTCAATCAACCGATCAAATCGCCCTCCGGCACAAACTGTAGCTTGGCTACCCAGCTTATCAGTGACCCACTCAAATACAGTATGCTCATAATAATCGAGCCCGCGTACCAAACATGGACTCACCCGATAAGGGATCTCAAGTGCTTCAAGCCCTTTGCAAAAATCATCAAAGTGTTGACGACTTTCTTCCCCAAGGCTATCCAAAAGCTTCGGCGCATTTTGAATCAACTCCTGCAGTTCAGGATTTTTACTATCTAAAATGCGCAGCGGGTTTCGAGTGAGTCGGTTTTTACTATCTTCATCTAGTGCATCTTGATGCTCACTTAAGTAAGCCGTCAAAACTTCAAGATAACGACTGCGCTCATCTGTGGTACCGAGTGTATTGACCTCTAAACTGACTGAATCACTCAGTCCTAATACTTTCCAAAGCTTTGCAGAAAGCACAATCATCTCAAGCTCAATCCCAACACCTGCAGCACCAAACGCCTCAAGCCCGAGTTGATTAAACTGACGATAACGACCTTTTTGCGGCTTTTCATAACGAAACATAGGGCCTGTATACCAAAGCTTCTGCACCCCCTCTCGCAGTAAGCTATGCTCAAGACAAGCACGTACACAGCCAGCCGTTCCTTCAGGCCTCAGGGTCACGCTTTCATTGTTGCGATCAGAGAAAGTATACATCTCTTTTTCGACAATATCTGTCACTTCGCCAATAGAACGTCTAAACAAAGCAGTATTTTCGAGCGCTGGTGTTCTAAGCTCACGATATCCATATGCTTCGGCACAGTCTGCAAACGCCCGCTCTATGACACGCCACCCATAACTTTCGTGTGGCAATACATCATTCATGCCACGAATGGCTTGAATTTTTTCAGTCATCCTTCTGCTCCAAGGATGGGAGTTGTTGCTTTGGCGACAAAAGTGAGCGCATATTTGATAAATCAGTCAAGCGAATATCCGTTTCAGAAGCAAGTTTACTGGTTTCTGGCGCTCTAACATGGGTCGAGAAAAAGCTTTCCACTTCTTTGTTTTTGAGCCACCAGCCAACTACTGCGATAAGTACCGCCACAGCAAATAATGCAGTCCCCAAACGTACCCAATGCTCGGTACGACTACTTCTTTCTCTGCGGCTTTGCCAAAGCGTACGCTCAGATGGCTCTTCTTCAATATGTTGTGAATGAAACAACTCGAGCAATGGCTCAGAATCAACTTCCAATAAGTTTGCATAGGCTCTTAAGTAGCCTTTAATAAAGACAGATTCTGGCATTTCGTCATATGCATCTTGCTCTAAAAGCTCAATCACGCGAACGCGCAAATGCAGCTTACTTGCAACATACTCAAGGCTGTGTCCGTTTTTCCCTCGAATAGACGCAAGAATTGCGCCGGGCTTATCACCCAAAGAAAACTCATCTGACGCTAAGGTTGTTGTACTCATTCACATACTCCCAAAGAAGATAGCGTGAGGCATTATAACCGTGAAGTCCCCTCGCTGGATACACCTTTTCATGATGCTTTTTTTCGCTGCTTCTCAAAATGAAGCGTTTGCCAACGTGCAGCACGGCGTGTTCTATCAGCTACTTTGCCGGCCAATTGCCCACAAGCTGCATCAATATCATCGCCACGGGTTTTACGCGTAATGGTGTTAATCCCCTTGGCGATTAGCCTATCTCGAAAAGCAAGAATCGTGCTCGATGATGAACGTTTATATTGCGTCATTGGAAAAGGATTAAATGGTATTAAATTCACTTTTGCAGGCACATCAGTGAGGAGTCGAATCAACTCATCTGCATGTTTGGGTTGATCGTTCACACCCTCTAACATCACATATTCAAAAGTCACCACCCGTTTATCCGTAAAATAGGTGCGACACACGTCCATAAGTTCGGCCAGAGGATATTTTTTGTTAAGTGGCACCAATTCATTACGCAGCTCATCGTTTGGCGCATGAAGTGACACAGCAAGCGAGACTTCACTTTGTTCTCGCAGACGCTTCATATCAGGAATCACACCAGAGGTACTAAGAGTCACTCGGCGTTTGGAGAGTCCATAAGCACAGTCATCCATCATCAGGTTCATGGCAGCAACAACAGCATCGAAGTTTAGCAGCGGCTCCCCCATCCCCATCATCACCACATTAGTCACACGTTGCTGATGAATGTCTTCGTCTCGTTTCAGAGCATGTACTGCAAGCCACATTTGGCCAATAATTTCAGCAGTTGTTAGGTTGCGATTAAACCCTTGCTTTGCAGTCGAACAAAAACTGCAGTTCAGTGCACATCCAACCTGGGAAGACACACAAAGTGTTCCACGCCTTGCTTCGGGAATAAAAACGGTTTCAATCGAATTGCCGCAAGAAAGTCGTAGTAACCACTTACGCGTGCCATCACTTGAAGTCTGGCAGGTATTCACCTCAGGCAGCTCAAGCACTGCTCCTGCTTTAAGCTTCTCGCGAAGTGCTTTGCTCAAATTACTCATTGAGTCAAAGTCGAGGCAGCCTTCCTGGTGAACCCACTTCATCACCTGCTCGGCACGATAAGGCTTTTCGCCCAATGACTCAAAAAAGGCCCGCAGGCCTTTTTTGTCTAAATCAAGCAAATTTTGCTTTGAAGAATTACTGAGCGTCACGTCGGCACAACTCATTTTCAGAGAAGAAAAAGGCAACTTCTTCTCGTGCAGTTTCAGGGCCATCTGAACCATGAACTGCGTTTGCATCGATGCTCTCAGCAAAGTTCGCACGAATAGTGCCGGGAGCCGCTTCTTTAGGGTTGGTTGCACCCATGATTTCACGGTGCTTCAAAATTGCGTTTTCGCCCTCTAAAACCTGTACCATTACAGGACCTGAAATCATGAAGTTGACTAAGTCATTAAAGAATGGACGCTCTTTGTGAACGGCATAAAACCCTTCTGCTTGCTCACGTGACAGTTGCAACATTTTTGCAGCCACAATGTTAAGCCCTGCTTCTTCAAATTGTGAATAGATTTTCCCAATGACTGATTTGGCAGTTGCGTCGGGTTTAATAATTGATAAAGTTAATTCTGTTGACATACTTACTCCGCACTCTAGGGGCTGTTGACAATTCACCTGCCGCCTACGTTCCGCGACCCGCCACCTACGTTCCGCGACTTGTTCGCGGAATCCATGGACCCCGTGGACAAGCCACGGGGCGTAGGGTTTCGGAGGTAGCGTGGTAAATTGTCAACACGCCCTAAATTTATAAAAAATTTACAAAAAGCTTAAAATCCATAAGAAGCGCGGATTATACACGAATCAGGTGTGATTAAGCCAATTTTTCCAAAGCTTTTCCTAAAAAGCTGTCTATACTTAATTTTACCTATTCGTTTCAGAAGTGAGTTCGACACATGGCTAAGTCTCAGTATGGCTTTTTTGAAACCGTCATCAGCGACCCAGAAGTCAGTGAAAAAATGACTGAGCTGTATCGCATCACACATGAGAACTACGAAGCAAGAATTGCAAAAGTAGAGGAAATTTTAAAAGCCGTAGATGGCAATCCAAACCAAGCCAGCATCAAGTTCAAACTCGAACTCATGCTACACAACATCCATGAAGAACAAGACGAAGCACATTCTAAAAAGAACATGCGTTAGCAGCACGTGTAATGAGGCTTGGGCCTTCATACACAAGCCCCGAATACAACTGAACCAAGGAAGCACCTGCCTCAAGGCGGGCAGCCGCTTCCTTAGGACTATCTATTCCACCTGAGGCTATCAACGTTAAATCATCACCAACCACTTGCTTGGCTAACTGCAAACACTGCATAGCACGTACCTTAAGTGGTGCACCACTCACCCCTCCTAGCTCTTTTTCGAAACGCGTTCCCTGAAAGCCAGCACGGGAAACTGTAGTATTGGTCAGAATCATACCGTCCAAACCCACGGTCACCAGCCCTTCAGCCATCCCCTGAATTGCTGCATCTGATTCATCTGGTGACACTTTTACAACAATTGGAACATGTTGCCCATGCTCGTCTTGTAACGCACTTCGCGCACTCACTAAGGCTTGAACCAGCTCAGTAAAGGCTGCCTTATGATGCAATGCCCTCAAGCCAGGCGTATTAGGTGATGAAATATTCACAGCCACATAATCTACATGTGGATAAACTTTCTTCAGGCAATATTCATAATCCAACCACACACGCTCTGGAAGTGTATTTTTATTGGGACCAATACTGACTCCCAGCACCCCGCCAAATGAAACTTTTTTAAGGTTCTCGACTAAATTATCCACGCCTGCATTATTGAACCCCATACGATTTACAAGTGCCTGCAGTTCTGGCGCCCGAAAAAGTCTAGGCTTAGGATTGCCAGATTGTGGTCTTGGGGTCACCGTTCCAAGCTCAATACTTGCAAAACCAAGCTTCGTGAGTGCATTTAAATACTTACCATCTTTATCAAATCCAGCAGCGAGGCCAATTGGATGCTTATACTCAAGCCCCATAGCCTGAACTGGATGTGCCTCTGGTTTTTCAAAACAAAATTCTGGCACAAACTTCAGTATTTTCAGCGTCATATCATGTGTCCACTCTGCACTGAATAAACTGGTTACCCCTCGGAAAATGCTGTACATGCCTCCCCCATCAAAACCCACACTAATTTATGTTATATTATCTGTACTTAATTTAACAAAATTATAGAAGAGGATACATCATGCACGCTTACACCGTCGCATCCTGCTACTTGTTCACACCACTTGAAAAGCTAGATGCATTAAAATCCATTTTTTTAAAAGCGATGAAACGTCACCAAATTCTTGGTACTTTCATCTTGGCCTCAGAAGGCTTAAATGCGGGCTTTGCCGGCACACCTGAAAATATCCAAAACTTCTATGACTTTCTAAGAGGTGATGAGCGCTTTAAAAGCTTAGAGTTTAAAGAAACCTACACCGACATCATGCCCTTCGAGCGCAGAAAGGTGAAACTGCGTGAAGAAATCGTAACGCTTGGCATACCAGGCATCACAGCACTCAAAACACGAGAAACTCACCTCTCACCTGAAGCATGGAACGAACTCTTAGACGATCCAGACACTGTCGTTATCGATGCTCGAAACGACTACGAATTTGCAATCGGAAAATTCAGAGGCGCCATCGATCCAAATATTAAAACCTTCCGTGATTTTCCTGAGTATATTAAAAAAAACCTACTCGATAAAAAGAAAACAAAGCTTGCTACCTACTGTACCGGCGGCATTCGTTGTGAAAAATCAACGGCCTACTTCCAAAGCCTCGGCTTTGAAAAAGTGTACCAACTCGATGGCGGCATTTTAAATTACATCGAGAAAATGCCAAAAGAAAAATCTTATTGGGAAGGTGATTGCTTTGTGTTTGATGATAGGGTTTCTGTTTAAACCCACACATCCCCCACAATCCTATCCAAATCACGGGTAGGCTTCCAATTAAGTTCTGATAAAGCCCGCTCGGCATTGGCATAAACGGCCATTAAGTCCCCAGGACGCCGAGCTTCATGCTTCACCGACAACTCCACACCATTCACGACCTCAAACCGCTTCACCATTTCAAGTACGGTATAACCCTTACTATTTCCCAAATTAAAAACACGAGCGCCTTCATGATGCTCCATAAAATGCAGTGCCTTAAGATGCGCCTCGACTAAGTCTGACACATGGATGAAGTCACGAATCGTTGTTCCATCACGGGTTTCATAATCATCTCCATAAATTGGCAAATACTCTTTTTGGCCACGTGCCACTTTTAAAATCGCAGACAATAAACTCGTATCTTTGTCAGCCAATAAAATTGAAGTCAAAGCACCTGAGCTGTCGGCCCCTGCTACATTGAAATAACGCAGTGTGACTGAGCGAAGCTCAGGGTGAGCTGCCACACAATCAGCAAGCACCACTTCTGTCATGTGCTTACTTTTACCATAAGGTGTTACTGGTGCTATCTCGCTGTCTTCCAGACAAGGCTGGGCAGCATCAGGTGAGTATACTGCAGCAGTGGATGAAAACACTATGTGGTGCACACCAGCACGGTGCATCTCCTCCAGAAGCACCAAGCTACCAGTAAAATTATTGTTGTAGTATAAAAATGGCTTATCCAAAGAACCAGATGCATTCTTTAAAGCCGCAAAATGAACCACAGCATCAATTTTATTCTGTTTTTGAAACATTGCCGCAACAGCAGCTCTATCACGCGTATCAATATTAAAAAAATCAATCCGAGTGGACGATTTAGCCTGGGTTGAAATAGCATCAAGCATCACTTTAGAAATATCGGTCTTCGCATTATCAAGCAATACCAAAGTATGCCCTTGCTCCAATGCACTGAAACAAAAGTGACTCCCGATATACCCTAAAGCACCGGTAACCAGTATATGCATACTGTATCTCCCTTTTAATCGATGGTTATTTCTACAGGTAAACCAAATACACGATACTTCTTAGGAATTTCTTCTTTAAATTTAACCATTGCAATTAACTTGTTTTCCCGGGTTGCTAGGGGATTTTGAAAGCTAAGTGGTGTTTTATCAGCATAATTGGGTACATCCACAATTTCCCCTTTTGCCGTAAAGTGATCGGGAAACTCCATGGTCACTGTAATCCCTGGCTGGACCTCTTCTGCTTCTTTCGGATCGATAAAAGCAACGACATGTAAGTTGTTTTTAGTGACGATATCGATAATATCTTGTCCAGCAGGTAAAAACTCTCCAGGGTGCACCTCAATGACCTTTACAGCCCCCTTCGCCGGAGACTTAATCAAAAAACATTGCTTCTTAATTTCAGCTTGTTCAATTTTATTATTCACCTCTTCTAGCTTGCGCTTATAATTTACTTCAACCATAAGGTCATTTTCCAAAACAACTTGCTTAATTTGGTGCTTTAGTTGTGCATAAGCCTCTTTCGCTGCAATCACATTTTTGCGGGCTTGCTCAAGTTCTATAGAAGATATATGACCATTTGCTTTAAAATACTTCGCAAATCTCTCATAGACTAGTTGGCTGGATTGAATATCCTTCTCTAAAGTCGCTAAATGCTCTCTTAATGACTCAGTTGACTTTTGATTGAGATTTGCAATCTGCTGATTCATTCGTTGACGTTCCTGCTTTAAATAATTTAGTTCTGCATCCAGTTGGGGGGAAGTAAATTGTAACAACTGTTGTTCAGCTTCTATATGTTGCCCTTCTTTGACATACAGTTTTTCAACATAACCTGCATCAGGTGCTCGAATCTTAATAGTATCGAAGGTCACAACACCTTGAAACTCAGCAAGCACGGTCTCATCTAGGAGCATATATATCAAATAAAACAAGGGGATACTAATAATGGCAACAATCATCAGCCAGCGCAGTTTTGGTGGGGTGCGCTTGCCTTGCCCGTAGTCTTTAACGATCTCTTTCTCATCCAGGTGACTACGCTTTAAAGTAATTGCCATGTACTATATCCAAATCATTTGGTTTTTCGAATCACCCACCAAGGGGCCATAGATGAATCATTGTGCCCTTTGAACAGTATCTCATTCATAATAAAGAAAAATGCCATAAAGCGCATCACCAGATTATACCCAGGATTTAAAATCAGCCATCCTATAAAACGACTATCATCTTTAGGACGCTCCGAGACCAAAAGTAAAAACAAAAAGAACATAACAACTGTGACACATAAGTAATAAAAATAAAGCATTAAAAACATTGCTAAAATGGCATGCAGAGGAAACTGAATAAAAATAAGCGTGGTGTAACATAACACAACAAAAGGCAGAATCAGCTGAAAATAAAGCCCATACCACGTGATAAAAATAAGTTTTTTAGCCGACATCAGTTTCGTACTAAATAACCTCCAATGACGCGACACATAGATGTAATATAAATCACCATCCCACCTGACCCTCTGCTTTAAAAGCCCCATGAAGGTTTGGGGAGATTCAGTCCAAGATACAGCATACGGCTCATGAATCATCTTAAGCCAAGGATAGCGACTCAGATAACTATGCATGCGAAGTGTTAAATCTAAATCCTCCGCGGTTCCATTTAACCACCCTCCAATTTGTTTAACAAAAGAAGTCCTAAAAATACCAAATGCTCCCGAAATATTATTAATAACACCAAGCTCTGTTAAGCCAAACCGAGCCAACTGAATGCTCATCATATATTCCAAAGCCTGCATACGAGTGGTAATTGAATCAAATTGATTTCTTACTCGGACTGCACCTGAAACAACGACCACATGTGGATCTCTAAAATGCTTTGCTGCATGTGCAATCGTTGTATTATCAATAGAGGTATCTGCGTCCATCATTACCAGCATTTCGCCTCGAGCTACTCTAAGCCCTAAATTCATTGAGCTTGCATGCCCACCACGCGCCACTTTTTTTATCACCTTAAATTGTCTATCCACTCCATTATGAAATTGTTTAGCAATATTTTCGGCAAGTTTCACCGTCACACGATTTTCTGCTGCATTGTCCACAATAATCAAAACCTCAATCACACCCTCGTAGATTTGCTCCCCAATTGATCTAAACGTCACCATAAGCTCATCGTACGTTTCGTTATAAGCGGTCACAACAACACTCACAAGTGGTGTATAACTTTCCCGAAGTCCTTTTTGCCGATGTAAAATAAGCCAGCCTTTAATGCTATAAGCAACCGTCGTAAGATAAAATGGCATTTCCAGAAACAATACAAAAGGGAAGTAATACAAAAAAAGATTAATAATTTTGCCTGACTTAAAAATGGAAACAACGTAATGCTCGATCCCATAAAATAAATCAATCATAGATTCACCCGATTTAACATTTCGCTAATGAGTAAATCTTTATCTAATTCACTCTCCAATATTTCGGCAGAAGATAAAAATCCAAATTTAATACTCAATGCCGGAGCATCTGGAACTGCGTTTTTGTCAAAGTCCTCAATACGCTCTTGAATGACTGAAATATGAGTCAAGTTTGTCATCGTGAGCAGACAAAAAAGCTTATCATCCTGTACACTGATCAAGTCCGTTTTTCTAAATAAGCTCCTTGCATTTTCGTAAAATAAAACCAATTGCTGTTCAGTCTTTAAAAAACCAATTTCATCAATCAGCTCATTAATATTTTCAACGAAAATAACCCCCGCAACAAACTCTACTTCGGAGTGTCTTTGAGCAACTCGCATTTGCCACTGAACAATCAATTCCCATAGGTTAAAGTTGATCAACTCAAAAAAGGCTCCTAAATCAAGAGCTAGTTTCTGCAACTGATTTTTCGCAAACTCTTCTCCCTTACGAGTTAAGCTAAATGAATTTAACTTTCTTGTTCTTAAGCCTTCTGGCTTACCCGTGTTTTTACATACCAGACAAACACTTAACGTATTGGGCTCAAAAAAGCGATGCTGGCACTTCTCACAAATTTTATCTTCAATTGGTTTATCATAATCTATACCAATATGTTTGAGTGCAGTTTGGCAACGACTACATACAAGCTCCTGATGCCTCATAAACTCTTTTACTGGCCCAATATTTCCACAACTAAAACAGTGCACAAAAGGCTCAATATGCAAATCGACAGAATCGCAGTTTGGGCAGCAATTTTTAAAATTTAACAAACCACCCTCGCATTTCGGACAAACCTGTATTTCATTCTCAATGTCTACGGCTCTTAAATACTCACGCTTAACCAGTGCATTTAATACATACCAATGCTCGTTTGCGCTACCCTCGTGACTTAACGCCTCAACCAGCGGATAAGAGAAACCATACGGGTTTTTGCAGGTTATTTTATGGGTGATCTGCTTGTTTTTTCTAGAAAATAAATAGCGACAAATAAAAACGTTAATATCTTGCCTTTCAACGTGCTGGCCATCGTTTTTTTCACAAGCTTCTATGCGCTCGCGAATTTGTTTGGCTTCATCATAGGCTTGCTCACTAAACTGCCCATCGACCAACAGCTCGCATGTCTCAGGCACATCACCCCAAGAATAAAACGCTGTGTAACGATATTCGGATTTTTGACGTAACTGAATCAAGTCATCACAAGATGCATGCCCATCAAAATCAAAAATGACTAAAAAACAGCCTTCTTCAGGCAAAGCATCGATACTTGCAACCTGAGCAAGCCTTGGGTCAAGCGACTCAAGTTTCTTTGAGCTGAGCAAATACCCTTTCGCTTCCATCAGCCAAATATCCCTTTAGCTAACCTACATTAAGTACAAGTATAGCGGGCATTTATAAGTTTTGCTGCCCCCCAAAGCCTGGTTTCATCAAACGAGGCAACCTTTTGCCAAATAAATGTATCATGAGACCGAATAAAATGAAGCATGCCGCAGTAATTTTCCAGCCTTGCATGCCCTCGCCAAGCATAAAACTTGAGGCAAGCATACCAACCACTGGCACCAATAATGTGAAAGACACCACCATACTGACTGAATAGTTTCCTAAAAGCCATGCCCAAAGCCCATAGCCGACCCAGGTCGAAATATACACAATATAAAATACTGACAAAGCACCATGCCAAGAAAGTGCATGCAAAGCGGTAAAAACTGCACTTGGCCCATCCACAAAGCAAGAAGCTACCCAAAGCGGTGGAAAAGCAAGAAAGCTCGACCAAACGACAATCCCCATGCCTTTGGCTTTCCCCATTTTTTTGATACACGTGTTACCTGCACCCCAAGCCGTGGCACCTGCTAATAACCATAACAACCCACTCAAAGTAATATCACCACCCCCCAAATGCTCAACCACCACCAAAACACCGGTGAATGCAAAACACGCCCCGATGATTTGCCATTGCGTTAAGCGTTCGCCCAGCAGCAAAGCCGCAAATAAGAAGCTTATAAAGACTTGAATTTGCAAAAGTATAGAGGCAAGACCTGGTGTAATCCCTGCTTTCATCCCCAAAAATAAAAACGCAAACTGGAGGGCAAATGTCAGAAAGCTGTAGAGTGCTAGCCAGCCAAAATGCACGTCCGGGCGCTTCACAAAAAAGATAAGCGGAGTGCCCGATAAGAAAAATCGAATCGCACACAGGGCAAGCGGAGGAATTTCTGTAATTGCTACTTGTACAAAAATAAAATTACAGCCCCAAATAATGGCCACTAAAACGCCAAACAGGATATGCTTAAACTGCATCTTATCACCCGAAGTTCGCTAAAAATTTGAGAGTCATTTCCAACACCACTCTCAAAGCATAGTTCAATTATGAATTAATGCACTTGACAGCTTTTCCCACTCGGCTAAGATAAGGCGTCTTAAAAAATGCAGGAAGCACACCATGCCTTTTGATTATACCTCCCTTCCTCATTCGGGCATTCAAGGACTTCACCCGTATGTACCAGGAAAAGCAGCAGATAGCCTAAACGAGCAAGGCATGACTGACGTCATCAAGCTTGCTAGCAACGAAAATCCTCTAGGTTGTAGCGCGCACGTCTTAGACACTTTAAGCAAAATCACACCTCATGATATTGCAACGTATCCCATTACTCGGGAAAATCCGCTACGCGCACGCCTCGCAGAACATACAGGACTTGAAAACCAAGAGTCAGTCATCTTAAGTAACGGCTCGGATATTTTATTTCACTTACTCCTCGAGTGCTTTGCCCTACATACAGGCAAACATGTTTTAATACACGACTATGCTTTTATTACCTACGAAGTGCAAGCTAATACCCTGGGCATTCCCGTTCGAAAAATCCCATTAAAAACCAACTGGAAAGTCGATATCGACGCAATGATTAAAGCATGCACTGAGAAAACAGCGCTTATTTTTTTAGCTAACCCCAATAATCCAACAGGCATTCTAGTCCCCCCTCAAGATATCGCGCGACTTTTAGACAGCATTCCGGAAAGCACACTCTTAGTACTTGATGAAGCGTATTACGAGTACACCCCGAGTGAGCTACGCTCTGATGCCAAGGCGCTGCTTGCCAAATACCCTAACTTAGTGATTACCCGCACCTTTTCAAAAGTCTATGGACTTGCTGCTATGCGTCTTGGTTATGCACTCGCAAGCCCTGAGATTATCGCACTGCTAAGTCGTATCCAGCTGCCATTTACAGTAAGTATGCCATCGATGCTTGCTGGGATGGCAGCACTTGACGATCAAAGCTTTGTTGAGAAAAGTGTAAAACTTAACCAAAAAGGGCTCTTGCAGTTTACAGAAGTGCTCGATGCGCTTCTGCTCAATCATCTACCAACAGCTTGCAACTTTATTACTTTTGACTGTGGACGCAACGCCGTAGAGCTGGATAATCACTTACAAGCACGCGGTATTATTACTCGTCCACTCAATCCTTATGGTTTAACCCAACACCTCCGTGTTACGATTGGCACTTTCGAGCAAAACGAACGTTTTTTAAATGCATTACCTCTTTGTTTAAAGGAAACTTCAGCATGAATGACTTAACCACCAAACACTGCGAGCCTTGCGAAGGCATTGGCGAGCCCTTAAACCGCGAACAAATTGACGCCCTCTTGCCACAACTCGAAAAAGACTGGCAGGTCTCAGACGATATGACCACCATTCAGCGCAATTTTTCGTTTAATAACTTTCATGAAACTATGGCGTTTGTAAATGGTATGGCTTGGATTGCACATCGTGAAAACCACCATCCCGATATTGAGCTCGGCTACAACTATTGTCGTGTCAAATTTATGACACATGCCTTAAATGGCTTGTCGCATAACGACTTTATCTGTGCATCTAAAGTGGATCAGATGCTTATTATTTAAAGCTTTAAAAAACCAACCTCACACAACAAGGAAGTGATTATGAAAAAGAGACTTAGCGTCTTTGTGCTTTTATCTATTTTGACTTTTGTAAGTCATGCAACCACCTACTACCCTGCCCAAATTTTGGGGCGACAGCTTGGCATCAAAGGCCTTGGCTGGGCAGGACATGTAGGCCTTACTATTGCGGAGCATTTTTCTGATACTGCACACCAGATCATTGAAGTATTAAATGAAATAGAAGTAATTCAGGTTAATACCATCGAGCACTTCAAACAAACCACACGCTACTGGGGCAGCCGTTATGGTATCGCTGACCACACAGAAGCTGCAGATGTTATCGTCAAAGAAGCGCTGAGACAGCGCGCCCTTTGCCCGATTTATACGGACTCTGCGACTTATCATATTGGACAAGGCACCCCAGATAACCCCACACGCTGTGCAGTATTTCGTTGCGATACCTTCATTAACTACTTATTTCACCACGCAGGATACACACTCCCGACCTATCGTGGCAAAACACTTCCCAAATACGTCTTTAAAGCATTTCCCAAGTCACATGAAGATGGTGATATAATCCTGGATGTCCCCCTAGATAACTTCAAGCAAGCCTTTGATTTACCAGCATCTCAAGTCACACCACAGTCGATTCAAACCAGTTGGATGCTTGCCCAAAATCCAAACCTTTCTGACGAAAAACGGCTTTTCCTGCTCGATTATTTAGGGCTCAATGGCACCCCTGAGCTCCTATCTGCGTTTATTCAGTATTACCCCACACAAACCAACTCAACGATTAAAAGCATGTTGATTCGATCAACCTTCACGCTTTACCAAAAATATTTTTTAAATCAACCCCATACTGAGTTGCAACAGTTTTATCAAAAGCTATTGGACAAGCCTCTTGATACACGAGATGTTCCGTTTGTCATACGGGGCTTTATTCAGCTCAGTAATACGCAGCAAAAATATCATGCTGAAAACAAACTTCATCAGTTACTTAAAGCCTATGAAAAAACTTTACCTAATGAAACTTATAGGCAGCTGAAAAAATTAGTGGGGCACATGCATCATTTATTTTATACTAGGGCCAGCTAGTTTCCTCGTGTGCTTTAACTATGAATATAAAACCCTTACTTCTACCCACCCTGTTGCTCTTCACCCTACTTAGCCATGCAACAACTTATTATCCTGCGCAAATTGTCGGGCATGAACTGAAAGAGCCGTTCATAGAGTGGGTGGGCCATGTAGGCGTGACCATTGGCAAAGACCCATATGCACCAACCGAACAAATCATTGAAGTCTTACCGACCGTCAATGCCATTCAAATTAACTCGCTTTCTGATTTCAAACAACGCTCACAATACTGGGGCAGCCGATATGGTATCGCAGACCAAGGCCCTTCCGCACAACATGTCATTGATGAGGCACTCAGACAACGGGCCCTTTGCCCCACTTATACGCTCACAGATTCTTACCACATTGGCCTTGGAACACCAGATAATCCCATTCGTTGTGCAGTCTTTCGCTGTGATACTTTTGTCACCCATATCTTTCATACAGCAGGCCATGACTTGCCAACTTATCATGGCATTACCCTACCTGTGCGCGTATTTTATGCTTTTCCTAAAGCACACCACGATTACGAGGCGGCTGAACGCTTATCGATGAGTGAATTCAAAGCCGAAGTCGATTTACCCAAAGAGCAAACGACTTCTCAGAGTATTCATAGCCTCTGGAAACTCGCTCAAAACCCACACCTAAGTGTTGGAAAGCGTTTTTTCATCCTAGACTATCTGGGGTTAAATGGCACGCCTGATTTGATTGAAGAGTTTATTGATTCTTACAAAACTGAAACAGATGAGCGACTAAGAAGCATGTTGGTTCGCTCCACTTTCACGCTTTACCAAACGCACTTTTTGAGCCAACCACATGAACCGCTTCGGCTGTTTTATGAAGAACTGCTCAGCAAGACTTTGTTGCCTGAAGAAGTGCCTTTTGTGATTCGTGGTTTCGTGAATTTAAGTAGTACTGGACAAGTCTTCTTGTCACAGTATCAACTGACTCAACAGCTCAACCGACATCAAGTGACCCTCCCTGCTGAAACGTCTCTTAGCTTAAACTTATTACTTGCCTTTAAATCCAGCGCCTTAGAAAGCTACTATCTTTTCAGAGCAACGCAGTTACTGATAACAGCCGGTAGTGCTGATTTAAATCAACAGTTCATTGACGCAGTAACAGCTAGAATCAAGCGCATTGGGCCACAAGCACTTACGCCCGCATCAGCGCAAATGTTGCAAACCCAAATAAACTTTTCGGGGTAGTCAATTAGAGCAAACTTTAGAAGAAGTACTTCCAAAAAGGCACGATTTTTATGTGTTGCTGATTGAGGTCTTCTTCTTGATCGTAAGTGATAATAATACCTCTTGGTATAGTATAAGCCTCCATGGCGGCCTGAAGACCAGAAAGCTCTCTTTCTCGGTTTTCAGGTGTTAACTGATAGCAAACTTGAATGGCTACTGTCTCTGTTCCGTGTAAAACAAAATCACACTCTTTTTTATCATTGTAGAAATAAATCTGGCCTTTATCGCTTTTAAGGAGCTCAGAGTAAACGGCGTTTTCTAACAATTTTCCATGATTACTCGAAAATGAAAAAGCTGTGGATGTGATGAAACCATTGTCGATGCAATAGGCCTTCTTTTTATACCGGGTTTGTGCCTTTAGTGAATATGAAAAAGTTTTAATTTCATCAAAAAAATACGCATCTTCTAATATTTGGATAAAGTGTTTGATGGTATTCTCATTGCTACCTAGTGCCTTGCTCAGGCTATTATAAGAATACAAACTTGCAGGATTGGAGAGTAAATAATAAGCAAGGTTGGTTAATAATTTTGTATCCCTAATATCATGGTTTTTTATACAGTCTTTTAGCAAAATGGTTTCGTAATAATGCTTTAATATTTTGATGCGTTGGGTGTGATTATCAATACAATGTATTCTTGGAAAACCACCATATTGAAGCAATGCATCCGTGCATGCCAGAGCAGTCGGTTTTTGTTTGGTAAGCCCGTAGTAAGCGCTAATACCTTTATTGTGGATAAGCTCGCTGTAACTCAGAGGATAGAGCTGTGTTTCAATATAGCGCCCAGATAATAATTGCGTGTAGTCGCTTTTTAGTAAATCGGCGTTTGAGCCCGAAACAATAATTTTAGAAAAGATTTTGCTGTCGTACATACTCTTAACATATTTTTCCCAACCTAAAACGTTTTGCACTTCATCCATAATAAGCATATTGACGGGGTGAGTTGTTAATTTTTCGGCTACAGCGATAATATTAGGCAGTAGGGAAACATCATTTGTAGCTTCTGTGAAACTGGGATCGTCAAAGTTCATATAGAGTATGGATTTCGGCTCGTTTTCTCCCATTAAATGATTAATGAGCGTTTCAAGCAGTGTCGACTTTCCGGTACGCCGGATACCTGTAATCACTTGAATTTCAGCCAGCTGGAGGTCGGCAAGCGCCCCCCGATCATGTTTTCGCACAAAGTGATGTCGATAGGATATGTCACCCCAGTGCGGATTTTGGGTGACGAGCGTCTGCTCTAGTAATTGAGTGTTCATACGTAAATTTTACTAATTATAGTTAGTAAAATCAACTTTATTTACTAACTATAATTAGTAAGTATTATCGATTAAGCTGTATAGAAACCTCGGACACCCAGTTTTCCGCCATACCTGCTACAGGATCAGGGGATACACCTGCTCGAACTGTTTCGACATGGGTTGCATCCATCTTGCTAGAAACCCCTGAAAAGAAAGTATTGCCAAGCCAGCTTTGGTAACGCGCAGATGCAACGGTGAGTGGGAAAAGTACCAGTCCCAGCAAAGTGCCCAATAATGCAAGCCCTGCTGCCTTTACATAATCTGCAAGTTCAGGCTGTAGTTTTACTTTACATTTTCCAGCGCATACTTCTGTTGCATTGGTGATAGACTGCTTAAGCGCTTCTAAATCTTCTGGTGCAAAATTTGTTCGGAGATACTGTTGCAGGGCTTGTTGAATAGCAAGTTGTAAGTTAGCAACAGGAAGCGCATGTCTTGCCCCTACCTTTTCCCGAAGTGCATCACAAGTCTGAACGATATGGCTGTTAGCAATCCTAAGAAAATCTTGACTTGAACTTACGCCATCTAATAAATGCCCTTTCAGTTTTTGCTGTTCAAAGAAATCTTTGCTGAGCTGCTTCTCACCTATAAGTGATGACTGCACAAATAAATGAATTGCCTCATCAATTGCTCTTTCAAACAAAACAACGTCTACAAGCTTTCCGTCGCTGTCAGCTAAGTTTTTTGCCGCATGCAGGCAAGCCTCTTTGAAGTTTTTTAACAGCGAAGCATCTTGCGGCCGCTCACCAAAAATATGCGTAATATAAGCATTTTGCTCTGGGGTGGCAGCTACATCATCTGGCTTACGCTCAAACAAAACATCAATTGCTCGATGAAGTGGATGCCCTAAATTATGAAACGCACCATTGATATTAGTTAAAAACTCTTGCTTTTGTCCTGCATTCATAAGGGGCATACTAAATCTCCATCGACAATCTAAAAACGCGCTCACTTTAAGTGGGCGCGTTCAGTTTGTCAATTATGGATTATTAACCCCTATTGGAGATTCAGCTGCTGCCGAAACCTCGTCAGCGTATGGTGTTGCTTCTAGCTCAGCTCGAATCTGTCTGCCTTTCTCAGAGTCTACTTCGCTTGGAGCAGGCCAGCTAAAGAAGTTTAGCTTGAGGCAATTTCGATAATTCGAGGAGATTAACGCAGGACAGGTCGGAAGCGCAATAAGCAACCCTACCAAAATAAGGCCTGCTGCCTTTATATAGTCCAAGACACTCGGCTCTATAGTCTCGTTATAGTATGCAGCGAGCTCATCGGTCGCAGCAACAACCGTTTGTTTGAGCTGCTCTAAATCCGCTGCCTGATACTCATTTTCCATGTAAGCGCCAGCGGCCTTCTCGATTTCTCTCATCCAAAGCACGAGCGGGTGAAACTGTTCTTTATGATTAAGCCAAACCTCTTGCTCAACCTTTTTTAATAACGCATCAAACTCATCGCCTAAAAGCTTATTAAGTGCAGTATTAATTTTCCGATTCCGTACTCTTAAATCGTCATTATCCGGCGTAATGTTCAAAAACCTTTCAAATGCTTCGGTCTCAAGACGCATCTCTAAGACTTTGCTTTCTTCGTATAACTCATCGAAAGCAGTCTTTGCTATCCCTAGTTTATCAGCAACTTCAGCAGCCTTGTTGTATATCACAGCAAGAACACTCTTTCTCAGTTGGCCCATAGGGTTTTCAATATGCGTGATACGCTCAACCCACGTCTTGCCCTGACTACTGAGCTCATCGAAAATATCAACGCTTATTTTGAGCGTAGGATGTCCCGCATTTGCAGCTTGAATAAATGTGTCAGCAGCGTCTAAAACTCGTTTATGATAAAGAAGTGCATCGGCTAGTTTTTGTGGACTTGTAGAATATTTTTTTGCAGCATTCAATACTGCTTTTCGAAATGGTTGGAAAGGACCATGATTCCTATCTGTACCCATTAAATACGCTTTATACGCATCCACTTGGCCTACTGGTAATGCCCTACCAGGGACTGCAACAGCATCGAAAGTGACTGCGTGCAAAAAATTTTCAAGCTGCTTGTTGCAAGCTTTAAGATATACGCTGAAATTTTCAGAAGTAAGAATCATTTTTGTGCCTCATAAAAAACAAAGAGATTATATTTTAAACAAAAAAACATAGCGTGTCAATTGCGTTGATGTAGGACATTTGGTACAATTGCCCACTTTTGACAACTAATCTCAGACTGTACCATGGCCCGAAACTTACGTCTTGAAACCTTATTAAAGTCACTGGAAGATAACCAAGCAATCGACATCAAAGTCATTAATGTTCGTGAACAAACGAGCGTTACGGACTTCATGGTTGTCTGTACAGGACGGGCAGCACGCCACTTACGCGCTTTAGCAGAGCACTTGCTAACAGATATGAAAAAAGCTGGCTTTCCAGCACTCAGTAAGCATGGCTTGGACGATGGTGAGTGGGCACTCGTTGATTTTGGTGAATTTGTTGTTCACATCATGCAAGCAAGCAGTCGCGCCTTTTATAACTTAGAAGGTCTCTGGCAAGACGGCCCTGAAGCAATTCATGCTTGAAATTACCCTGGTTGCTATGGGCAATAAAATGCCCGCTTGGGTTGTTGAGGCAACCCACGAGTTTACCAAACGACTCAAAGAAGGCTTTAAATTTAATCTCATTGAAACTCCACTGCTTCGTCGCACCCACAGCCATAATTTGTCGCATATTCTAGAAAAAGAAGCAGCAAAGCTTGAACAAGTAATCCCTAAAAGTGCCTATTTGATTGCGCTCGATGCCAAAGGGCAAAGCCATTCTAGCGAAGATCTGGCAGCACATCTTGGCAAGTTGCAACACATAACCAGCCATATTTGCTTTGTCATTGGTGGCCCTGAAGGCTTACCCATGAGCTTACTTGAGAAAAGCCAAGAGAGCTTATCTCTTTCCAAGCTCACGCTCCCTCACCCTATTGCCCGAGTCGTGCTGCTTGAAACACTTTATCGCTCGTGGTCTATTTTACACAACCACCCTTACCACAAATAGCAAATTGCGCTAAAATTTCCGCTCACTTAAGAAGAAGTTAATGTGATGCGTCGAACTCAATCTGTGATGTCAAATCCATCCCACGCCAAGGTGCATCACCTTCGCCTCAATTTATTAGTCGTTTTTTTAATTATTTGCTCACTTTTCTTAGTGCTAAGATTGGCCTACCTACAGTTTGCACAATACAAAAAATTTGCCACCCTTTCACTACAAAACCAAATGAGCATTACACCCATTGCACCAACCCGCGGCATTATTGTAGACAGAAACAATGTGGTGCTTGCTGAAAATATCCCAGTGTATGCGCTAGAAATCATTCCCAAGCGCGTCAAAAATTTGCCTGATACATTAAGTAGGCTGCAAGAGCTGCTGCCTTCGATTAGTGATGACGACATTGAACATTTTAATCGAATTCGAAAACAAACCCGCGCCTATCTGCCGGTCCCCTTAAAACTTCAGCTTAACCAAGAAGAAATTGCCATTTTTGCAACACACCAATACGCCTTTCCTGGCGTAAACCTCAAAGCAGAACTCATGCGGTTTTATCCTTTAGGTGAAATCACAGCTCATGTGCTTGGTTATGTGGGACGACTGAGTATTGAAGACTTAAATCATGTAGATAGCACCAACTACCGTGCTACCAACTTCATCGGAAAAACAGGTATTGAGCGCTTCTACGAGGACAAACTACACGGACAAGTGGGCTACCAGCAGGCGGAGACCGATGTCAGCGGACGTACCATTCAAACCTTAAGTCGACAAGCACCAATTTCAGGGGATAAAATCACACTGACACTCGACTCCCGCCTACAAACACGTATTCATCACGCGCTCCATGGCAAAGAAGGTGCAGTTGCAGTCCTTGATGTCACAAATGGGGACGTGCTCGCACTGGTCAGCACACCCAGCTATAACCCCAACCAATTCGTACATGGCATGACTCACAAAGAATACGACACATTGGTGAATGCCCCTAAGAAGCCCTTATTCCACCGAGCAATTCGAGGCTTATACCCACCGGCCTCAACCATTAAACCCTTTGTCGCCCTGGCGGGTGTTGAAAAAGGCATCGTTGATGAACATACCACGGTTTACGATCCAGGCTGGTATCGCCTGCCAGGTGTTTCTCATTTGTACCGTGACTGGAAGCGAGGAGGACATGGGGTAGTAAACCTCAAGCGCGCACTCACGGTATCTTGCGATACGTACTTTTATCAACTTGGTAATAAACTTGGTATTCATGCCCTCGAAAACATATTAACGCGCTTTGGTTTTGGTCAGTTTAGTCACATTGATTTAAAAGAAGAAGCCCAAGGCATTGTGCCAAGTCCACACTGGAAAAAGCAAACCAAAGGACATGCTTGGTACACTGGGGATACATTGATTACTGCCATTGGCCAAGGATTTATGCTCGCTTCTCCTTTGCAACTGGCGAATGCCACCGCTTCTTTGAGTCAGCACGGCCGTCGCTTTAGACCACATTTACTGAAAAGTTACGCATCTGACGATGGCGCTTTACACGAGCTCACGCCGCTCGAGGAATACCCCATTCGCCTACAAAACAACACATGGAACCTCATTACGGAAGGCATGCGTTCTGTAATTACCAAACGAGAAGGCACAGGGCACCGCTTTGGTCGCGATGCGGCCTACAGTGTGGCGGCAAAAACCGGTACAGCTCAAGTATTTAGCTTAAGCCAAGATGAGAAAAAGCGAAATCAACTCATACCCGATGCGCTACGCGATCACTCACTCTTTATCGCTTTTGCACCGGTCGAAAAACCAGAAATTGCCATTGCTGTGTTAATCGAACACAACCCAACTGCATCCCAGATTGCACGCCAAGTTATGGATGCTTATTTTGCATTAAAAAATCCAAAGGCTGATTCATGACTCCAAGCTCTACCCAACCCATGTACCGGCCAACACGCCGGGCACTTCACTTAGACTGGCCGTTGTTTGGCTTACTGGTACTGCTGATTACTGCAGGTCTGTTTATTTTGTACAGCGCATCTAACGAAAATATGGGTATGATTGCCCGCCAAGGTGCGCGCCTTGGGCTCGCTTTCTCAGTCATGTTAGTTTTATCCTTTGTGCCTCCTCATGCCTATAGACGCTGGTCTCCTGGCATTTATCTCTCTGGCATTTTACTACTCCTGTTAGTGATGGCTATTGGAAAAATTGGTAAAGGAGCCCAGCGCTGGCTTGATTTAGGTTTTTTCCGCTTTCAGCCGTCAGAAATCATGAAGCTTGCCGTACCCATGATGACCGCTTGGTATCTCGATAAAAAAACGCTCCCGCTCGATTTACAGTCATTATGTGTTGCCGCAGTCATTATTTTTGTCCCCACCTTACTGATTGCAGAGCAACCCGACTTGGGCACCGCAATTATGGTCGCTTCCGGTGGCGTTTTTGTAGTATTTCTGGCTGGAATTCGTCTCAAAACCATTGGTATTTTAGCGGGTTCAATGGCAGCACTTGCCCCAGCGCTTTGGTATGTGATGCACGATTATCAAAAAAAGCGCGTGATGACCTTACTCAATCCAGAAAGCGATCCACTCGGCAGTGGCTATCATATCATCCAATCAAAAATTGCCATTGGCTCGGGCGGTGCTTTGGGTAAAGGTTGGCTTGCAGGCAGCCAGTCTCATCTCAACTTTTTACCGGAGCATGCAACCGACTTTATCTTTTCAGTTGGTAGTGAGGAGTTTGGCTTTGTCGGAGGCACGGGGCTCATTGTGCTCTTTTTCTTAATTTCACTGCGCTGCATTTTTATCTCAAAACACGCACAAACCAATTATACCCGCTTACTTGCCATTGGACTTAGCATGAGCTTTTTCCTCTCAGTTTTCGTCAACATAGGTATGGTTATGGGCATATTGCCAGTAGTCGGGGTCCCCTTGCCACTGGTAAGCTACGGCGGGACCGCCATGGTGACTTTTATGGCAGGGTTTGGCATTTTAATGTCGATTAGTTCACATCGAATTTTATTCAACACCCTCTAGTACGGCACGCACAGGACCAAAGCTTCGGCGGTGAATCTCACAAGGGCCTAAACGCTTTAGAGCGTCCCGGTGCTTTACCGTTGGATAGCCTTTATGCTTGGCAAAGTCATATCCTGGGTAGCATGCATCAAGCGCTATCATTTCTGCATCTCGCTTCACTTTCGCCAAGATAGAAGCGGCGCTAATTTCCTGCACACATGCATCTCCGCCAACCATCGCCTCACACGGCATAGTCACTTGTGGACAATACAATCCATCCACTAACACTTTGTCAGGTGTTATCTTTAAGCCTTCTATCGCACGCTGCATAGCAAGTAAACTCGCCTGATGAATATTAATTTTATCAATCTCTGTAACCTCCACTCGACCATACGCATAACTTTTTGCTTGCTCAGTAATAACTTTGACAAGCAACTCACGCTTTTTGTGACTCAGCTTTTTAGAATCAGCAAGACCTGGTATGGGTGCATCCAAGATAACTGCAGCAGCAATTACAGCACCTGCCAAAGGCCCACGCCCAACCTCATCTACACCTGCCACAATCATGATTATCTCTCCATCAATTATTTAAAAACATAGGCAATTTGTTTTCTTCTCGTTAAAGCGCTAAAGTAAACATATGTCCGAATGCATTTTCGGGCCAAGTTTAAAACATCATAGGGAGCATGTCATGACCAACTGTCGGTTAAGTCCTTTCGCTTTCGGTATGTCTTTAGGAGTCATTTGGGGGGTTTCAGTCTTTATCATGGGACTGCTTGCCCAGTACTATTCTTACGGTACCGAGTTTGTAGGCGCCATGGGCGTTCTCTACATCGGATATGAGCCGTCCATCATGGGTAGCTTAATTGGTGGCCTGTTTGGGTTTATTGATGCCCTCGTCGGTGGTGCATTAATTGCCTGGCTCTATAATGTATTTGCCGGCTGTTGTCGCAAACACTGTGACTAGGCTGTGTTGAAATTTGCCCGAAACCTACCGTCATCTCTACGTTCCGCGACTTGTTCGCGGAATCCATGGACCACCCGGACAAGCCGGGTGGCGTAGGTTTTGGTTGGTGGTGTGATGAATTGTCAACACACCCTAGCAAAAAACTTAAACTGGGCGGTTTTCTTTCTCTTTTCGAACCATAAGAAAAACACCGCCCATCATCATCATGTAAACCACACCGACCCCTGCACAATAGGCTGCAAACACTAAGTTATTATGAGAAGCATATAAGTGATTCACAATTTCAATTCCTATGGCTTGTGAGCTCATCAATACAAGCCCCATCAAAGCTGAGGCAGTGCCTTTGGTAACTTCAGTCGAATACAAAATAAACCGAGCAAGTGGCGAGCCAGTGAGCCCAATACCAAAAAAGTAAATCACAAGCCCCGGCATCAACCAGACAAAGTTTTTACCAAACACCAGTGCCAGAGCAAGCATCACAAACAATCCAGATGCCACCGTGCTAGAACCTATCATCATCAATTGCTTCAGTGAGAAGTGGTGAGTCAAACGATGTAAAGTGACATTCCCTAAAATAGCGGCAAGAAACACGGGCACTTGCCATAGCCCGTATGTCACTAACGAATCCCCTGAAGCGGAAACAATAATCACAGGAGCTAAACCAATCCATGCCACACAAGGCAACCCTAAAAGCCCTGAGCCCACAGAAGCCATCATAAATTTAGAGTTTTTAAACAGTTGAACGTAGCGCTTGCCCACCTCTTTGAACGATAACTCTGCTCGCGGAATCACTTCGCCATCGCGCTTGGTTTGCCCAACTGATTCAGGCATAAAGCGCCAAAGCCCCCATAAGGTTACCAAGGCAAGTGCTGATATCAGCACGAATATGAGCCGCCAGTCCCAGTGCATCACAAACAAAGCCCCCAAAAGCGGTCCAATAAGGGGCGCTAAAATAGAAACATTCGCCATAATGGCCATGAGACGTACCACTTCCATCTCTTCAAAAATTTCTTGAAGCGTTGCATAACCGACCACCGTAATAAAGCAAAGCCCCATGCCCTCGAAAAAACGCCAAGTTAAAAATTGGTTAATTGAGCCTGAACATGCAATCAGTACAGTAAAAATAAGAAATATCCATCCGCCTGCAATCATAACAGGCCTGCGCCCGTAATGATCGGATAGAGGTCCTAAAATAATTTGTAGGGTTGAGCCACCCAAAATATAAAGCATTAAAGAGCGTGCAACCGCAGACTCTGACGCATTGAAAGATTTCACCACCTGGAGCATGCCAGGCATAATCATATCGTTTGAGATGTAAGTTAAAAACTCGTAGAATACCAAAAATACGGCGAAAATTAACGCATGCCTACGCGTAATGGCAATCAGTGGTTGGGGCTTTTGCATAATAATCAACAAACTTGCAAATCAATGTGGCTGGTGAGTATACTCCCCCCACGACTTGTAATACAACCTCTATTGCTCAGTGAAAGTCTTAGCCGATGCCTCCTTACCAAAACTGGATGTCTTTTTTCAGTCCCCTTTTACACTCACAACCTATGACAGCGAGGCGAGCTTACAAGCAGCACTGCCACAACATGATGTACTCGTTTGTCGCTCAACACTGAAAGTCACCCCCACACTGCTAAAACATGCAAAGCTTGCTTGTGTTGCAACCGCAAGCAGTGGCACAGACCATATTGATGCAGACTACTTACAATCACAAAACATTCGCTTATTTGATGCCAAAGGCAGTAATGCGGAAGCTGTGACTGATTACGTACAAGCGAGCCTTGCTTATTTGAAACAGCAAGATTTAATACCTGGCTCAAAAGTCGGTGTGATTGGTGCTGGTGAAGTCGGCTCACGCGTCATCACACGATTACAGACACTCGGGTTTGAAGTCATTGCCTACGACCCTTTAAAATTAGACTTTACCTCTTGCTCATTTGACAAACTCAAAGCCTGTCAGGTGCTTTGTATTCATGCAAATCTACACGATACAAAGCCTCACCCAAGCCGAAATCTTATTGATTCTGCGTTTCTTGAAAGTTTGAAGCCTAATACAGTCATCATCAATGCCGCACGCGGTGGCATTGTAAATGAAGCAGCATTACTGAAGCTGAGCAAAAAAATTATCTACTGTACCGATGTGTATATGAACGAGCCCTATATTCATCCAGGCATTATTGACTACGCAACGCTTTGCACACCACACATTGCCGGACACAGCATCGAGGCTAAGCAAAATGCGGTGCGAGATTTAAGTGTGCAATTAGCGACGCATTTTAACTATCCATTGGCTCACTTTATCCCCTACGCACCCCGGCTTGTCCGGAGTACCAAACCCCCAGTGGACCTTTACAACCCACTGAGTGAAACTCTAAAACTAAAAAAGGCCACCAATAAACAGGCAGCCTTTTTAAAGTTACGACGACAACATTATCGTCATCATTTTAGTAAGATGATTAACACATCTTAGGTAAATAATCAGACCAGCTCCAACCCTCTGATACTTTCTCTTCTTCAGCTGGCTTATCAAAAAGTTTTAAACCGGAAAACTTCGCTTTCAGCTCTGTTTCAGGCATCGCCTGAGGCGCTTTATTCGGATCAGCACTCCAAGGCATTGCTCCTTTACCACAAACAACGTCCAGAACATAAATAGAAGCTGGTCTCTGTCGTTGCGAACCCGAGCGTAGCGAGTGGTGCGGCAATCCTGTGACTTTTTAAGGCCACTAGATTGCTTCAGCGCTACGCGCTTCGCAACGACATTTAAAATTCAAGTTGGTTATGTTTTTGCTGATGCTTACCCCAAAGGGGGGTAGGGTCCATACATGACAATTCATTAGACAACTTTTAAATAAAATGAACCACAAAATTTCGTGGGGATCTGTCAGCTCGCAAAGACCTAAGCCCCCACTGGGGCTATTAATTAGCAAAACCTAGGAAACTCTGTAATTAATTCTGCAGACTTAGTACTATTCGGACTCACTTCATCATCTTCCAGAGGCTTGAAAAACTTAAGCGGTGGCAGCTTTTCTTGGAGCTTTTCTTTAGAAAATGCTTCCTCTAATTCGTCTAGCACGTCCTTAGGAATGCTGTTATCAGCGTAGTCTCTTAACTCATAAACCAAAGCGCCTGTTAAAACACCCGCCACAATCGCGCCAACAATGCTTGCATATAATGCACAAACTAAGGTCGCAACAAAACCAATCGCACACCCCACCATCAAGCTATTGTAATAAACCGTATCTCGCTGCTTCTCTAAGAGCGCCAGCCAGTCAGAAAATGCTTTCTCAAGTTCAGCAAACTCTTTACGTTCACCAAGCTGTGCGTACTCATGAAGTGGATTCTTAAGATAAAATCCCTTGCCATTCAAAAAGGATATCTCTAACGATATCATTTCAAACGTTTTCATAACTTTCGGCAGGTTCTTATCAATATACTTAATCTTCCTCTCATCTTCCTCCAGTGAAGCTAGCTTTTGGTTGGTCGCTTCTGAGTTCCAAGTCAATTTCTCAAAAAGGCTACGCGCTTGCTCGATAGCTGCTCTCTGCTTTGGAAGCCCAAGTAATCTCTCTCTATTGCTTTCGTAAATACGAGTAACAGTCTGAACATCTTGACTAAAGAAGCTGATTGTCTGTTCAACCAGTGCTCGCTTTTGTTCTAAAACTTGCTCTTTGCTTATTGCCATGATTCTATCCTACGGTTAAAAAATTGAGGCATTGTAAAGTTGGTATACCTGAAGATTTAGCAGATTCTGGGCAAACTTTCCCAAAGAGACTTTGCTTCAGTCAGATCTTGGTTTTCTTCCTCTTCAACAGGTTTGAAAAAGTTAAGAGAAGGAAGTTTTGAGGTAAGCTCGTCCTCTGGCATTGCTTCAGGTAATGCTTGTAAATCAGCTTCGTACACTTTTTCTGCATCCAGAAGCAGTGCTGTTAGGGCAAATGCTCCAGCTAATAAAGTAGCAGCAATAGCACCAATCACATTGACATACACCGCAGCGATAACAGCCGTCATAAGAGAGAGCACACTCGCAGCCATAAAGTAATTGAAGTAACTTGCTTCTTGGGTTTGAGCCTTCAAGTCAGCCCAGTCTTTTTGTAGCTCTTCAAGCTCTTTTAAGACATCTTGATAACCAAAGTTTTTTAGTTTAACAACTAAATCATTGGCATCATCTACTGTTTCAAGCAAAATTCTGGCACGAGAAGCTAGGGTATCATCCAAATATCCAGCTTTATTTAAGGCAATGAGTTGCTCTTTATCACTTTTCAGATATTCAACCAATGCTGCAACGGTTGCTTGATTGAACTCTTGCTTATCGGCTGCTTCGTAAGCAATATCTACCAGTCTATCAAGTTCTCCTTCTGTATTGGTTCTTCCGAAAAAATATTCCCAATAAGTTCGAGCTTGTTTAAGTCCTTGTGCTTCTTTCGAAAGCTCAGCTATTCTTTGCTTGTTCCCCTCAAAAACTTCTTCAACAGCACGAGCTTGAAGATTCAAAATCTCGAGCGAGCGCTCAACTAATTCTCTTTTTTGTCCTACCAACGGTGCTTGAACAGCCATTTTCAGCATTCCTATTTTTATGAAATCTAGCGCACTATAACAACGTCATGATCAAATAGCAAACACCGAGGTGAGGTTTGAGTCGATCTCAATTTGACGAAGCGGCTGCATTTTTATATAGTGCGCGAAGCCAATCTCCAATCGATAAAAAACCACGCAAGGCCACAGCTTAGGAGCATTTATGACAGAAAAAAAAGCACAACTGATTGTCGAAGGCCATGAGCCAGTTGAACTACCCATTTATACCCCAACACTGGGCAATCAGGTGATTGATATCAACCCATTAAGTGCTTCCCTTGGGATGTTTACCTTCGACCCTGGGTTTGTCTCGACCGCTTCTTGTGAATCCAAAATTACTTACATTGATGGAGCCAATGGTATTTTGCTGTATCGTGGGTACCCCATCGAAGAACTTGCGCAAAAGAAAGACTTTCTTGAAGTTTGCCACTTGCTCTTAAATGGCGAACTTCCCTCTAAGGAAGAAGACGTTGCTTTCAAAAAATCGATTAATAACCATACCATGGTACATCAGCAAATGTACCAATTCTTAAATGGCTTTCGACGAGATGCGCACCCTATGGCGATTATGGTGGGAATCGTTGGCGCTTTATCTGCGTTCTATCACGACTCAACCAATCTTGCAGATGCAGCCGATCGCTACACTTCAGCAATTCGCGTGATTGCTAAAATGCCAACCCTTGCGGCAATGAGTTATAAGTACTCAATTGGGCAACCTTATATGTATCCGCAAAATCATATGTCTTATGCTGAAAACTTTTTGCATATGATGTTTGGTGTGCCATCTGAAGAAAAAGCGCCAGACCCTATTCTGGTTGAAGCCATGGATACCATCTTCACACTTCACGCCGACCATGAACAAAATGCATCAACCTCAACCGTTCGTCTTGCAGGCTCAACCGGTGCTAACCCATACGCTTGTATTTCTGCAGGCATCGGTGCGCTCTGGGGACCCGCTCATGGTGGCGCAAATGAAGCATGTTTGAATATGCTTCGCCAAATTGGGGACATCAAAAATATCAAAGAATACATCAAACGCGCCAAAGATAAAAACGACCCATTCCGCTTAATGGGCTTTGGCCATCGCGTTTACAAAAGCTATGACCCACGTGCCAAAGTCATGCGTGAAACCTGTCATAAAGTCCTTAAGGCTGTGGGGGCGCAAGACGAACCACTCTTTAAATTGGCGATGGAGCTTGAGCGTATTGCTCTCGAAGACGAATACTTCATCGAGAAAAAGCTCTATCCAAACGTTGATTTCTACTCAGGCCTCACTCTAAGTGCAATTGGTATTCCAACCAACATGTTTACCGTGATTTTTGCACTCGCAAGAACAGTTGGCTGGATTTCGCACTGGATGGAAATGGCTGCGTCTAAGTCTCGTATTGGACGCCCTCGCCAACTCTACACCGGTGAAACAGAACGTCATATTTGACGCATAGCCTATAACTACCATGGATGGTTTCTCCGAATATCGCTGGCGCGGTGTGAACCGCTCCGGACAAACAGTTCAAGGACTTTTGCGAGCAAAGAACCTGACGCTTGCAAAAGTTTTTTTGCATCAGCAAGGCATTGAGCCTAAAACATTAAAACCCACTTCTCTTTTTCTCAGATACTTTAAACGTCACCGCATTCAAACAGCACACATTATTTATTTTACTCGAAGCCTATCGTCCCTGCTGAATGCTCAGATTCCACTGGTGCAAGCCTTTGAACTCCTCGCAAGTAGCGAAGAAAATCTGAAATTACAGAAACTGCTTCGCACCATCCAAACTGATATTCAAAGTGGTTTATCTCTAGCAGATGCCTTACAAAAGCATCCCAAGTATTTTAACGCACTCTTTTGCTATATGATTCAGGCAGGAGAGCGCTCGGGCACCCTCACCACTTTACTCAAACAACTCGCCAATCAACAAGACAGACAGCATAAGCTCAAACAAAAAATAAAAAAAAGTCTGTCCTATCCTAGCGCGATTGTCGGTATTGCATGCATCGTCACCGTAGGCCTTTTACTTTTTGTCGTGCCACAGTTTCAAACACTTTTTGAAAGCTTTCAGGCCACACTACCAGTGGCAACGCTTTACCTCATCCAAGGCGCACAACTCATACAACGCTACGGGATATTCTTAGGTCTTACAGGCATTTTTTGTCTATTCGCAGGGCGCGCGCTGTATCGAAGTATTTATCGTGTTAGATACCGCACCGATCAACTGCTGCTAAAACTACCACTCATCGGTCCGATTATACGTGAAGTGATTTTAGCGCGTCTCACCCAAAGCCTTGCTACTTTGTTATCAGCTGGCCTCCCTATCGTTGATGCACTAACCCTTTGTATACATCTACCAAATAATCAGCAATACATCGAAGCCATCGAAAAAGTGCAAGCAGCGGTTCAAGAAGGGCAACCTTTACAGTACATCCTTGAGAGTACCGGTTTATTTCCTGTGATGATGCGCCAAATGGTCGGCATGGGCGAAGCTTCCGGGCAACTCAAAACCATGCTCGCATCTCTTGCACAACAACAAAATGAAGCACTACAAAACAAGCTGGAGGTGTTAAGCAGTTTATTTGAGCCCATTCTCATGGCAGTATTAGGTCTTTGGGTGGGCGGTTTAATTATTGCCCTCTACTTACCCATTTTCCAACTCGGAGCCATTATCTCGTGACCCCAGACCAACTACTCTTTGTACTACTTGGCATCACCGCACTGATTGTAGGGAGTTTTTTAAATGTGGTCATCTATCGCCTGCCCCGCATGCTGGAACGTGAGTGGAAGGCTGAATGTGCAGTCCTTCTAGACCCAGAAAAAAGACCAGCTAAACCCAAAAAACCTTTTAACTTATGGCAACCGCGCTCTGCCTGTCCACATTGCAAAACCATGATTCCCTTTTGGCATAACCTCCCTATTTTGAGTTTTATCTTATTAAAAGGCCACTGTGCACATTGTAAAAAAAATATCAGCTGGCAATATCCAATCGTTGAAGTTGTTTCTTTCATCTTATCTTTAACCGCCGGACTCTACTTTGGCTTCAATTTAACGCTTATTTTGGCGCTCCTGTTTATTTGGATACTCATCACCTTATGTGTGATTGATTTAAAACATCAACTCTTGCCAGACGGACTCACACTCGGTTTACTGTGGCTTGGCTTACTTGCCAACTTAAACCAATTGTTTACCTCACTCCCTGATGCAATTTTAGGTGCTGTATCGGGCTATTTAATCCTATGGCTTACAATGAAGCTTTTTTATCTTTGTACTGGCAAAATTGGCATGGGTCATGGCGACTTTAAACTCTTAGCCGCTTTTGGGGCCTGGTTTGGTTGGATGTTACTGCCACCTCTACTGCTTTTGGCCTCTATACTTGGCGCTATTGCTGGCACCATCTATTTAAAAACTACAAAAAAAACCAAAGAAACGCCGATTCCTTTTGGGCCTTTTCTAGGTTTGGCCGGTTTTACTATTTTGTTTTATGGCAAACCCATTCTGTCATTTATGCTTGGGGGCCACTAGACAAAAAGGCTTGTTGCACTTGCTCCACGCGCTCACGCATGGCTTGCATATCCCCCGGACGCTCAGCTGGATTTTCAACCGTCATCTCGGTGATTAATGCCCGAATATCTTCTGGTACACCACCTTCGACACCTGAAAATAAAGCTTCAAATGTTTTTCCAAGTGAGTAGATATCTGATTTTTTCGAGTAAGGCATGGGACTACCATCAGGTGTCGCTAAAACTTCGGGCGCAATATAGCCTCTTGATCCTAACGCCTCAGTCGCTTCTTCACCCAAGCGACAAGCAAATCCAAAGTCACACAACGAAAGCGTTTGGGTCTCTTCATCCCAAATCAAGTTTTCAGGCTTAATGTCTCGATGTAAAAAATGCTCATGGAATGTTTCCAGCAGGTCAATCGCTTGCTTGGTAATTTCAAGACGAGATGCCAAGCTTAGCTGTTCAGCCTCTTTCGAGAGCAAGTAACTTCCAAGCTCAGCACCTGGCAGCAAAGTCTGAACGACATAATATTTCCCTTTGCCACTTGTGCCCCGCGAAGCTTCTCCTTGATACCTCTCCAGAACAGACAAAATTTCATTTTCAAACTTCGAATCCGCTCGTGCATAGGCTTCTAGAATCTTAATCGCTTGCCACTCACCCGTTTCTAAATTTTGACATAACTTCACTTTGCCAAAATTCCCTTCTCCAAGTACTTGACCCTTGCCACGATAAAGCACATAAGGCGCTGTCTGGCCATCATCTTTTGCCACAAACAAAACTGAAAAAGAAAGCCCTTCAGTTCTTTTAGAAATTTTTAATAGATTTAACTCCTTATCTAAATCCAATTCGATTTGATTTTCTGCCTGGTAATCTGCTAGATTTTTTAGGACTTGCTGAAGCAAAGCATCATTTTTGTCGCGTAACTCAGTCTGTAGATCAAGCTCATGATTAGCCCAAGTCATTAGCTGATTATCTATGATATTTTCTTCATACACCTCAAAAATTTCATTAAATTTTTCAAGATAAATACCTTGCAATTCAGTCGCATCCTCTGTCAATGGAACTGCTTGAATAGCGCCTATCAAATCTTGAGTAAACTCTCGGGATGATTGTCCTTGCAGCACACCCTCTAACGCTTGAAGTTCCCGTATCACATTCGCTTGATACTCTTGTGCATCCTCAACTAAATCCAGTATCAGGTTTTCTGCTTTTAAATTAGGCTGTTCTGCAACAGCCAATAAGTTTTGGAGTCGATCGATTTCTGCAGAAGCAGCCACATAGTTTTTAAGTGCTTCTTGTGCAGTATCTTTGAAAGCTTGAAACTCCGCTTGTATTTGGAGAACTCTGGCTCGCTCCTCGTCACTAAGAAGCATACCATCTGCATGCAGATGTTCTGGATTAACTTTTGGATGTACTGGAGACATAACAAGCTGCCATTTTTGCCCACCTTATCGGCAAGTATAGACAGCAACTTGTTATTTTGCGTTCTGTTTGACTAGGCCCTATTGTTTACCGTTTCTCATTTTGGTCAATGCAGAGAAAAATTCTGGCTTATTCAAACCAATCGATGCAAAAATTTGTGGGACCCTATCCCAGCTTTGTTCAAGTTCAATACTTTCGACTACGAGTTTAAAGCCATGTTCCTTATCTTCAGGAACGCCCCAACCATTAATGTAACAAAGCCCATGTAGGCGTCTTGCCTCGACGTGCTCAAGCCCTTCTGCTGCACTTAAGTAAGCATGCGCTTCTTCATATAACTGCCGCATACTGCGCTCATTACTTTGGGATGCAAAAACATGCCCTTTCTCTAACTCTTCTCGCATTTTAGCTTCATCCAGAAGAGCTTTACCTAAGATGTATTGTGCTTTTGAATCATGCAACATTGAAGCTGCTCGATAGCAAGCAAGCATGCGTTCACGGGCAAATGGCCATTTTTTCTTACCATGAAGCCTTTGATACATTTTGGCCAACTGATGATACATTGTCTTTTCCATGCGAAGCGCTTCATCAGTGGGTTGATTGTGTTCACGTGCTTGTCGGAGTACAGAAAGCTTTTTGATGAGCCTTTTAATTTGTAAGCGATTTAAAAATCCCATGTTTTTCTCCTAAGGCGAGCTTGTTGGGGCCGGTGGTGAAAAAGAAATCGCCCATTGAATCATATCTGAAACAACAAACACAAGCCCAATAATCACAACCATCTTTAGGAAGAATAGCACTGATTCTCTACTACTTTCTTTTGCCTTCATGGAAAGTGTCAACGACTCGTGGTCTTCTTCTTTGTTAATCATTGCTTGAAGCTTAGTCAGAGTGTGAGCCGCCCAATAAGCAAGCACACCAAATAAAATGGCTAAGAAAAAGGTCAGCCTGAAAAACCATAAAAAAGCATGGGCATAGCTGGTATGGAAAAAACCTTGCATCCAGAGCGTCATATCAACCACAAAGCCCGGAATGCGATATTCCCACCCCAACCAAACAGCGGGAAACAAATAAACTACAAATGGAAACAAAAAAAGACTAAAAACAAGTGACACCAGTCCTACCCAAAACAGCTTGTCTTCTTCCTTCATCGCCGACTCATAGTCCTTGAGGTTATAAAAAATAACATAGCAGACCCAATACACCTTGCCAAGAGGGGAACAAAGTCATTAGAATGGCCGGATGCTTAAAAAGAAAACGATTGAAACCCCGCTTGGGGACATGCTGGCCGTCTCAGATGAGCATGCCTTATATCTTTTGGAATTTCTTGGCCGAAAACAGTTAGATACACGCATTAAAAAACTCTTGCGAGATACTCAAACACATCAATTCATGGCGGGTGATAGCTCACCGCTTCAAAGCATTCAACAAGAACTTCAAGCCTATTTTTCAGGTCAGTTAAAAACGTTTAAAACGCCTCTCAAAATACAAGGTACAGCATTTCAAAAAAAAGCGTGGCGTACCCTTTGCCGCATTCCTTATGGTGAGACCCAAAGCTATGCCAAACAAGCAGAACAATTGAATCACCCTCGTGCGACCCGAGCAGTGGCCAACGCTAATGCCAATAACTCATTCGCCATTCTAATTCCTTGCCACCGTGTTATTCGTGCGGATAATACGCTCGGTGGTTATGCCGCAGGCCTTGATCGGAAAGCATGGCTGATTCACCACGAACAAACTCATCAACAAGAGACAGAAAACCTATGAGCACCCTGATTGTTATTCCAGCCCGTTACGGCTCAACACGTTTTCCAGGTAAACCACTGGCAAAAATTGCAGGCAAGACTATGCTCAGTCGCGTCGTCAGTATTGCTAAAGCCGCAATCCAAGGTAAACAAAACATTGATGTTGTAGTTGCAACCGATGATACCCGCATCAGTGCGCACTGCGAAGAACTGGGCGTCAACTCAGTCATGACACCCATTGCCTGTGAAACCGGCACAGACCGAGCACTCTTTGCCACCCAAGCACTTAATCAAACTCCTGATTTTGTGATTAATCTTCAGGGCGATGTCCCTTTGATGCCACCAAAATTCATTAAAGCGCTACTTGATGAAATAGAACGTGATCCAACTATTTCAATGATAACACCAGTTACCCAGCTCAGCTGGGATGCCCTAGATACCCTGCGCCATAATAAAAAAACAACGCCCTTTAGCGGTACTTGCGCCATTTTAGACAAAAACAATAATGCAGTTTGGTTTTCGAAAAATATTATTCCTGCCATTCGCAAAGAAGAAGCACTCCGCACGGAAGCCAACTTCTCACCCGTCTTTCGCCACATTGGACTTTACGGTTATTCAAGAGCCTTACTCGAACAATATGTCACTTGGGCCCCCAGTCGCTATGAGCAACTGGAAGGCCTCGAGCAACTACGTGTCCTTGAGCAAGGTCATCCTATTCGTTGTGTGCAAGTTTCATCAAGTCGCCCCACTTTGTCAGGCGTCGATAGTCCTGAAGATGTACAGCGCGCTGAAGCACTCATTGCAGAGCATGGTGAGTTGTTAGCGGGAGAGGTGTCATGACTGAGCTCATTATTGCAAGACATGGTAATACATTTGGTCCTGGAGACACACCAACCCGGGTTGGTGCACGCACTGATATTCCTCTGGTGCAATCAGGCATTGAGCAAGCCACATTAATTAGCCAATATTTCCAAGAAAATCATATTAAGCCAGATGTGATTTATAGCTCGGAATTAAAGCGTGCCAAGCAAACAGCAGAGCATGCTGTCAAAAACAAACCAATTATGCCACTCGCTTGCTTTAACGAAATTGATTACGGTCCCGATGAAAACAAAACTGAAGACGAAGTGATTGCACGTGTCGGAGAAGCAGCCATTGAAAACTGGAACAAACATGCCATCGTGCCACCAGGCTGGCAAGTTGATCCCCAGGCCATCATTCAGGACTGGATGAACTTTGGCGCCATGATTCAAGAGAAACACAAGAATCAAACGGTGTTTGTAGTCACCAGCAATGGCATTGCAAGATTTGCACCTTACTTAACGGGTGATTTTGATGGATTTTGCGAACAATACAATATCAAACTCAAAACAGGTGCTTTATCTTCGTTTCAATATAGCAATGACAACTGGAAAGTGAAATATTGGAATCTACGACCCAAGTTTCGGGCTTGAATTTTCTTGATCGTCATCATCTTGCTGATTTTTTGTGTCACCGTCAGAGGGTTTGAAATGAGCATCCAAAACCCGTACCAGCTTCTCTCCACCGGGGAATCTAGAAAGTTTATCTCGTAGAGTCTTTAGGCGTTCCTCATCCACTGGCTCCGCCGCCCCCACCGAAAACCACTTTTGAGCGGATTTCTCTTTCGCTGGCTCCGGATCACGCATTGCTTCGAGTATGACAAGCTGGGCCCCCATGCTCAACTGCCCATACCTATTTACAGGACGGGAGCTATATCTTTCTTCATGCTCTTTATCTTTCAAATACCAAAAGACAGCCTTTGCAACAGCGTGTTCGTGTTTAACCGCTTCTGCTTTCATATCAGGAAGCGCTTCTGCCAAAGAGTTACAAGCCCCAACAAATTTATCAAAATGTTGATGCAACTCCTCTTCAGGAAACTTGAACCCCTCTACCCTTTCCCTTTCAGCTCGTATCGTCTCACGCTGCTTTTCAAATACTTGTATCTGTTGCTCGACTTGCACTTTCTCTTCAGGTGTAGTGCACTCTCTTTTTTTCAGCATATCGAGCATAGAGTCCGTTTCAGCTTCCATCCTTGCAAACCCCACACTACCTTTGTAATCATGTATACTAGCCATGATTCAGCCCTCTTTAAATCTATTTATTAAAAGAGTAGCACAAAAAAAATCAATATGTATTATTTAATACCAATAAAGCTCGCTCTACCTCTTCTTTTGTCGTAAAACGCCCCATTGAGATACGAAGCGAACTTTGAACATCAGATGCACTTAACCCGAGCGCGCGCAACACATGAGAACCAGTACCACGAGAGGCGTTACACGCAGAAGTAGTTGAAATGGCCAACTCATGAAATCGTGTTAAAAGCTCACTATTTTCGACACCGTGAAAACATAAATTTAGATTACCTGCAATACGACTCTCGAGACTACCATTCACCGAGATATTCGGTAATGCTATACCATCTAGCAACTGTGTACGTAACTTCAAAAGTCTTGCTTCTTCTGCTTCACGCAGGCTCTCGCCAAGCTCGAAAGCTGCTCCCATACCAACAATTTGATGCGTCGGTAAAGTACCAGAACGAAGCCCGCCTTCATGACCTCCACCAAAAGTTTGCGGTGCAATACGTATACGAGGCTTTTGACGCACGTACAACGCCCCTATTCCCTTGGGTCCACAGACTTTATGCGCAGAGAAAGACATTAAATCGACCGCCATTTGTTCCAAGTTTAGCTTTAAGCGGCCAACACTTTGGGCGGCATCTACATGAAAAAGAATCCCCCGGCCCTTTAAGGCATCACCAATGGCTTCAATATCTTGAATAACGCCAATCTCATTGTTGACCTGCATGACAGAAACTAAAATCGTCTCAGGTCGAATGGCCTCCAACAGTGCCTCTAAATCCAACAGACCATCTGGTTTTGGCGCGAGATAAGTGACTTCAAAGCCCTCAGTTTCCAGGTGCTTAAAGCTATCGAGCACTGCCTTATGCTCGGTTGCCATAGTGATTAAGTGCCGGCCTTTGCGCTGATAAAATTGGGCAGCCCCTAAAATTGCCAGATTATCAGACTCAGTGGCGCCTGACGTAAACACCAATGCTTCGGGAGAACAACCCACCACACTTGCCACCTGTTCACGTGCGTGCTCAACTGCTCGTGCCGCCACTTGCCCATAACTATGCGTATTGGACGCAGGATTGCCAAAGTCTCCTGATACCCCCAAGTGCGGCAGCATAGATTCAATCACACGCTCATCCACAGGGGTTGTTGCCATATAGTCAAAGTAAATAGGTCGCGTACTCATCTCTCATCCTATGCTCTGCATCACTTGCTTCAAGATGCCTCGTAAAATGTTGACTTCCACTGTCTCAAGCTTCGCTCGATTGAATAAGCGCCTCAGGCGTAACATCACCTGCTTGGGATTAGAAGGCTTTAAAAAGTCTATTTTTTTTAAGACTTCCTCTAGATGTTCGTAGTATTGCGCAACTTGCTCGGCACTGGCAAGCTCCTCTTCAACTGGAACGGGGACAGGTTTTGAGGATGCAGCGGCCTTCGCCACTTCATAGGCAACAATTTGCACCGCTTGTGCAAGGTTAAGCGAGCTATATTCAGGATTAGTTGGAATCTCAACGTGATAGTGTCCACGTAACAACTCTTCATTGGTGAGCCCGATGCGCTCACGACCAAACACCAAAGCAATTTCAGTCTCTTCAGGCATGCTCGCCATAGTTTTTGCTGCATCACTCGGAGAAAGTACGGGAAGTGCTAACTCTCTTGGGCGCGCACTAGTCATAAAAATAAGCCTTGTGCCAACGAGTGCTTTATCCAATGAGTTAACACAAATGGCATGCTCCAAAACATTTTGTGCACCTGAGGCCATTTCTGTTGCAGCTTTATCTGGAAAAGCTTTAGGGGAGACCAAATACAATTGAGATAATCCCATCGTTTTCATAGCTCGTGCCGTTGCACCAATATTTCCTGGGTGAGAGGTTTCCATCAAAATCACCCGAATTGCATTTAATTTCATCTTTTACATCACCTAAACCAGCCAATTTCTATAAAATGTGTTAGAATACTCCGCTTTATTCACAACGGATACACGCATGGAACCTTTACTTAATATCGCCATCACCGCAGCCAGAAATGCTGGTGATATCATTCTTCGCCATGCAGAACAACTCGATCGCATTAAAGTAACACAAAAAGCAAAAAATGATTACTTCTCTGAAGTAGATATTAAAGCAGAACAAGCGATTATTCATACTATCCAAAAAGCCTACCCAGCTCATGGGATTATTGCAGAAGAAAGTGGCGTACAAAGCCCGGACGCTGACTGCGTATGGTTAATCGACCCACTTGATGGCACTAGTAATTACTTACATGGTTTTCCTGCTTATTGTGTTTCGATTGCAATGCTCTTTAAAGGCAAACTTGAACATGCCGTTATCTATGACCCAATTCGTCATGAGTGCTTCTCCGCCAGTCGTGGCCGTGGTGCTCGCCTCAATGACAAGCGTATTCGTGTCTCAAAAAAAACAGAACTCCAAACAGCGATGCTCGGTAGCGGTCCATCCGTACAAAATCCTAAACGCGCTGAAAAATTTAATCTAGATGTTACCCCTCTACTTGAGCAATGCACCACGATACGTCGTATTGGTGCTGCAGCCCTGGAGCTTGCTTATGTCGCCTGTGGACGTTTAGACGGATTTTTTGAGTTTGGGTTACGTCCCTGGGACATAGCGGCGGGTTGCCTGCTCATTCAAGAAGCTGGTGGCTTTGTCAGCGACCCTAAAGGTGGGCAAGACTATGTCAAGCAAGGTAGTGTGATTGCGGGCACTCCGAAAGTTTTTGATGAAATGCATTCAGCGCTTAAAGCGATTTAATCTGCTTAATTTGATACCGGGTGTTTCTACCACCACCCGGTAATTTTTCCAAACAACCTTTCGAGAGTAAATCACTTAAGTGCCGAGTTGATGTCGCTTTACTAACCTTAGCAACCTTTTGATACTGTGAGGCACTAATCCCCTGTTCAAAGCATTTCTCTCCCCCATCTAGCAGTCGATTTAAAACTTTTTTCTGCTCGTAAGATAACTCTGTTAAAGCATGACACTGCCAAAACCGTGCTTTTTGTAATGTGCCATCTATCTTATCAATCGCTGCATTTAACGATGCTAAAAGTATCTCTAAAAACCAATGTAACCACGCCGTGATATCCGTGGTACCACGCTGGCTTTTCTCTAAGATGCGGTAATATGCCTGACGCTTCTCCAGTATAGTTGCAGACATAGCATAAAAACGAATGCTTTGCTTCTCCGACTGGGCCAATACTAAATCAGTGAGTGCACGTGTAATTCGCCCATTACCATCATCAAATGGATGGATAGTCACAAACCAAAAATGACAGATAGCAGCTCGTAAGAAAGGATCAAGCATTGGCTCATGTAGGCTCTGATTAAACCATGTGATAAACCGCTCTAACTCAGCTTCTAACACAGTACGAGGCGGCGCCTCAAAGTGCACAGTTGGTTTATCAATGCGTCCTGATACCACCTGCACAGGGGAATCTCCACGCAGGCAGCCTACTTGCACTGGGTGCAGTATTTGGCCTGCATTAGGAAATAACCAATGGTGCCATTGCAATAAACGCGCTAAGCTCAGCGGTTTATCCAAGTGGCTCACTGCATCAAGCAGCATCATTGCTAAACCTTCAGATCGCTCAGAAGTCGGTGCTGCTTTTTTCAAAGGAAAACCAACTCGTTTAGCAAGCGATGAGCGCACTGACTGTGCATTCAATACTTCGCCTTCAATAGCAGAAGATGTAATGATGTTTTGCAGCAAAGCATCTAGTGCTGCTTCTTCGCTAAGACTTGGGTCGATAGTGCCCATTTTTCCTAAGAGCACCCCTTGCTGCAGACGCACCTGGCGTAATAATGGCTCTACCTGTGCTTCTTCCCAATGAAAATTAGGCCAATCCTGCTGCTGCCATATCCACCGAGTATTTAATGTACCCATTAAGACAAACTTATTCGGCTCATATTATGAGTTAAATAATAACCTTATTCGGCTCGTTTTTCAAGCCGAATAAGCAACTTATTCGGCTCATGGCAACCAATTACTGAAATCCAGGCTTCAAACCAAACGCGGCAGGTAATCGGTTAGCTACTTCTGCTCCTAAGTTTTTCGCCAGTAATTCCATGACATTTTCTTTGGTGGTGTAATCCACAAACTTCTCGACTTGAATCACATCACGCGCCACCGACTCGCTGCTGCCAAAGCCATCAATTAAACCCCGCTCACGCGCCTGAGTACCCGTCCAAAATAATCCTGAAAACGTTTCATCATCGATTTTAAGGCGTGTACCTCGGCCTTCTTTCACTTTATTGATAAATTGCTGATGCACTAAATCCAACATGCGTTGTAGATAAGCAACATCTTCTGGCTTTTCTGGTGAAAACTGATCTAAAAATCCTTTATGAGCACCGGCCGTTTGCATGCGTCGTGTCATGCCGAGCTTTTGTAGGGTATCGACAAAACCAAAGCCGTTATAAATCACACCAATTGAGCCCACCATACTTGAGGGTGCTGCATAAATTTCGTCTGCTGCAGCTGCTACGTAATAAGCGGCTGAGGCACATAAATCCACACACACAGCATAAGTTTTAATGTCTGGGTGTTTCGCTTTGTAATGCTTCACCGCATCATACATATAGTCCGCTTGAACAGGACTGCCTCCGGGGCTATCAATACGAAATACCAGCGCTTTCATGCCTTTGTTTTCATACGCATGTTCAAGGCTTTCTAAAAAGTTTTCGGCACTAGCCGCTTGCTTATCGGTAATCACCCCTTTGACATCAATGAGTCCAACGTGCGGACCAACACGCGCTGCAATTTCAGCGCGATGCGCCATAAAGGCACCATAGAAACTCCACAATATAATCATCATAAATAATCCGCGCAAAATCCAACGCCAGATACGCTTTCTTTTACGTTCAACTAAATGATCTAGAATCAGTTGATTTAACATTTCTTGTGAATTTGTCATGTTCGCAGCACTTGATTTTTGAAAGATAAGTCCGCATTTTACGTGAGAGAAGATAAAATTAATATAATCTAAGAAAAATTTAAAAAAGGTGTTCACTATGCGAATGGATAAGTTGACCTCAAAGTTTCAAATGGCCATTGCAGATGCGCAATCTCTTGCTCTGGGACGTGAAAATAACTTCATTGAACCTGAACACTTAATGAAAGCCTTTCTCGATCAGCAAGGCGGAAGTTGTCGACCACTTTTAACTAAAGCCGGTGTAAATTTATCTAAGCTACGCACCCTCGTTGACCAAGCACTTGATAAACTGCCTAAAGTCTCTGGTGTACCAGGCGATGTGCATGTCTCGAATACACTCGGTCAACTCTTAAATATTACTGACCAAATCGCTCAAGAGCGAAAAGACAATTATATTTCGAGCGAGTTATTTCTGCTCGCCGCTATGAAAAAAACAGACTCAGGTCTTGGCAAGATGCTCGAAGAATCCGGTGCTAATACCAAAGCAATTGAGCAAGCAATTGATGAGATGCGTGGCGGTGAAGCAGTTGACGACCCAAATGCTGAAGAGCAGCGCCAAGCGCTTGAAAAGTACACCCTCGATTTAACCGAGCGCGCAGAGCAAGGCAAGTTAGATCCTGTCATTGGACGAGATGACGAAATCCGTCGCACCGTTCAAGTCTTGCAACGCCGCACCAAAAATAACCCTGTTCTCATTGGTGAGCCAGGCGTTGGTAAAACTGCTATTGTTGAAGGACTCGCACAACGCATCATCAACGGCGAAGTGCCTGAAGGTCTTAAGAACAAACGCTTGTTATCACTCGACATGGGGGCACTTATTGCTGGCGCTAAGTTCCGTGGTGAATTTGAAGAACGCTTAAAAGCTGTTTTAAAAGACTTAGAAAAACAAGAAGGCCAGATTATTTTATTCATCGATGAAATCCACACCATGGTGGGAGCCGGTAAAGCTGAAGGCTCGATGGATGCAGGAAACATGTTAAAACCAGCACTTGCTCGTGGTGAACTGCATTGTATTGGTGCCACAACCTTGGATGAATACCGAGAAAACATCGAGAAAGATGCAGCCCTTGAAAGACGCTTTCAAAAAGTATTGGTGGATGAACCAAGCGTTGAAGACACCATTGCCATTTTACGTGGCTTGAAAGAACGCTACGAAGTACACCATGGTGTTGAGATTACAGACCCTGCTATTGTCGCTGCGGCAACGCTTTCACATCGTTATATTACCGACAGACAACTGCCAGACAAAGCGATTGATTTAATCGACGAGGCCGGTAGCCAAATTCGGATGGAAATCGACTCAAAACCCGAAAGCATGGATAAACTCGATAGACGATTGATTCAGCTTAAAATTGAGCGTGAGGCACTCAAGAAAGAGTCCGATGAAGCCTCTAAAAAACGCTTGAAAGATCTGGAGAAAAATATCAGTGGACTCGAAAAAGAATATGCTGATCTCGAAGACATTTGGAAAGCAGAGAAAGCAAGCCTTCAAGGCACCACGCAAATCAAAGAACAGCTGGAACAAGCAAAACTGGAAATAGAAGCAGCTAAACGAGCAGGTGATTTAACTCGCATGTCTGAGTTACAATATGGACGCATTCCAGAGCTTGAAAAAGCACTTGAAGATGCTGCCAGCGCCGAGCACCAAGAAACAAAACTGGTCAGAAATAAAGTCACCGATGAAGAAATTGCGGAAGTCGTCTCCAAATGGACAGGTATTCCTGTTGCCAAAATGCTTGAAGGCGAAAAAGAAAAACTACTGCAAATGGAAAACGTTCTGCATCAACAAGTCATTGGACAAAACGAAGCGGTAGACGCCGTATCCAATGCGATTCGTCGCTCACGCGCCGGGCTCTCCGACCCCAACCGCCCTATTGGCTCTTTCTTATTCCTTGGGCCAACTGGTGTGGGTAAAACAGAACTTTGTAAGGCTCTCGCCACCTTTATGTTTGATACCCCTGATGCCATGGTTCGAATTGATATGTCTGAATTCATGGAAAAACATGCCGTAGCACGCTTGATTGGCGCACCTCCAGGCTATGTCGGTTACGAAGAAGGTGGCTACATTACTGAAGCCATTCGTCGCAGACCCTACTCAGTGATTTTGCTGGATGAAATTGAAAAGGCACATGCAGATGTCTTCAATATTTTGCTGCAGGTTCTTGATGATGGAAGACTCACTGATGGCCAAGGGCGTACCGTTGATTTCCGAAATACGGTCATTGTCATGACCTCAAACTTAGGCTCGCATCTTATTCAAGAGATGAGTGCAAGCAGTGACTACGACAAAACCAAAGCGGCTGTGATGGAGCTGGTCAGCCAAGAGTTTCGTCCTGAATTTATCAACCGAATTGACGAGAGCGTTGTCTTCCATGCGCTTACAGAAGAGCAGATTGCCGACATTGCATCAATTCAAATCGAACATTTAAAAATAAGACTCAAGTCACAAGATATTCAGCTCGAGATGAACGCTGATGCACTGAAGCATCTGGCAACTGCTGGATTTGATCCTGTGTATGGGGCAAGGCCACTCAAGCGCACCATTCAGCAACAGCTTGAGAATCCACTGGCTGAGGCGCTTTTAAAAGGTGAGTTTAAACCCGGTGAAACCATCAAAGCTAGTCTGAAAGATAATATGCTAGTATTCAAAGTCTAGCGTACAAGCGACTCCTCTCGACTCAAAAGCCCCGCTTTTCGCAGGGCTTTTCTCCGCCTTTACTTGCAAAAAAATAAATTTTATGTAATATTATTGATCAATTTGTTATAAATAGAGATGTCCTATGGATGCACCAACAGAAATGACAGGTAATTATATAGATGATGCTGAGGTACTCAACTCGCTCTTTGCGCTAGAGCATGAAGAAGTTGAGAATGGTAGCAAGTCTGAACAAGCGTTCGCCTCATCAAGCTCACCCGACTCCACAACGACAACGGATTCGACAACAACCTATGCAGGGGCATTCTCCCCGCTCTTCGCAAAAAGGGAAAAAAACAGGCTGGCAGCTCAAAAAATGAGAGCCAACAAAAAAAAACGCCTCCAAGAAAACGAGCAAACAACCAACGAATTGCACGAGGAAGTTAAGCGCTTAAAGCAAGAGAACCAGGCGCTTATCCTAGAAAATCAACGACTTCGCGACGAACGTGACAACCACCCCACAAACACAGCGCCCAGTGTAGCACCCGGTTAAAAAGTTCGATTCGACAAATTTGAGTATCCGCTGTAACATCAGAAAATCATAAAAAGCCGGCATAGGGATGGCCAATGATTAAAGCTTTTATCTCTCGCACCAAGCCCATGACCTTGATGATTATTGGCTTGGTTATCGTTTTTGGTGGTTTAATCATTTTTAATGTGGCTAAAGACCTGTTAATGCGCCACTTCTTCATTAACTTTAAACCCCCTGCCGTAACTGTCGCATCCGTCACCGTTAAAGAAGAAGATTGGCAACCTAACTTGCATGCCGTCGGCTCTTTTATGGCAGTTAATGGTGTTGAGGTGAACTCTGAAACCTCCGGTAATATTGTCAAAATACATTTTGAATCAGGACAAATGGTCAAAAAAGATGCTCCGCTCGTTGATATCGATGACAGCATCGACCAAGCCACTTTAAAAGCTAATCAAGCAGATTTAGTCTTACAAAAAGTCAGCTACAACCGCCAAGCGCAGCTGATGAAAAGAAATGCGACTTCACAATCGGAAGTCGACTCAGCTAAGGCTGGCATGCTTGAAGCCTCTGCAAATGTTGAAAAAACCGAAGCAACCATTGCGCAAAAACACATTAAAGCGCCTTTTTCAGGTCGATTGGGCATCCGGCTGATTAATTTAGGGGAATATGTCACCCCAGGCAAAACCAATATTGTAACCCTGCAGTCCCTCGACCCCCTTCTTTTGGAGTTCTATATTCCAGAGCAATTTTTACCACGCATCCAAGTCGGGCAAAATATTTTATTTTCTGTGGAGCCCAATACCGATAAAAAGTTTTTAGGTAAAATTAGTGCAATTAATGCTAAGGCAGATACTCAAACACATAATGTTAAGGTCCATGCGACAGCTGCTAACTGCCCGCCTGAAGTCTTTAACGAAGACAAACGCTCATCACTGATTGAAGCGCAAAAAATCCCTAACACCAGCTATACTAAAGTCACCTGTAACACCGAAAAAAACCTGGCGGCAAATCTTGAAAAATATGCCTTCATTCCAGGCATGTTCGCATCAATTGAAATAGAGCAACCTGCCATTCCAAACTCTTTGGTATTACCCACTACGGCGATTTCATACAGCTTGTATGGAGATTCTGTATTTTTGATTGAGCCTGAAGTGGTCGATGACCAGGTACAAAAAGATGAGGATGGCAACGATATCCTGGTAGTTAGACGTACTTTTGTAAACACGGGCGATGAGCAAGGCAATCAAGTCGTCATCACCAAAGGGCTCAAAGCGGGCCAACAAGTGGTCAGTGCTGGAGAAGTGAAGCTGCAAAATGGCACGCGGGTGGTCATTAACAATGATGTGCCGCTTGATACCAGCAGAAACGCACCGAATATCAGCGAGTAGAGCTATGCATTTTACCGACTTATACATTAAGCGACCCGTTCTTTCGATGGTCATTAGCCTGTTAATCTTGTTATTTGGCTTAAACTCGCTTTTGAATATCTCGATTCGACAATATCCTAAAATGGATAACACAGTAATTACAGTCACCACCAGTTATCCTGGCGCTGATGCCAACTTAATTGCAGGATTTATTACAACCCCCATTGAAAGTGCCGTCTCCAGTGCTGAAGGAGTCGATTATATGACCTCCTCGAGTACCCTTGGTACCAGCACCATCACACTCAATATCAAGCTTGGTTTCGACTCACAAATTGCGTTTACCGATGTGATGAGCAAAGTACAGCAAACCTTGAACCAACTGCCCTCTGAGTCGCAAGACCCAGTGATTGTCAAAAGCTCTGATACCTCAACCGACTTGTTGTATTTAAGCTTAAACAGCCCAGACATGACGCCTCAGCAAATTACTGACTATGCAACCCGTGTGGTCAAGCCCCAGCTCGAAACCATTAGCGGTGTGGCTGAAGCTGAGATTTTGGGTGGACAAGTCTATTCGATGCGAGTATTTCTAGACCCGAATAAAATGGCGGCACTCAATGTCACCCCCGCTGATGTTTCACAAGTGCTTAGAAACAATAACTTTTTGACTGCTGCTGGACGAACTAAAAGTGAGTATGTGGCTATTAGTATTCGCGCCAATACCGACTTAAGTAATGCTGAGCAGTTTGGCAATATTATTGTGCGTAGCAACAACGGCTCCATCATTCGCCTACGTGATGTTGGACGCGTTGAGCTTGGCTCTCAAAACTATGATTCGTCCGTTATTTTTGATGGCAAAAAAGCTGTCTTTATTGGGATTACCCCAACCCCTAGCGCAAACCCACTCGATGTGATCACTCAAGTTCGGAAGTCTTTCGAGTCCCTAAGACCACAATTTCCACCATCACTGAAAGGGACCGTGGTTTATGACGCCACTGACTTCATTCGAGCATCCATTGATGAAGTAGTGGCAACCATTCTTGAAGCAGCTGTGATTGTTATTGTGGTCATTTTCCTATTCTTAGGCTCACTACGCGCGGTTCTAATTCCTGTCGTCACCATCCCACTGTCGTTAATTGGTGTGTGCACGTTTATGTTTTTCTTAGGCTACTCTATTAATCTTCTGACACTGCTTGCCTTTGTACTCGCAATTGGCCTTGTGGTCGATGATGCCATTGTCGTGGTTGAAAATGTGCACCGGCATATTGAAGAAGGAAAAACGCCTTTTCAGGCTGCCATTACAGGCGCGCGTGAAATCGCAACCCCGGTGATTGCGATGACCATCACGCTTGCAGCTGTATATGCACCCATTGGCTTTATGACAGGTCTCACCGGTGCCCTATTTAAAGAGTTTGCCTTTACCCTTGCCTCAGCTGTCATTATCTCAGGTGTTATTGCACTGACGCTCTCACCGATGATGTGCTCTAAAATTTTAACCCCCGATATGAGTGAAGGAAAACTCTCTAAAAAAGTTGAGAGTATTTTCCATAACTTGCGCTTGCAATATAAATCTTGGCTTCATAAGCTTTTAAATACACGTGAAATCATGATTGTTTTTGCTGCAGTCGTGCTTTTGATTTTGCCTTACCTCTATGCAAAAACACCAAGTGAAACAGCACCTGAAGAAGACCAAGGCTTCTTTTTTGTAGTGGGTACACCGCCACAGTCTGCGACTTTGGAATATGTTGAAGCATTTACCAAGCCATTCGAGAAAATATTTACGAGTTTTCCGGCTAGTGAACATTATTTCATTATCAATAGCGCTTCCCCCGTTGCAGGTATTGTATTAAAACCTTGGGGAGATCGTGATGTCAGCCAATTTGAGATGAAAAAACCACTGCAAGAAGCATTAAATACCGTACCTGGTATGAAAAACTTTGCAGTTATTCCGCCTCCACTGCCCGGTGGTGGTGGAGGAACCCCAATTCAATTTGTCGTGAAAACCAGTAACGACTTCGCAAGTCTTTTGGATGTTTCAGACAAACTGATGGAAAAAGCACGAGAAAGTGGTTTGTTCATCTACCTAGATAATGGCTTAAAGTTCAATCAGCCAGAAGTAGAGTTACAAATTAATCGCGCCAAAGCAGCAGACCTGGGCCTCGATATGAAAGACATCGGCAACAGTATTAGTGGTGCACTTTCGGGTGGCTATATCAATTACTTTAATTTGGAAGGCCGAAGTTACCAAGTGATCCCACAGCTTGAGCGACGTTTCCGCATGACCACAAAACAACTTGGCCAAGTGTATGTGAAAGCAATGGACGGCACGATGGTTCCACTCTCAACCGTGGTCACCCCTATAGAGAAAACTCAACCAAATGCCATCACCCACTTCCAACAACTAAACTCAGCAACGATTCAAGGCGTGATGACACCAGGCACCACACTTGGTCAGGGTTTAAACTTTTTAGAAGAAGCCTCTCAAGATGTACTGCCCAAAGGCTTTACTTATGACTTTGGTGGCCAGTCCAGACAGTTTATGCAAGAAGGCAGTGCTTTAATTGTCGCCTTTTTCTTATCAATTATTGTTATCTTCTTAGTGCTGTCAGCACAGTACGAGAGCTTCCGTGACCCACTGATTATTCTGATTAGTGTTCCAATGTCGCTCTGTGGTGCATTAATTCCATTAAATTTGGGTGCTGCGACTATTAATATTTATACGCAAGTCGGCCTTATTACCTTAATTGGCTTAATTAGTAAGCATGGTATTTTGATTGTCGATTTTGCCAATCACCTACAACGTGAGAAAAAACTTGATAAATGTGCTGCAGTTGAAGAAGCAGCAAGCATTCGCCTACGTCCTATTTTAATGACAACTGCAGCCATGGTTTTTGGTGTGTTACCGCTTTTGATTGCCTCAGGAGCAGGAGCTGTCAGCCGCTTTGATATTGGGCTTGTAATTTCAACCGGCCTTTTGATTGGCACTTGCTTCACGTTGTTTGTGGTCCCGACTATGTATACCTACCTGGCAGCAGACCACAGAGAAGACGAATTTGAAAAGCCGATTGCGTAACATTACAGAATTAGTTTGCTACTGCTTTACTGACACGGGCGCCGCGGGGATTCGGGAAAGGTGTTTTTTCACAAAGTCCAGATTAAAATGTGGGTATCCATCCTAACACTATTGCGCTTTTTCTAAAGCATTATGAACTTTAGTCAATAACTTTATTGAAACCTGATCTTGGTTCTCAATTTTACTAATATAGGCTTGTGTCACCTTCATTCTTTTCGCGAGCTGCTCTTGTGTGAGTCCCGCCTCAATGCGGGCTCACGCGACGGGATTCTCAACATAATCCGCAGGGTTAAAAGCTTCGTATTCTTCATTTTGTCTTATATTTTGCAGCTGCTTCATGATTTGAACACGCAAAGCCTTGTACGCAGCTACAGGCAATAAAACGTACCCCACCCTACCATCCAGTGACTTAATTGTTTGTAAATTCATTTGTAAGCACCTCCACGTGGTTTAACTTTCTCGACTGAGATAATTTTTATCTGATCATCTCTATCGAAAATTACTCGCCACGAACCAACACGTAGGCGAAAGTAAGGCTCACCGCTTAGTTTCTTTACATACTTTGCTTCATGTAAAATAAATTAAAAACCGTCTTTGCGAGGAGTGTCGCGACGAAGCAATCTCAAAGATTGCCGCGCCTTCGGCTCGTAACTATAAGACTCAAATATACCGAGCGAACATCTCAGGTGATAAGTCTTTACTCTCCTCATCCAGATATACGAGATTTAAACGTGACTCATTCGCCTGGGAGTTCGCAGGCGTCCCAGGATACGAGCTCAGAATAGGTAGAAATACCCCGCCACCAATCACATAACGATTATCGCCACTTTTAGAGGAAAGACCCCAGACATTTTGATAGCTCATCACCACCTGCTGATGATTGACTTCAGCATTCCCCACATACAGCACAATATGCCCAGGCTTATAAATAAGTGACACCAAAGGATGTCCCTTCTCTTTCAGCAGCGCCAAACGCTCCTCGAGGCTATGCTCTGACAGGTCGATATGCTTATTCAGTTTAACTTGCAGACCTGAATTTCTTGGTAGCCAAATACCAAAGGGGGTAAACAAGCTTTTCAGTTCTTGTGAGCAGTCATTCAAGAAAAATGCACCACCCCAGCCATATGGGCGATGTTGTAGCTCTTGAATCACACTTGCCATGTTTTGCGGAGAGACTGGTAGCGGCATCAAACCTGATGCTTCTGTCGCAATAACACCTGGCTTAATAACTGCAAAATGGGCTGAGTTTTTAGCTGGCATCATAATACGAGTCTGTTTGGCATCACGCGCCAAGAGTGGAAATACGCCGCCAATATAGCCTGTAAATTGAAAACGTCCTTGACTGTCTTCAACCGGTACCTCCGTTTTAGTGACAGCGACTAGTTTTTTTCGAGCAGCGGTTTGCCACTTTTTAACAAAATCTGGTGAAGCATAAGCAATATCACTACTCTTCACCCAAGCCAAATAAGCATCAGGCGTTAGTACCAAAGACCAAGCTTTATCTTTTGAAATATGCAATACATACAAAGGCGTTCCGACCCAAAGGCTCGCAATTTGCAAGTTATCAAACGGGAAACCCTCTCCAGGCCTCTGTTCATCGAAAAAGTCGGGCTCAACTGTTGGTAGTGCCCGAGCTGCAGTATTGCTGGTCACTATCGCGCGATTTTGAGGCTTAAAGCCTGGGTCAATTGCATTCAAATTCAAATTTTTCTGGATTGCACACCACCACATGAGAGTATGCTCTCTGAAGTTTTCTGCGTAGTGTTTTTGTTTGCTAAAATACTTTAGCGTTTCCTCTTCTGATTGCCTAACACCAGTGAGTACTTCACGAACTAACGCTTCACTCCAAGGCGATAGTCCATTCGCATCACTCGAATAATAATGATTATAGAATTGCTTTAAACGCAAATTCTGATATTCAGGCGTCAATAGATTTTGCTTATAATCAGAGCGCTTAGGTGAAATATAGGTATTTATTTCTTGAGAATATCTCTCAATTGGAAAGTACTCTCGGGGAACATTAACCGCAAAAGACATAGAGGAATAAACAACGGCAAACAGTGAACAAACTAAACGATACAACATTCGCATGAGCACAACACCAGATAACTACAAGGGGAACATATTGTAACAATATTACACATACCAATCAATGTTTGTTAATCTATTTACAAAGTCCTCAGCAAACTTATCCCAGTGGTAATGCTCATTAAAAAACTGCTGGGCTTTTGTTTTAGTCGCATGCACAAGCGCTGGATTATCTATCACATTTTGAAATACCTGGCAGGAGGATAAAAGCTCTCTCGGTTCATAAACACGGCCCAAATCGAACGCTTCAATCGGCTTGGTAATGCCTTCTGTATTGGATGCGACGACCATAAGCCCTGCTTTTAGATATTGTCCAAACTTTCCTGGGCAGCAATAACGATGATTCAAGCAAGCATCTGGTAAATATGGGACAATCCCCACATCGTACTGAGTAAACATTGGAATAATATCATCTTCTTTGATAGGCGCTTTAATCTGAAAAGACTTCCCTGCAGACTGTGGCGCGATGCTCAACAACTGCTTTTTATGGGCATCACTTAAATTAGAGAGGTACAAATCAAGCATTGCATTTTGAGGGTTTAGTTTCTCCCAAATTTGAATCAATGCCTCAATTCCCCGAATCTCTGGTGCAAAGCCTGAGAGCATGACAAAACGTATAGGTCTTGCCTCAGATAGAGGGGGCGCTAAGTTAGTCAGCCCAGAGGTTTTGCTAGGCGTATTGGGCAAATGTACATACTTTTCTTTAAACTCAGGGTATAACCCACTGTAATACTCAGCAATCCCTTCTGAGACACAAGGCAGTACGGCAGACTGCTCAATAAACAACTTTTCGTGCGATACAATAAACTGCTTCACGCGAGGCGTAGATTTCTCCGCCATATCCGAATATAACTCCTTGATATCAAATATAAATTTTTTATTTTCTTGCTCTGCCGCATAATAAGCAATGAAAGCACCAAAAAACATTTCACAACTGTAAAATACATCCACGCTTTTAACTAGCTCACGAAAAGCTTTCGATTGTATCGCTTTTTTAATGTAGGTATTGGTTGATTTAAAAAAGAGAGACTCACCAAGCCCTCGTAAGCCTACACGATTGAATACGGCACTCAAAAGTCGGCTCAATACACGTTTAACGCGCGCACCAGGATAAATAATGAGGTTGTGACAATTGTGTTTTTTGAATAAAACATAATCATCCATATTTTTCAACGGAGAAGGATATACATTAATGCACACTACATCCCAGTCATGTGCTTTCAGACTATCCGCAATTGTAATAATCCGAGGGTCTGCAGTTAAATAACCATAAGAGAATAAAGCTATTTTTTTCAAATCACGTCTCACATCCCAAAACCGATTGAGTATAGCAAAATAATAAATCATTTACAGTAATGTCATGCCCTTCACACATCGCCTTTGGTATGAAAATAGTGCCAACAATTGACATCATTCTTGTGAACGTACAGGGCCCTTTACATATCTTCAAAGTGATTTTGAATCAAAATCGCCTAACCGAAGGAGGCGTATATCTAGTATATCCATGCTATGGCCCTCCCTAAATTAAGAGGAAAAGTAAGCACTTCGAAATTTGACGTATCCCTGGCTGTCAACTATACCAAAATTAACCCCTTCATAACGCCACGGGCGAAATGCTTGCCTGACCACAAAGGAAACATATGTCTCATCATCAAGGATGGTATTTAAAATATTTGATTATTCCAGTCGGCCTGTTGGTCATGCTTACGGGATTTTATCTCGCATATGACACAAAGCAGCGCAATGACAATGAAATCAGGCAAGCCACACAGCATGCAGCTGAGTTAATTCGGGTGCAAGCAGAAAACACTTTATCCCTATATTTTTCAGCTATTGAACGCATGGGTAAACGATGGGAAGATGCTCAAGGGCCATCTTATACAACATGGGAAAAAGACGCCGAAGCCTATATAAGAGACATGCCAATATTTAAAGCTATTTTGTGGATAGATTCAGATTTTAAGCCCCAATGGTCAACGGCTACACAAAAAAACAAAGCACCCATAAATGCTAACTTAAAATATTCCCCACGCATCAAAAATTTTTTCTTGCAGGCAAAAAATAGCAATCAAACGGTCATCGCCCCCATACTTGCAACCGGCAAGCAATCCGATGACTACCTCATCTTATTTCCCTTATATTATGACCGTACATTTCATGGCTTCATCGCTGGCATCTTTCCTGGAAAAGTGCTTTTTCAAACTCTATTGAAAAAAGAATTGACTGAAAATTTCTTCATCAAGGTTACACAAGGCGCACAGGTGATTCTACCGAGTCATCTGATGTCTAATCCAGATGAACTCTCTGAGTTTGAGCACAGTATTTTTTTAAAAACCTATAATTTAAACTGGAAGATCACCTTATCCCCAAGCAAAAAAACCCTGCGTCGACTCTCATCCAGTGTGCCCTTTATGCTGGCTTCAGGTAGTACCTTATTGGGTATATTGTTCTCCTTGCTACTCTACCTTCTAACACAACGCGCAAAAATGGTTCGAGTGGCTGTAGAAGCTAAAGAAAAAATAGATAAGGCAACTGAAGAAACACGCTTAATTTTAGAAAAGGCAAGTGAAGGCTTTATTTCTGTTGATGAGCAAAGTCGCATCATCCATTGGAACCCCTATGCCAGCATACTGTTTGGCTGGAAAAGAGAAGAAGTCCTCAATAAACCACTGCAAGACTTTATTATTCCCCCTCAGTATCGTGAGATGCACCTAAAAGGCATGAAGAAGTTTCTAGAGACAGGTAAAGGCCCTGTGCTCAATCAAACCATCGAAGTCACTGCTTGCCATCGCACAAAAGGAGAATTTCCAATTGAACTCACCGTGTTTCCTGTGCGCTCAAGTGGCCAATATACTTTTCATGCCTTTTTGCGTGATATTTCAGATCGCAAAAATATAGAAAAAATGAAAAACGAATTTATTTCTTTAGTCAGCCACGAACTTCGTACTCCTTTAACCGCGATTAAAGGCTCCATCGATTTACTGTTGGGACTCAAAAGCACATCCTTACCAGAAAAACAGCTTCAACTCTTAGCCATTGCACAACAAAATTGTGACCGACTCATTCGCCTCATCAATGATATTTTGGATATTGAAAAAATTGAAGCAGGAAAAGTGGTATTAAACCATAGTCAATTTAACCTCTCTGATCTCATTCAAGAAGCAGTTCATGCGAATGAGGGATATGCTAATGCCTTTCAAGTGGAGTTGATTTTAAAAAACACGCTAGATATTCAAATGGTTGGCGATCGCGACAAATTGATGCAAGTCTTAACCAACCTCATTTCTAATGCCGTGAAATTTTCCAAACCTCATCAGCAAGTGATTATCCAGTTGACGGCCAAACCGAAAACGCTTGAAATAGCCGTTCAAGACCAAGGCGTTGGAATTCCCCAAAAATTTCAAGATAAAATATTTGAAAAGTTCACCCAATCTGACTCAACAACTTCCCGATCAAATGGTGGAACCGGTCTTGGACTAAGCATTTCTAAGGCTATTGTCGAAATGCACAATGGTTCTATTCACTTTAGTTCTGAGGAAGGTTCAGGTACAACCTTTTATATCGAGTTACCCCGTAATATTTCGAAGAAACATATCCAAAAATCAAAAAGCTCAGCTAAAAAAGTCGCCAAAACAGGAGAACCCAAAATTCTCATTTGTGAAGACGATAAAACATGCGCCAACCTACTGCGCATGATGTTAGAAGAGCAGAACTTTGCTGTCGATATAGCCTATACAGCACAGGAAGCAAGACAGCTTCTAAGAGATAATCAGTATGAATTAATGACGTTGGATTTGATGCTCCCCGATCAAAATGGAATCTCTTTTATCAAAGAAATCCAACAAAGCGGTGACAAAACCCTCCCCATTATTGTGATATCAGCCATCGTCCCCGTGGGACAACAAGAGCTCAATGGCAATGCCTTCCCTGTTATTGGATGGATTGAAAAACCTATCCATCAAGAGCAATTAAGTAGCCTACTAAAAAAAGCAGTTAAAAATCACCCTAAGAAAAAGAAGAAAATTCTTCATATTGAAGACGACCCAGATCTCCTAAAATTTTCAAAACTCCTTTTTTCTCCCGATGCCACTATTTTGACGGCTCAAACCCTTGCCGAAGCAAGAAAAATTCTGAAACAGCATACATTTGATGTGGTCATTCTAGATTTAGAGCTACCGGATGGCAATGCAGCTAAATTGCTACCGATAATCAATGAAAAAACGCAGCAAATGATTCCCGTCGTTATTTTCTCGGCCTATGAGATGGAAGAAAAATATGCTAAGTACGTCAGTGAACACTTAAAAAAAACAGGAACTTCAAATGAAAAATTAATAGCCACTATCCATGCTGTTATAAACAAAGCAAACGCTTAGGTGAGATATCATGACGCAAAAAAAGTTACATACTGTTTTAATGGTCGAGGATGAAAAAGACATTCAAACCATTGCTCAAATTGCCTTAGAAGATATTGGTGGACTTGAGGTAACCTACTGTAACTCAGGCCAATGTGCGCTAGATAAAGCTCCCCGCTTAAATCCTGATTTAATTTTGCTGGATGTGATGATGCCCGGCATGGATGGCCCCACGACCTATCATGAGCTGCGCAAAATTCCAAAGCTCGAGCAAACCGCGATTGTTTTTATGACTGCTAAAGTGCAGTCAAGCGAAATACAGCAATATATCCGTCTAGGAGCACTGGGGGTTATCGCCAAACCGTTTGATCCAATGACGCTTGCAAGCAAGCTAGAAGCTTTATGGAACAACCATGAATCAGAGTGAAAGAGACAGACTACAAACCAAACTACTCGCTTTACAAAAAACGTTCATTAAAAGTTTGCCTGCAAAAATTTTAGATATCAAACAGCAGTGGGAAAAAATTAAGCATCATGAAGCGCAAGGCGAAATAAATCACTTACATCGCTTGCTGCACAATCTAAAAGGCACGACTGCTACTTATGGTCATGAAGATTTGGCACGTTCATTAGGCACACTCGAAGAAACCATCAAAAGCTTTCAACAGCCCTTTCCAACCCCAAATGAAATCAAAAAAACAGAAGCGCTACTCAACAACCTAAATCATGAACTCACTGCACTAAACCTACCCCCAAAACCAAGCACACTCTCCACATCGCTCTCCATAGAAAAAAAGCCAAAACTCATTTACTTGCTGGATAGTGATAAAACGTTTACGTATTGGATAAGTCAAGAATTAAAACCTTTTCAATATCAAGTCAAATCCTTTGCAAAACTAACCACCCTAGTGGATGCTTTTAAACAACATGTACCGTTTGCCTGTATCACAGACATAAGCTTTTTGCGACAGACCGAAGCAAAGCATACCCTACGCCAGCTTCAAAAATCTCACCCACATTTGATGCTCATAACAACGCAGCATAGCCATTTTGAAGAGCATCTCGCAGCAATTAGGGCTGGATGTCACTATTATTTCAATAAGTCTTTCTGCATTGAAGAGTTGATTGATAAATTTGACCATTATACACAATATGCACAAATAAAATATAAAGTTCTGATCATTGAAGATTCCATGGAGGTTGCAGAATATTATTGCACTTTACTGGAAGCATCAGGTATGAATGTTTATATTTTAACCCAACCTAAGGCCATTAATAAAACTCTGATTGAATATGCTCCCGATTTAATTTTGATGGATATCTATATGCCTGGATGTAATGGTTTAGAATTAACGACCATGATTCGTCAGCAAGAAAAATATACGAGCATACCTATCATTTTTTTATCGGCAGAAGAAGATAGAAAAAAACAGCTCAAAGCTATGAGCCTCGGTGTAGATGACTTCATTGCAAAATCCACAAAGTCTGAGCTTGTCATACTTGCCATAAAAAATTGTGCGGAACGCTACCGCCTATTAACATCTCTCATTAAGAAAGACCAACTAACGGGGGTTTTTAATCACTCCACCATTCAAGAGCGACTTCGTGAAACGCTTAAAACAGCTGCTAGGCTTAATATCTCTGTAGCGGTTGCCATGATTGACCTAGATAATTTTAAAAGCATCAATGATCGCTACGGACACATAAAAGGTGACCAAGTTCTAAAAAACTTGTGTCTTCTACTTCGAAAACACCTTCGTGAAACGGATTTGATTGGGCGCTATGGTGGAGAAGAATTTTTAATTCTATTTCCCAATACAACGGCACAACAAGCCAAAGACGTTCTTGATAGGATAAGAGAAAAATTCGCACATCTCACCTATTTTCACCAAGATAATCGATTTCATGTCACATTTAGCGCAGGCGTCTCAGAATACCCGCAGATTAAAAATAAAGATAAGCTGATTCAATATGCTGATAAGTTACTTTACGAAGCTAAAAAACTGGGTAAAAATAAAACATTATAAACGTCCGCTAACTCCCCACGTCCATACTATTATCCCGAGCCGTTATATATTCTATTCATAAACTGCAAACCCTCCCAAATGATCTAAAATAAAATTAAATAGAACTTATTTTAAGTGCCATGACAAATCATCAAAAAAAGAAAGATCCTATCGAGGCGATAGCGCTTGCTACTACATCAGCATGGCTGGAATGGCGAATTAAAAGAAGCGATAGTTGGATTAATCGCATCGATAAAGAAATACAGAATATCCAGAAAAAACCCGTACGATTTAATGAGGAGCTGTTAAGAAAAGCTAAAAAAGAGCTCAATGCGCTCAGCACAGAACAAGGACTCTCTGATGAACAAAGAAAACAAAAAGAAGAAACAATTTGGCAAACCTATGAGAGCTCAAAAAAATCAGAAAAAGGGAGCATTTTATCACGCATTGGAATAAGCTTTTTAAAGCTGCTCAAGTCCTTCTACCAGGCAGAACGCTCTTCACTTCAAGAAAAAAAAATAAAAAATGATTTGAAAATGGAAATTTCCGATCATTACGATCAAAAAACTCAAAAACCACAAAGATCAAAATCAAAACAAATAGAACAAGAAAAACCAAGCGGACCGAGCCGTAAGTAGGTAGTCATACGCACAAAAGCATGGGGTATTCAGCCTGCTTTTACCAGAAAATACCCCATAAGCTTCTTATAAGATATAACGCGCCAAGTCTTCATCTTCGACCAAAGTCCCCAAGTGCTTCTGCACGTAGTCTCTGGTTACTTTGACTTCCTCACCCGGTTTATCGGTTGCCTCAAACGATACTGTCTCGAGCAGGCGCTCCATGACCGTATACAAACGTCTTGCACCAATATTCTCGGTACGCTCATTCACTTGCCAAGCGACTTCTGCAATACGCTGAATACCACTCTTATCAAAGCTGAGTGTAACACCTTCAGTTGCCATCAACGCTGAGTACTGCTCGGTGAGAGAAGCATATGGCTCTGTTAAAATTTGTACGAAGTCTTCTACACTAAGTGCCGTCAACTCCACTCGAATCGGCAAGCGACCTTGCAATTCTGCAATTAAATCAGAGGGTTTTGCCACATGAAAAGCACCTGAGGCAATAAACAGGATGTGGTCTGTTTTAATCACGCCATATTTGGTAGATACAGCAGAGCCTTCCACCAACGGTAGTAAGTCGCGCTGCACCCCTTCGCGAGAAACATCACCGCCACCACTCTGATCGGTACGTTTAGCCACTTTATCAATCTCATCAATAAAGACCAGACCATTTTGCTCAACCGATTCAATCGCATAGAGCTTAATTTCTTCTTCATTAATGAGCTTGGCTGCTTCCTCTTCACGCAATACTTTCATTGCCTTGTGAATGGGTAATTCTCGACGTTTCACTTTTTCTGAGCCAATTTGTTGGAACATCGACTGCAATTGATTAGTCATTTCTTCCATCCCTGGGGGTGCCATAATTTCAACACCGACTGGAGAGGATGCTACATCGATTTCTATTAGCTGCTCATCTAATGCACCTTCCCGTAATTGCTTACGGAATTTTTGCCTGGCAGCAGAGTCACGCCGTGCCTCTCCTTCAGTTGGAGGCAACAGACAGTCTAGTACGCGCTCTTCAGCTGCATCTTCTGCTTGTTGCTCTACTTTCTTAATGGCTTTTTCACGGGCAAGCTTAAAGCCTATATCAGCCAAGTCTCGAATAATCGACTCGACATCACGACCTACATAACCCACTTCGGTAAATTTAGTGGCTTCAACCTTAATAAATGGCGCATCAGCAAGACGTGCGAGTCGTCTTGCAATCTCAGTTTTACCAACCCCTGTCGGCCCAATCATTAAGATATTTTTCGGCATAATCTCAGCACGAAAACTCTCGTCTTCGATTTGCATGCGACGCCAACGATTACGCAGCGCAATTGCAACCGCACGCTTGGCATCATCTTGCCCGATGATGTAGCGATCTAATTCTTCAACAATTTCTCGTGGTGTCATATTGGCACGAGAGGTGATTACAGGCTCTGAAATGACTTTCACCTCAGGCGTTTCAACAGTTGCAGCAGTACTAGCCATGGTTCACATCCAATTTTTCAATAGTCAAATTCTGATTAGTATATACACACATATCAGCGGCAATATTTAAGCCCTTCTCAACAATTTTCAGGGGGGAAAGCTTTGTGTTTTCCATCAGTGCACGTGCCGCGGCTTGTGCCAATGGACCACCTGAACCAATGGCCATCAGGCCGCCCGTTTCGGGCTCAATCACATCACCATTACCGGTGATAATTAAAGAAGCTTTCACATCGGCAACGACAAGAAGCGCTTCCAGGCGACGTAACATTTTGTCAGTTCGCCAATCTTTCGCAAGCTCAACCGCAGCCCGCACCAAGTGCCCTTGATGCATTTCAAGCTTACGCTCAAAGCGCTCAAACAAGGTAAATGCATCAGCAGTTCCACCAGCAAAACCTGCCAGTACCTTATCTTGATACAAGCGTCGCACTTTGCGCGCGTTGCCTTTCATAACAGTACTTCCTTGTGTGACCTGGCCATCACCTCCTATGACCACCTGCTTATCGTCTCGTACAGACAATATGGTTGTTCCGCGAAATTGGTCCAAACTAACTCCCAGTTTAAAATTAAACAACAACGATCAGATGGGGATAATTTTTAAAAAATCAATCCCTATACTGCCTTATCAGAACAATGACTACAAACTCCCTGAAGTTCAATGGGGGTTGGGTGTAATTGAAACGCGTCTAAATGCGCAAGGCTAGTTGCTGCATCTCGAACTACTCGACCATGTACTTCACGCACCGTGTGACATAACGAACAAACCATCAATACTTCTGAGCATCCTGATGCTTCAGCACATAAGACGTATGATTGAATCGAGTCAATTTTATGTGTAATACCTGAGGACATAAAAAAACTTAAGGTACGATAAATTGTTGCCGCCGTTAAGTTAGGCTGATTCTCTTTTAATTGCTCCAAAATATCATACGCTTTGAGCGGTTTGTCTGCTTGCCACAACACATGCAGTACCGCTTTTCTAAGAGAGGTCAGAGTAAAAGATAAGCTTTTGCAATAATCTAAAAACTCCAAAGCATAATGCACCGACCTACCCCTTATCACCCAAAAAAGAAGTGCCTTCAATATCGGCATCGAGTGCTAAATGCTCGGCTAAGGTCTGCCCCATATCCGCAAAACTTTCACGTCGGCCAATTGAGCGCCCCTGAATATTTGGGCCAAATAAAATAGCTGGTACATGCTCTCGGGTATGATCGCTCCCGGGAAACGTGGGATCACAACCATGATCGGCTGATATCAATACACAGTCTTCAGGCTTTAAAAGGGCTTCTAGCTCTGGCATACGCGCATCAAAGGCTTCTAATGCTTCGGCATATCCGGCAACATCTCTTCTGTGGCCATAAGATGAATCAAAATCAACAAAGTTAGTAAAGATTAAGCTACCAGGCGGTGCAGTTTCCATCGCTTTAAGGGTTACATCGAACAAGGCCATATTGCCATCGGCTTTAATCACTTGAGTGGGGCCTGAGTGAGCAAAAATATCGGCTGTTTTACCAATAGCAATCACCTCTCGCCCTGCTTCTTTCAAATAATCTAACAGCGTTTTCTTAGGCGGAGGTGTTGAGTAGTCCCGTCGGTTACTGGTTCTGTTAAAACTGCCTGGCGTACCCACAAAGGGGCGCGCTATTACTCGCCCAACATGGTATTCATCTACAAGTTCTCGTGCAACTTCACAAATCTCATATAAGCGCTCCAGGCCAAATGCCTCTTCGTGCGCTGCAATCTGGAAAACGCTATCCGCTGAAGTGTATACAATGGGCTTTAAAGTTTTTAAATGCGCTTCGCCAAGACGCTCAATAATTTCAGTGCCTGAAGCATGTACTTCGCCCAAAACCCCTGGTATTTGAGCACGCTCAATAAATGCTTCTATCAGCTTAGCTGGAAAACAAGGCTTGGTTTCAGGGAAATATCCCCATTCAAATCGCACCGGAACACCCGCAAGCTCCCAATGGCCACTGGGCGTATCTTTGCCTAAGCTCTGCTCGACGGCATAGCCATACAGACTTTTAGGAGCAGACACACCTTGCAAATCAATCAAAGACTCCCCTGAACTTAACTGGGCTGCATGATAAAACCCAAGACGGGTTAAATTTGGAAGGTCTAGAGGTCGTCCAAAAGCGCTGACGATATGCCCGAAAGTATTCGCGCCTTCGTCACCGTACTGAGGCGCATCCAAACTCGCCCCAATCCCGAGCGAGTCCATCAATAAAACACAAGCACGGGTCGATAGTTTGGACATATTAGCCCTCTATGTGTTGTGGCTTAGCAAAAGTCTCTTTTAAGAAAAAGACCAGCACAAAAGAAATCAAAAAAGCTGCCGGCAAAATTAAAGCTGCCGTTTGATAAGCATCAATCGAATAAACTGGTGTACCGTCTATCATCTGCGCATCCCCACTTCGCATAAGGATAGAGCTGAATAGGTTTTGATACACAGTGTAACCACCCTGCGTCAAAATAGAAACCACACTCATCAAGGTTGCTATCATGACGGGAACTGCACTTTCAGCAACCAAAGCATAACTAATCACTTGCGCCATGCTGGTAAGCCCCAGCAAGAAAAATAAACAGTTCATCATATTCAATGAAACATCGGCATATAAAATGCCAAGCACAATGCCAAGAGACACTAAAGCGCCAAGTTTCATGGGCAGTAAACGACGACCCAATTTATCAGAAAAAAATCCAACCAATGGCCCACCGAGCATCGCTCCTAAAAACAACATGCCATTTACCATGGATGCTTCAGGCTGCGAGACATTTAAGCGTTGCATCACATACAACTTACCCATTGCAGCGCCCAAGACAGCAATCGGTAAGTTCATAAGACTTGTATAAAGCCCTGATAAGAGCGGCTGAGTCCTCATGCATCCTTTCCAAAGCTCATTCATAGGCAGTGTTGCGTGTTGTGGCTCTTCGTAACCTTCTGGTTTGTCTTGAATCAGCCACATCATGATGAGCATCATGAAAAGACCAAGCCATGCAACATCAAGCACCGCCCCGCGCCAGCCAAGATGCAAGACCAGCTGAGTTAGTGGATATTGAGCCACTAAGCCACCTGTCATCGCCATCGTCACAATCACACCGGTCACCATCGCCATCTGCCTTGGTGAAAACCAACGCGTTGCCAACCGAACCGGACCTAAAAAACAAAAAGCACTGGTAACGCCTGAGATAAAACGACAGAACAAAGCAAGCGAATAGTTCGTTGTATAGGCCAGTACGAACGTGCTCAGCATGCAACAAAGCATAGACAACACAAGCGTTTTTTTAATAGAAAATCTGTCGAGCAAAAGCCCTGCCGCCAACAAAAATACGACGTTTGCTAAGTAGTAAACACTGGATAGATACATCAGCCTGTTTGCCTCAATGCCAAAGTCACGCATCACGTGATCGGCAATGGAGGCAAACATGTTGCCTTGGATAAATTGGTAGAAGAAAAACAATGATGCAGAAAGGCAGACAAGCCAGGGTTGCATGACTCTGCTAATACGACTGTTTTTACTCACCCAAAACCTCAGACTCTTCGTGTTCAAGTAGCTGCTCCCTGTTCCTAGACGCAAAGCTCTAAAAAAGAGAGGGGTATTCTACCAGAGATAGTGAGAAATTAATACGGATCTCAACCTATAAGTAGTTGAACACAACAATTGACAAGTTTCCTGACTTTAGGCATTATACGCGTCTTTGATTTTTTGAGTTTCTGGAGAAACAACGTGGCAAATATTAAGTCAGCTATCAAACGTGCAAAGCAAAACACCAAGCGTCGCGCGCACAATGCGAGTGCTCGCTCTATGTACCGCACCTATGTGAAGAACGTTTTAAAGGCCGTTCAAGCCGGTAATCCTGAAGCTGCACGTGAAGCTTATAGCAAAGCACAGCCCGTTATCGATAAAGCAATGGCTAAAGGCTTAATCCATAAGAATAAAGCAGCTCGTGTAAAAAGCAGATTAAGTGCTAAAATTAAAGCATTAGCAGCATAAACTTTCGCCGAATTCGAGGGGGTTCCCCTCGAGCACAAACGGTGAAGAGCTCAGGTCTTTATGAAATTTATAAGAAAAGCTTTACTCATCGTTTTACTACTCTTTGTTACAACCATAACAGCCCTCTGGGCTGTTACTTTCTTTGTGCAGCCTGACAGCATCAGGTTACTCGCGAAAAAACAACTCAGTACCCTCACCCACCAGGACAGTGCAATTGATGGTAGAATCAATTGGCGTATTTTCCCAAGATTTGGCTTACACGTTACAAAAGTACGTATCGGCAGTGTTGAAAAAACCAATGAAGACTACGCACTACAAGTAGAAAACTTACTTTTTCACGTCAAAATCATCCCGATTTTCCATGGAAAGTTAGTGTTTGATAAGCTCATCCTGGATGGCTTTACCTTGCGCATTAACCGCGATGGCAACAAAGTGACACCGCCACCAAAGCCCGAAAAGAAGAAAGCCACAAAATCTAAAATTTTCATCCCAACTCGTATTGCACTCAAGTCGCTTTTACTCACCAACGGAAAAATTATTTTTTCTAACAAGGGCGAACAGGTGCTTTTGAATCAAGTTCGGCTTGAAGCAAAACTACCTGAAGATCACCGAGAACAATTTCCAATTCAACTCAAAGCAACACTTGAAAACCCTACAGGCCAATTTAACTTGCAAGGCACCCTAAGCTATAAAGGCTTAATTAAGCTACCGCCACTAGATACTGAAAGCACACAGCTGGAAAATATAGAGCTTGATGGACAAACGACCCTACAAAACTTCCATGCCGGTGAATATAACATCACTTCAGCCAACGCGCATGTTTTCTACCGCCAAGGCAAATTGGAATTAAACCCACTCACTCTCTCACTCTACAATGGTGAGTCTGTCGGGAAACTGGCGTATCAATTCGATACACATGAACTAAAGCTCAGTCAAACTGGTACCGGCTTAAATGCTGAGCCAGTCTTTAAGCACGTTTTAGACGTACGTCCCTCGCGTTTAAGTGGAACGCTCGATTTTTCACTCCATGCCAATGCAAAACTCAGTCTCCCTGAGTGGCGCCGAAAAATGGAAGTGACAGGAAGCTTTACCGTACGCAATGGCGCACTGGCATACATTAATATTCCAGCCATTACCAAAGAAGCAACCAAAACTATTCATAATATCGCTACCGAAAATCTCGAGCTTATTCAACAAAGCCTAGATAATTTGAAGCCTTGGAACTTAAATAGCTACTCGGGCGACACCCCTTTTCAATTGGCAAACTTTCAATATCACGCTAAGGGAGATGGTACACTCGACTACAGTTTGTTGCTTGAAACTAAAAAGCTAAACCTGAAAGGGCATGGCACACTCAATCTAGAAACAGATGCCATTCAAGCACACGTCACAGCCCACATCACTACGAAAGATAAAACCATGAAGGCTGTGCAAGCCTTTCTTGGCAATAGCTTCCCACTGCGTGTAACCGGTACGCTACAAAACCCCGTACTAAGCGCTGATAAACGACTGATTCGACATATGATTTCAAATAATGTACTGCCTAAGGCGCTCGTTAAACCCCTTAAAAAATTAAAAAAACATATTAAAAAGTTTAAGTATGCCCCAACCCAAACAACCACAGAGTAACCTTGCCTTTACGACCAAGCTCTTAGCTTGGTTTGATAAAAATGGTCGCAAAAATTTACCCTGGCAAAATCCTCGCACACCGTATCATGTTTGGGTTTCAGAGGTGATGCTGCAACAAACACAAGTGAAAACCGTCATCCCCTACTTTGAGCGCTTCATCACACGCTTTCCAACACTTGAAGCACTTGCAAAGGCCAGCGAAGATGAAATACTCGCGCACTGGGCAGGCCTTGGGTACTACAGTCGTGGACGTAACTTACAGAAAGCCGCCCAAATCATCGTGCAGGAAATGCAGAGCTGTATGCCAAGTGACTTTAAACAATTGGTAAGTCTGCCAGGAATTGGTGAATCCACTGCGGCAGCGATTCTTTCACTTGCTTTTAACCAACCCGCAGCCATTTTAGATGGTAATGTGAAGCGAATTTTAAGTCGATATTTTTTAATTGCAGGCAACCCAGAGCAAACCACCACTAAAAAAATATTTAAGCAACATGCAGAAAACTGCCTACCGCAAACACAAGCTGCTGACTACACTCAAGCGATTATGGATTTAGGCGCACTTGTTTGCACCCCTAAAAATCCGAGTTGCCCCCAGTGTCCAGTGCAAAACCACTGCCTTGCCCATCGCGAAAATTTGGTGGCACAATACCCAGAGAAGCCTCCGAAAAAAACTCGACCAACCAAAGAAGCACAGTTTATTTTGCTGCATGATAAGCATCAAGCGACTATTTACCTAGAAAAACGTCCTGCCAAAGGCATATGGGGTGGACTGTGGAGCTTGCCAAGCCTCGAGAAAAGCAGTTGCGCCATCAGCTATGTTGAACAAACCCATGGCCTGCAAGTATATACTAACTACCCTCTGCCCTATCTCGAGCATATCTTCACTCATTTCAAATTACAGCTCTATCCACGGGCACTCGGTGTGCAGGCACATCTTACACAACAAATATTACCGAAAAATGGCCGCTGGGTTCATATAGAACAACTGGGGGAGTATGGGCTTGCGAAGCCCATTCAAATGATTATTGAGCAGTTTATTAAAATGGATGCCGCTCTTCCTGCCACAATAACTTAGCTGCATCAATCGCATCTTTTTGGCCGGCTTTGGCTGCTTTGTTAATCCACTTGGCCGCTTTCTTTTTGTCTTCAACCACACCTTCGCCATAATAATACATATAACCAATGGCATATTGCGCATCCGGGTTGCCTTTCTCAGCTTCAGGCATTAAGCGAACAAAAGCCGTTCTATAATTTTGCTGCTTAAAGTTATAAATCCCTTCTCGCAGATTTAATGAACTCATGGCACATGAACTTAAACCTAATAATACTAGTCCCGCGCTTAACCACTTTAACTTCACAATCAGTCGCATGCTACACCTTATTCATGATTCATGTTTAAGAGCCTTCTCAGGGGGAGAGAAGAATAATTCATTTTTCGGCAAACTTAAACTTTCCATTGCGCCATCCCGCATGAATAGCACGCCATCCGGCGTAATTCGCTTAATAACAGCGCCACCTGGCACCGTATCTCCCACATGAAACATTTTCGCCTGGTGGCCTGGGAGCTCTAAAATTACATGCGATCTCTTTTCATTGGGATCGAAGAAAATACCAACCACCGTAACATTCAAAGACGAGCGTTTCACGCCTGCTGCATCCACACCACTTGGCACATAATCCCCAAAGAGTTCTACCTTAACCGAAATATGGTTTTTTTCTTCTTTAGGGGGGGCTACTTTTTTAATCGCTGGTGGCACTTTGGGCGTGGTCCTTTGCTCAATAGACAAGCTTGCTCGAACGCCACTAAACCACTCCAATACAATGCACACAACCAAAAGACCGGCCAGTATTTTCAAGTAATCGTTTTTTAATTTCTCGACAAGCTTCATGAGTGCTTAAAACTCCCAGTTAGGCTCTAAGACCGCTCTAATCTACATAGTTTAACACGAACTGGTTCAGGGGGTTTATCCATGCCATAATAACTTCCAAGTTTATTCACGCCCAAGAAATCATGTCTAAAACACACTTTGATACACGCGCGATTCATGCAGGTCAAGCACCTTGTGCCACAACGGGGGCAGTTATGACGCCTATCTATGCCACCTCGACCTATGCACAAAAAGCACCAGGCGAACATCTTGGCTATGAATATTCACGCACCCAAAACCCAACCCGAGATGCCTATGAAGCCTGTATTGCAGATTTGGAATCAGGCATGCATGGATTTGCCTTTGCTTCTGGGATGGCAGCGATTAATACAATTGTTGACTTACTGGATGCAGGGGAACACGTTTTAGCTTTGGATGATTTATACGGAGGCACCTATCGCTTATTCGACAAAGTCAAAACACGAACGAATCAGTTAAACTTCTCGTTCATCGATATGACTGACATCGATGCGATAGAGCAAGCCATTCAACCGAATACACGTATGATTTGGCTGGAAACCCCCTCTAACCCACTATTAAAACTAGTTGATTTAAAGAAAATTGCAGAGCTTGGTAAACGGCACAACTTAATCACTGTCGCCGACAATACCTTTGCAACCCCTTGGATTCAACGCCCCCTTGAGGCCGGTATTGATATTGTCGTGCATTCAGCCACCAAATATTTAAATGGCCATTCAGATGTCGTTAATGGCGTCGTCGTCGTTGGTGACAATCCAAGCCTTGCAGAACAACTCGGTTTTTTACAAAACTCATGTGGCGCTGTTGCCGCCCCCTTTGATAGCTTTCTAGTGCTCAGAAGCTTAAAAACACTTTCCCTTCGCATGCAAAGACACTGTGAAAATGCCGTAGCACTTGCTGATTGGCTAAGTGAGCACCCACGCGTTGAAAGTGTTATTTATCCAGGCCTTACCAGCCACCCCCAACACGCACTTGCAACGGAGCAAATGCACGCCTTTGGTGGCATGATTTCGATGGTGGTTAAAGGCGGGTTAAGTACTGCACAATCCATGCTTGAGCGCTGTAAGCTCTTTACCCTTGCTGAAAGCTTAGGGGGCGTTGAGAGTTTAATTGAACACCCAGCGATTATGACGCATGCCTCGATTCCCCCCGAAAAACGCGAAGCCCTTGGCATTCATGACGGCCTCATCCGACTATCCGTTGGAATTGAGCACCTAGATGATTTAAAAGCCGATTTAGAGCAAGCATTACAACCTTAAAAGAAACTATAGGAATACTCGATGTTAGAAGAAAGAATTAACCATTACTTTGATATCCGCGATACCGTATCTGCAAAAGACGCGCCACAAGAATTACGCGATGCACTAGAACATGTATTTGAGCAGCTCGACCAAGGTAAAATTCGTGTTGCTGAACCCAAAGACGGAGGCTGGGTCGTTAATGCTTGGATTAAGAAAGCGATTTTATTGTCTTTCAGGTGTTATGAGAATCAAGTCATTACAGGCACACATACAAACTTTTACGACAAACTCCCACTCAAATTCGCCAATACCTCAGCTGAGGCGTTTCGTGCACAAGGTGTCCGTGTGGTCCCTGACGCCGTTGCAAGGCGCGGCAGCTTTGTCGGTAAAAATACGATTTTAATGCCGTCTTACATCAACATCGGTGCCTATGTCGATGAAGGGGCTATGATTGATACTTGGGCAACCGTTGGCTCATGCGCACAAATCGGAAAAAAGGTTCATCTCTCAGGAGGCGCTGGGATTGGTGGCGTCTTAGAACCCTTACAAGCCGAACCAACCATTATCGAAGATAACTGCTTTATTGGGGCTCGCTCTGAAATTGTAGAAGGCGTGATTGTGGAGCGTAACTCTGTCATTTCAATGGGTGTTTTTATTGGCCAAAGCACCAAGATTTACAACCGACAAACCGGTGAGATTACACTCGGCCGTGTCCCCGCGGGCTCTGTTGTCGTGCCAGGTAGTCTACCCAGTCAAGATGGCAGTCATAGTCTTGCTTGCGCGGTTATTATTAAGCAAGTGGATGAGAAAACTCGCTCTAAAGTGGGTATTAACGAACTCTTGCGAGATAACACCACATGTTAGACTTAAGAGCACTCCTAAGCGAGCTCATTGCTTTCAAATCCATTACGCCTAGTGATGCCGGTTGCCAAGATTACTTCATCGAACAGCTTGAAGCATTAGGCTTTAGTTGTGAGCGCTTTGATAATGCACCTGTCTCTAACTTTTTTGCACGAGTTGGAGATGCTGAACCCTTACTGGTATTTGCAGGACATACTGATGTGGTTCCTACAGGCAACTTAAGCCAGTGGAACAGTAACCCTTTTGAACTACATATTGAGAACAATCACGCATTTGGCCGAGGGACTGCTGATATGAAAGGAAGCTTAGCGGCCATGCTCATAGCAGCAGAGCGCTTCTTAAAAGAGCATCCTAAGTTTCATGGCAGCCTTGGATTTTTGATTACCAGTGGCGAAGAAGGCGATGACTTTGATAAAGGCACACCCCATGTGATGGAAGAACTCTCCAAGCGAGACATCAAACCAACCTATTGTATTGTAGGTGAGCCAACAAGCCACACCAAGCTTGGAGATACTCTCAAAATTGGTCGCAGAGGCTCCCTCACTGGGCATTTTATTTTTAAAGGCAAGCAAGGCCACGTTGCCTACCCTCACCTTGCTGAAAATCCTATTCATACTCTCGCCCCTGCACTAAGTGAGCTGGTGCAGCATACTTGGGATACAGGCAACGAACATTTTCCGCCTAGCACACTGCAAATCACCCACATTGAGTCGGGCGGAGAAGCCAACAATGTCATCCCAGGGGAGCTTACCCTGCAACTTAATGTTCGCTTTTCAACCGAGCAAACTTCAGAAAAATTGATGGCGGGCATTGAATCTATTTTTAAGCAACATCAATTGCAACCCGAAGCCACTTGGCGTATTAATGGTGAACCTTTTATTACATCATCTGGGGCTCTCGTGGATGCGTGTGTAGCTGCCATTGAGACACAAACCAAAATCACCCCTGAGCTGTCCACCAGTGGTGGCACCTCAGATGCACGCTTCATTGCGCCATTTGGCGTTGAAGTGGTTGAGCTTGGCCCCATCAATAAAACGATTCACCAGGTCAATGAAACAGTGAGCTTGGAAGATCTGCAAACATTAAGTACTATTTATTATGAGGTCACAAAGCGCTTATTAGTCGATTAAACAGGGAGAGTATATATGAAAAGCAGAGAGACATACGTCCCTTTATTTGTGTCGGTTGTCACCTTTCTTCTTGGCTGCTATGACATACTGCGTGGTGTCATGCATACCCTAAAGTTAGAATATTCTGCACTCCATATTGCAAAGCTCAACTTAGCAACCCCCCAAGCTGCCGATTTACTACGCCTATTAGGCGCGTTCGGTGTCTCAAATTTCATCACCGGCGTGATGCTCATACTGATGGCCTTTAAAGCTCGTGGACTCGGGCTTACCATGCTTTTAGTCATTCCTCTTGCTTATGCCATCGGCGCTTTAGAAATTCATGGCACCGCAGCTCACTATGCTCCAACACAGGCTGCCTGGGGTGGGTTTACGCCTCTTATGGTTTATCTTGGTATTTGTGTCATAACATTTCTTGCTGGAATCACTGGCACAATCTATAACAAAAATAATGAGGTCTAGTGTGTCGGCAACCTCCCCCCCCAAAAAAAACCTACGCCCCGTGGGACGAGCCACGGGGTCCATGAATTCCTCTTTTGGATGAAGCGGCCTTCCCTTTCCATTTATCTACTCCTAGCAGTACCAAAAGCCAAAGCAACATATAGCCCACTGCATAACACAGTGCAGCATTCGGTGGCTCTAGAAAGCCAAACAGCTTGTTAGTTATGTATACCCGCAAAGACACCAGTTCATGTGATGCATCATACACTCGAATCATCGCTTGCACTTTTAAAAAAAACACATGCAACAGATAAACCAAAAGTGCATGCCGTCCAAACAAGTTAAAAAATTTAGACCACCTCTCCCACCCTTTCAGTTCAATCAGTGCATAAACCAAGCCAAAACTTAAAAGAAAAATACCCGTAGTCCACAATACATAAGAACTAGACCAAAGGGATTTATTAATCGGTAATAATACGTTTAGGCGCCACCCAAGCAAAGCCAACAACATACCTGAAACAAACGACCAGCATAGCTTTTGCTTTTTGCTTTGGCTTGAAATCAACTGAAATCCAATTAAATTACCAAACAATACAGATGCAATCGCTGGTAAAGTGCTGAGCAAACCTTCGGGATCAAACTTAGGGGTATATAAATGATTGGGCGATAAAAATAACCTATCGATATAGCCGACTAAGTCGCCTGATAGCATCAGTGGAGTAAAGGCATAGCCAAGCAGTAATCCCCAAGCAATACAGACTTGTGTTCGCTTACTAGTTGTTAAAAATAAAAGAGCTGAAACGAAATAGCAAATCGCAATTCGCTGCAAAACCCCCATAAAGCGCAAGCCAGATAAATCCCACAGATGATGAGGAAATGCATTTAAAAGTAAACCAAGCAAAAAAATGGTCGCGCTACGCCATAGAACTTTCTCAAGAATTTGTGAAGAAGAAAGTCCTTTTGCTTGTAAGTTAGATAAGGCAATGACCGCTGAAATACCAACGATAATAATAAAAAAAGGAAAAACAATATCCGCTAAAGTACATCCGTCCCAAGCCGAGTGTACCAGCCAACCATATGGCTTGGAGTTACCTGGGCTGTTGACAATAATCATTAAAACAATGGTAATGCCGCGAAATACGTCGAGTGAACATAGTCTTGGAATTGCCTCTGTTCGCCTAGGCTGCATGCTTATCAATCAGGTTAATGACTCTTAGCTTCGAGCGCTTTTTTTCCGCAAGCCATAAATCATATTTTGCTTGCTGGTTCATCCAACTTTCTGCCGAAGTATTAAATGCAATACTAAGACGAATCGCCATTTCTGGACTAATTCTTGAGTGTCCATTCAATAACTCGGATAAAGTTTTACGTGTAACTCCGAGCCCCTTCGCTGCCTCTGTCACTGTTAGATTAAGTGGCTCTAGGCAAAGCTCACGAATCACTTCACCTGGGTGCACAGGGTTAAACATTGAACACCTCCTCAATGATAATCAAGATAATTGACATGTCGCATACTTACTTTACAACCCATAACGTTACAGGTGTCAATGCTATCCGTCTAAGAGCTGTTTACAATTCATCCCACCGCCTACACCCCGTGGCTTGTCCACGGGGCCCATGGATTCCGCGAACAAGTCGCGGAACGTAGCTTTGGCGAGGGATGTAGAGCAAATGTCAACACACCCCACTATTTAACAACCCTCAATATCAGAAATAAACCCTTCTGACTGCATCTGCCAAAGCTTATAAAAAATACTACTTTTATCACTCAATAATGTACTTAAAGAGCCATCTTCACAAATTTTACCCTCTTCAAATACCAAAATTCTATCCATATCTTTAAGCGTTGCTAAACGATGTGCAATCACTAAGGTGGTTTTGTTTTCCATGACATCATGCAAAGCTGCATGAATGTCTCGCTCAGTCACTGAATCAAGCGACGAAGTTGCCTCATCTAAAAGTAAGATAGGTGCATTTTTGAGAAAAGCCCTTGCAATTGCCACGCGCTGCTTCTGCCCACCAGATAATTTAACGCCTTTCTCACCGACCATAGATTCATACTGCTTCGGAAGCGCCATAATGAAATCATGACATCTGGCTTGCTTGGCAGCTGCAATCACTTCATCATCAGACGCTTCAGGTCGTGCAAATCGAATGTTATCCAAAACACTTTGATGGAATAACTCTGGCTCTTGTGGAATAGTACCAATTTGGCTACGAAGCGAGCTGATAGTGACACCCTTAATAGCTTGATCATCAATTAAGATATCGCCTGACTCTATCTCTAAAAGCCGCAGAATCAGCTTAATAAATGTTGATTTACCTGCTCCTGAGTAGCCGACTAACCCCACCTTCTCGCCCGGTTTAATTCGCACATTTAGGTCTTCAAAAATTGCCTTTTGCCCTTCGTAAGCGAATCGGACCTTTTCAAAGGCAAGTGCGCCTTCTGTCACTTTAAGAGGAACTGCATCGGGTGCATCTTTTATGGCATGAGGAATGGCAAGTAACGTCAGTGCTTGATTGCAGGTCCCTTTCACTTTAGAAAAGCGTTGCAGCTGCTCGCCAAGCGCATACACAGCGCCAGTAAAAGCGCCTGACAACATCAAAACTAAAGCAAAGTCCCCCGCCGTCACAAAACTATGCTTTAAACCATGCAATAGTGCAACCAGCATTGAAGTCATCAAGATGGTGACACCAAGTCCTTGGAAAAAACTAATTTTTAAGTTATACCAACGGAAACCAAGATCACAATCAACAAGGATATTAAGCTTTTTAGCAATATGTGCTACCTGTTGCTGGACGTTATCAAACAACTTTACACTGAGTACATTGGCAAGCGCATCGGCAGTTGAGCCATCCATGCTTGAAAAGGCTTCTGAAGTTTTTTTAGAAAGCACTTCCGCATACTTAGAGGTATGATAAGAGTAGGCAACAAATAAAATACCCCACACCAACAAGATAATGCCAAAAATAGGATGTACCACTTGGAACAACGTGACACTGGCAACCAGTGCTGCAAGTGTTCTTGAAATAAACCACTCATTGGGGATTGAGATAATCATCTCAACATTCACCACTAAATCAATAATTTTGCGGTTTAAACCACCTACCAGTTGATCTTGAAAAAAGGCATAAGAATGTCGCATGAGATAGGAAAAAACATCTTGATGAATCGTTGCATTCAGCCTAGGTATAAATTTTAAATTCACATAGTTATACAATCTAAAGTTTATATTCAGCAACACAGACATTGAGGCATAAAGTGCGATGGGTACAATAATGACATGAAATAATTTCTCAGTATCATGTGCCTCTCGAACGACCGTATCGATAATCACTTTCATCAGATATGGGCTTAAAGACATTTCAACTGCCCACACCACAGCCACCAACAAAAAGCCCGCTAAGTACCTTTTTTCATGACGCAGATAGTGCCAAACAAAGGCACCAATATGGTGTGGTAACTCATTTCTCATGCGGGATTTGGTTCAACCTCCGCAGCATCTGCCACATGCTCATCTACAACGCGCGTCACACAGGAGTCTGACCATACGTTCAGTGCTGTTTCAAGCATATCAATCAAGCTATAAAAAGGCAGGATAATCCCCATCAGCGTAATCGGCACATTCATACTTGCAAGTAAACTCGCACTTAAGAAAAAACACCCCATTGGAATACCTGCATTTCCAATCGCTGCAACCGTTGCAACCACAATCCAAAGTGCCATCGCAGGTATTGATAAATGAATACCGTGGTTTTGCATTAAGTAAACCACGGTTGTGAAAATAAATGCCGCACAGCCATTCATATTGATACTGGTGCAAAGCGGTAAGACAAATCGGCTCAACTCAGGCTGAACCCCTAACTTTTGCTCCATAGTATCCATGGTCACAGGCAACGTACCCACCGAAGACTTAGAAAAAAAGGCCAGCGATAAAGCAGGCATCATACGTCTTAAAGTGAAAAATGGTCGAATGCCCTGGAATTTCAGCCATAGCGGTAATATTACAAACCCTTGAATCACATTAGCAAGCACCACAATCAGCAAATACTCACCGATGCCTTTAAGGTCTGCTCCACTTCGTACTTGAATTACCGTCGAAGTAATAAACCCATAAAGCCCAATAGGAATAATTAAAATCACCCAGCGCGTAATCACCATCATCATGCCATGCGCACCTGAGAAAAAGTGGGTAATGGTTTGCCGAGGCTCTTCACTGGGAATCGAGCGAATCGCAACCCCAATGACAATACTTAAGAAAAGCACACTCAACACTTGGTTTTCTAAAAATGGGGCAAACACATTTTCAGGAATTAAGTGAGAAATATGACTTAAGTAACCAACACCTGTAGTGGGCAAGTCCTGCGCCACATCACCTGCAGCAGTCACAAGGCTTGGTTGAATGAATAAATACAACAAAAAGCTAATTGTTGCAGCAACTAATGTAGTGCCAAGCGTATAGCACATGGTGCGGCGCCACACGCGCCTCATGATACCTTCCGATCGGTAATGTGCAAGCGTTACAATAATTGATAAAGCGATGATGGGTAGGCTGATGCATTTAAAGATTCGAATAAATACATCGGCCACAAAAAGCCCAGTTGCCTTTAATGGTCCGATGTCTGAAAAACCACTTAAGATACCAAGCAATATCATGAGCGCATAAAGCACAGGCACGCTTAACCAAAACGGCCGCTTTTTATCTTGGTGTTTTGCGCACATGAACAACTCCTAATTCTCGATATAAAAACAAAAATATGCTCCAACATGATACAGATGAATCGTGGATTAATCTACAAGATAGCGCCAACTCATCACCTCCTTTGCTTTTGCAAAGCGAATCACCAAACGCATGCTTGGGGTAAACACTCGACTAATTGCTAAGACTTCTTGTTTATCTGGGTAACCTAGCTCATTCACCCAGTAACGGTACTGCACATTGTCACGTGTTAAAAGGCAACCTTGTCCTGCTTTCAACTGGCTCTCGGCATAATTCACATCCAGTACATAACTCAAACACAGCTTCGTTGGTTCAGGCTTTATGAGTGCCATTTGTTCCAAAGCTTCAAATGCCTGATGAGTCTCAAAAATTTTATGCCGCTGCTTGGTATACAACCATACAGATCGCTGCATCGAAAAAAGCATAACTGCCAACAAACCTAAAATCATGATGGTTGTGAGCAATATCATGCCGCTGTTTTTTATCACATTCGTGCCCTTACCTCTAATTTGTACTGCTTGCCCAGCTTAGACGTCCAGTTTAACAGTACTTTTGAATAATTCGCGTGATACTCAAGACGAAACTGAATCCTTTGCGCTCGTGCTATCCAATCGACTCTTTGCTGCTTAATCAATAACCCTTTTGCTGGCCGAAAGAAGAAAGCTTCAGAAACCCATTCACCCACGTACATCTCTGGTGAATAGTCAAAAACCAATGGCTTTTTCAATTGAATTAAAAGCCCATGCGGGCTTTGATAAAGACGCGCCACATCATGAACTTCTGCATGCTGGCAATCAGCAATTATCACGGCTCTATCAGGTTTTAAGCTCAGTTCACGCATCCGTAGGGTATCTGGGGTTAGTCTACGTGCTAGTCCAAACCGAGATTCATGCATTTTGCGAATCAAAAGCTTGACACCTGCTTGCACTTCAAGCGATTGCAGTAACTCAGGCGTTTCCCTTGTATCTATGGTTTGTAAATCACTCAGGCTTCGGCATGGGGTAAATCCTGCATGGCGAACCCGGGCCTTTATCACATCAAATACCCACTGTAATTCTGCTGCTTCATCCCATACATCGTGAATATGGCGATATGCTCGACTCACTGACAGCACGTGTTGAATTAATACAGCAATCAAAAGCATAGAAAGCGCAAAACAAACCAAAAGCTCAGCCAAACTAAAGCCTTGCTGCATGCGCCTCATCCGCGCACCTCAGACAAACCAACAAGCTCTGTATCGTGCAGAATGCGTTCAAGCTCTACTTGCTTTTTTAAAATCAAAAGAGAAGCGCTCGCAATTAACACAAGTGACACTAAAACTTCTGTAAATGAAAAACCACGCTTCCTTGCATGCATTGTCAGTTAGGCGACTTCAGCGCTCTCCGTTTGAAACTCAGGAACTAAGTTTTTAAGTAATACGATGATTTCCTCGTTCTCATGGGTATTACAAGCTGTTTGCAGCAGGTTAAAGGCTTCCATTAAATCATCCCAGTTTATTGCTCTAAACCGCGCTTTAAACAGTTTTTCATGCTCGGTTTGTACCAGCTGCTCTGATGGATGGAAAAGCTCTTCAAACAGCTTTTCTCCTGGTCTTAAGCCTGTATATTGAATTTGGATATCTACGCCTGGTTCTTTACCTGCGAGTCGAATCATTTGTTCTGCCAAATACGTGATTTTGATGGGGTCACCCATATCCAACACAAAAATCTCCCCTCCATAACCATTTGCCATGGCTTGCAAAATCAACTGACTTGCCTCGGGAATGGTCATGAAATAACGCTGAATATCTGGGTGCGTCACGGTCAGCGGTCCACCTGCTTTAAGTTGCTTTTGAAACAGTGGCACCACACTACCAACCGAGCCCAAGACGTTACCAAAGCGAACCGTCACAAATTGTGTGCTCACTCGCTCATTGATATTCTGACAGTAAATTTCGGCAACCCGTTTGGTGGTACCCATCACGTTGGTTGGATTCACCGCTTTATCTGTCGAAATGAGGATAAACTTCTCAGCATCTACAGCAACACTCGCCTCAGCAACAATACGTGTTCCCAACACATTATTTCGCACAGCAACTCGGGTTTGATGCTCAAGCATCGGTACATGTTTGTAAGCTGCTGCGTGAAAAACAACCTGAGGTTTAAAGCGGTCAAACACTGCTTTAACGGCTATTGCGTCGACCACACTCACTAAAGCTGTATTGACAGGTACTTCAGGGAAATTAACATGGAGCTCATGTTCAACGTGGTATAGATTCGCCTCGCTGTTATCAAGCACAATCAGTCTTTGTGGACTTAGCATCGCAATCTGTCGGCATAACTCTGAGCCAATAGAGCCACCAGCACCGGTCACCAAAACCGTTTTATTTTGAATGCCAGCCTCAATTTTAGCCCACTCAAGAGTCACTTGGTCTCGTCCCAACAAGTCTTCAATTTTCACGTTCTTGATAGTGTTAATTTCGACATGGCCTGAAGTCATTTCTTCAAGGCTTGGCAAGGTTCGAAACGGAATACGTGCATGTTCACAGTAACTTACAATGCGCCGCATATCAGCCCCTCCTGCAGAAGGAATCGCAATGACAATTAAGTTTGCCTGAGTTTGTACTACGAGCTCGGGTAATTGTGGTGTTGTACCAAGGACTCTTACACCATGCACTTCAAGACCACGCTTTTTACGACCATCATCAATTAACCCAACAGGTAGGTATTCTCCTGTGCGTTTCATCTCTCGCACCAAGCTCTCTCCAGCACTCCCAGCCCCCACCACTAGAACACGCGTTACCTCATTAGAAAGTGCTTGATGCTTTCCGCGTCTATCCCAATGATAGCGTAAAGCAAGCCGACCACCGCACAAAAGGCCGGTAAGAAACAATCCATACAAAGGCAAAATAGCCGGTGAGATGACTTGAAACCAAGAAAGTGTATAAAACACAGGAAAAGCAATGAACGTCGCGGCTAACACAGATTTTAAGATGCGCCCCACATCGCTAAGCGATGAAAAGCGCCATAACCCGCGATACACTCGAAAACCATAGTAACTTGCAACTTGAATAATGGTCAGGCCCAATAAAGGCTTCCAATCTGGAAAAAAAGCATGAGCATCGAAGGTAAAGCCGGAGGCAACAAACCACGCAATTGGAATCGCTAATACATCAAATACTATCACGGGCAACTTCAAATATAGTTTCTGCAAAAAAGAAATATCACGCTCCATGCTTACTCTTCCATTCGTTCCCTTTTCAGGCATCTTACTACAAGTTCCCAAGACAAGCTGCTATATTTTACTTTTTTTTACAAGGCTGTTCAGTCACATGTCGTTTCTCAACACGCACGACTTCGAGAGGGAAGCGCAAAAAAAACTACCCTCTGCAATTTATGATTACATTGCAGCTGGCGCATACGACGAAGAGACGTTACGTCATAACAGAGAAGTGTTTAAAAAATATCGTATTATTCCTAGAGTACTTCGAGGGTGCACAAAAACAAAAACAAATATCACGCTACTCAATCATACTTTTCCATACCCACTGTTTGTTGCCCCGAGTGCTTTTCATCGCTTAGCACACCCTTTAGGTGAGCTCGCAACGCTCTTGGCACTCAACAAACTTAAGCTGGGTATGACACTGAGCACGATGAGCTCTGTTGCACTTGAAGAGGTTGCAGCAGAAGCCTGCACGCCTCTTTGGTTTCAATTATATATCCATAAAGACCGGGTACTCACAAAGGACCTCATCCAGCGCGCAGAACAGGCTGGCTTCAAAGCTTTGGTTTTAACTGTTGATGTACCGATTATGGGCAAACGCGAAAAAGACATTCGAAACCAGTTCAGACTTCCTGCGAGCATTGAAACCAAAAACTTCCCTGAAGGTTATTTCAACTCAACCCAACAACAGTCGGGCTCAAGCATTAAAAACCACACAGACACTTTATTTGATGCTAATCTCACCTGGGATGATATTGGCTGGATGCAATCTCAGACCACACTCCCCATTGTGTTAAAAGGTATTATGCGTGCAGATGATGCAGTCCTTGCGCTGGAGTATGGCGCAGCTGGCATCATTGTTTCAAATCATGGAGGCAGACAGCTCGACTCCATGCCTGCGACGCTTGAAGTACTTCCCGACATTTCAGATGCTATCCAACAAAAACTCCCGATACTTATTGATGGTGGATTCAGACGTGGCACGGATATTTTTAAGGCACTCGCCCTGGGCGCCGATGGTATTATGATTGGCAGGCCTGTACTATGGGCACTCGCGGCAGATGGTGCACGCGGCGTTCAAACACTCCTACAGATTTACCAGGATGAACTTAAAGAAACGATGCTGCTATGCGGGTGTAGTTCCATAGAAGAAATTAAAGCTGTCGGGAAAACTTTATTAAATCAGGTGTAAAACATGGATGCTATAGACCATATTGAACTGTACGTTGCAAACCTAAAAAAATCACTTCATTTTTATCAAACACACTTCAACTTTAGGCCAATTGCTTATTTGAATCATAAAGATGCTTCATCCATCCTCATTCAACTCAATGCAATTCGGTTGATACTAACTGCTCCCAAGCACCCTGAAAGTGAAGTAGCAAATTTTATTCGCATTCACGGCGATGGGGTAAAAAATGTTGCATTTCTCACCAGTCACTACACTCAGAACGTCATCCAGGTCTTCGGTGACATCACACATACTTTTATTCCTAAAACATCCAAACAAAGTGACTTACCCCCACACTTTATTCCTATACAAAACCAAGAAGATCCTCCTAAAAAAACTGCCCTAACACACATTGATCATTTGGCCATCTGTGTTTATCCAGAAGAGTTTACATACTGGATAAGCTATTACCAAAATAAATACCAATTTGATGTATTACATAAAGAGTACTTAGTCACCCCACAAAGTGGTATGAACTCATGTGCTTTAGTCTCTAAAAACAAACAAATTAAGCTTGTTTTTGTAACGCCTATTGATGCTAACACGCCATCTCAAGTTACCTCTTATCTAGAGGCATTTCGTGGGCCAGGTATTCAACATATTGCTTTTTCTACCCCTAGCATTATTTCATCAGTTCAAATGCTGCGTCATACTGGTCTTGAATTCTTAGCCATTCCCAAAAGCTATTACGACATACAAAAAAATAATCTCAAAACATGCACCTACCCCTTTGAACTTCTTCAAGGATATGAGATTTTAATCGATAAAACCGAAGAGGGCTTTTTATATCAAGTATTTTCCAAAACCACGACTGAAAGGCCTACCTTATTTTTTGAAATAATTGAGCGTGCAGGATGTCACAGCTTTGGAAGTAATAATATCAAAGCACTTTTCCAAGCAATTGAAGGGAGCCAGTAAGCACATGATTTACGATGCCATCGAAGATATCATTATGGACCATGTCTTTTTTAAAGCATCTGCTTACTGCTCTCATATTGATATCTACCTCAAGTTGGAGGCCCTTAATATTCCGGCCTCTATCAAATTAAAACCTGCAAAATACATGATTGGGCATGCTGAGCGCACTGGGCGTTTAAATAAAAATTCAATTATTATTGAATCCTCATCAGGTAACTTAGGTGTTGCACTCGCTCACATTTGTGCCAGCAAAAATTACCCGTTTATTTGTGTCACCGACGTGAAAGCTACAAAGCAAAACATCCAAACCATGAAGGCACTGGGGGCCGAGGTCGTTGTCATCGACGAGCCCGATGAAAATTTAGGATATGTTGGAACACGACTAACCTACATTAAAGAACAACTCTGCATCAACCCGAACTTGGTCTGGCTCAACCAATATAGCAATACTAAAAACATTGAAAGCCATTATGAGCTCACCGCAAAAGCCATACTTGATGAGTTTGAATCAGTCGACTTTCTTTTTATTGGAACAGGTACATCAGGCACTTTGATGGGCTGTCTAGAACGATTTAAGCTTGAGTCCCCTCAAACAACCATCGTAGCAGTTGATACCATAGGCTCAAAGAACTTTTCAAATAATGCAAAAAAACGCTACTTGCCAGGCCTTGGCTCAAGCTCACCTCCTGATATATTAAACTTATCCCTTGTAAAAAATATTATGCTCATTGACGAACGAGATGCCATCAAACATTGCAAATATCTCAGTAAAAAATATGGTATTTTAGCCGGTGCATCTACCGGTTCAGTCCTTGCTGCAATTGAACAGTATGCTCATAAAATTCCTCCCAAAAGTACAGTGATGACCTTATGTTCTGATTGGGGTCGAAGCTACCTAGACACCGTTTATAATCCAGCTTGGGTCGAACATACTTTTCCAGAACACATTGAGATAGAACAGGAAGTTAACGTATGAATCACGCTATAACCATAATCGATGCCAACTTAACTCAGCAAATTATCAATCAAGATAAACAAAAAATTATTGATATTGTTCAACGAACCTATCTTGGTTACCATAAACAAGAGTGTATTAACCCGGACAGTTTTTTCCTGAGATTTCCAGATAGCGATAGCAACCGAATTATTGGGCTTGCTGCAAGTAATGTATCAGGAAGCGATAAATTATCAGGTATCAAATGGATTGCGAGCTATCCGGATAACCTGAAAAAAAATCTTCCAAGAGCTTCGGCAAGTATTTTGCTAAACGATTACGAAACCGGTCGACTCAAAGCACTCATTGAGGGCACATACATCAGTGCTGCCAGAACTGCCGCTTCTGCAACTTTGGCTGTACGATACCTTGCCCCATCCACTCCACTACCTCAAAATATTTTAGTGATTGGATGCGGGGTTATTTCCAAAACCATCCTTGAGTTTATGCAAGCAGATAACTTAAATATCGGAACTGTTTACCTGTATGATACCCACCCCGAGGCAGCACAAAAACTTAAAACCTCCATTACTAAGCAACACTCAGGCCAAGTCATTATCCTCACCAATTTACAAAAAGGCTTAGACCTTGCTAATATGATTGTGTGTGCAACCACTGCAATAAAGCCTTTCTTATCTAAAACTTCCATTCAATTTGAATCACTACAAAAGAAAGTGATTCTGGGCATTTCACTGAGAGATTTTTGTCATGATATTATTTATGCGTCCAATAATATTGTGGACGATGTGGAACACTGTTTAAAAGCAAATACATCGGTTCATCTCACAGAACAGCACTATAAACACCGTGATTTTATTCATGGAAATATTAGTGATCTCATTGAAGGTAAACTCCATTTGGACTCAGAAAAACCCACTATCTTTTCTCCTTTTGGTATGGGAGTACTCGATCTCAATGTAGCAAATTATATTTATAAACGGGTAGAAAAAAGCAACTTAGGAGTGCATTGTGCTTTTCAGAATTAACAGCATACTGCAGACCATAAACCCTCTTAAAAAATGGTGCTACATCAAACTCCAGTGGATATTGAAACAAAAGCTATCCGAATTTGAAGCAAAGCCGTGGTAATCTCCACTCAAGCTTCGGCTAACGCTGTAAAACCATTCAAAATACCCCGGCCCAATGCTTCAGTATGCTCAATGATATCGTCATGTGTGCAATCAATTTTTATGACTTGAAGTTTTCTTTTGACTATCGCTTGAATATTATTATTAAACTCATTCAACTTATCTTGGCCTTTTTTAGTCTTATTTCTGAATTTGGCCGCTTTGAACAAAGTCACTTTCGTATGCCGCAAAGTACCTGTAATCGAATCTTCTCCTAATAAAGCAACTGTATTCACAGCCTCAACAACTCTTGTAATATATGATTCATCCAATCCAAGCGATTGGAGCTGGGCTTGCTTTCTTGCTCGTTCGCTTTTTACTTTACTTTTAATCTCAGCCTCATTTGATTGTTCACGGTTCAACCAAGTATCCAATAAGTAAACTTGGATATTTCTAAATCCGAGCTGCTCCAGTTGATAAGCTATTTCAAGTGCAATATTGCCACCGAGTGACCATCCACATAAAATAATTTCAGTCGGAAGTACGCTGGCTTCCTGCATTTGTTCAATATAATACTTAGCTAATACTGAGAGTTGATCAATATCCGCCTCATGATACAAGTAATAGTTGTCCACGCCTATTGACTGATAATGTGCCTCTAAAGCATTCGCTAATGCCTGATAAACTTCACAACCACTTAATGCTGAGTGAATAAAATAAATTTTAGGCTTCAATCTGTTTTTTGTGTTTAACTCCTTAATAACCGGATAACGAATCGTTTGTGTCGCCAGTACACGAGATAAGTCACAAATACGCGGATATCGAAAAATATCCGTTACGGTCAAAGTGGCTGATAATCGCTTATTGATTCTTTGAGCCAGCTGAATCGCTAAAATTGAATGACCGCCCAATTTGAAAAAGTCATCCTGAACCCCTACACGTTCAAGCTTTAAAGTAGATGCCCAAAGCGCACAAACTTCTGATTCAATCGCTGTGCGAGGTGCAACATACTCTTCAGAATTAAAATCAGGGGCCGGGAGTGCCTTTCGGTCTAACTTGCCGTTTTGATTGAGGGGCAGTTTG
>JASBUZ010000016.1 GCA_030147635.1 Gammaproteobacteria bacterium
GTCAATGCCTATTACGTTAATATCATCCATACTCCGTCTCCCGGTTAAAATAATTGACTTAACTGTCGTTTATTTTCGGCTCATTGTGAAGCCTTTAAGGAGGCGGGGTCCATAACATCAGGGCTTGAATTTTGAATTGCAAATTCAAAATTCAAGCCCTGACCCCGGAGGTTACTGACCCCGGAGGTTACCAACCGTGATGTTCGCAGATGGCCTCATAGGCTTTACGAATAGCTTGTGTTTTTTCGTTGGCTTGTTTAATGCTTTCTTCTGAGTGGCCTTTGGCAATGTGTCGGTCTGGGTGGTGCAAGCTGATTTGCTTGCGATAGGCACGTTTCACTTCTTGTTGGCTTGCATCTGGCGCAACATTTAAAATTGTGTACGCATTTTCAATTGGGGGCTTTGAGGTATGGTGCGAGGTGTAATGCTCTCGCCATGGGCCTTGCTGTTGATTAAATTGACTATAAAAATGTTCACGTGCGTGTGCTTGCTCGTGGAGTGGTGCAAAATCAAGTAGATTTAATAGCCGATTTAAAATAAGAATTTTTTGTGGGGCGAGGCCGCTTACTTGTGCTGCTTTATATTGCAGTTGGATAAAGGCATGTAAGAGCTTAGGACTGTCTTTTGCCAGGTGCTTGAATGAGAGTACCGGTTCTTTGATATCAAATTTAGCAGCTTTTCCTTGTGTGAAAAATGTTTGTGCTGCGGTACGTTCAGCGCGACCCAGATTGAGCTCGCGCATCACTTTTTTTGCAAACAGAATTTCTTCTTCGGTCACTTGGCCATCAGCTTTGGCGATATGCCCCATTACCGAGAAGGTTGCTCTTTGAAATGCTTGTTTGACGGCTGCACGCTTTTCTGAGTGATAAGTCCAGTGGGGACGTGAAAAGTGGTCACTGAGGCCTCTGTCGAAGAGGTTACCTATAAAAACACCGAACAGTGCGCCAGGGGGACCTGCCATGAGAAACCCAAGGCCTGCTCCCAGTACTTTACCCCACCAGGCATGTTGCGTTAGGTATGTTCGAAGCGTCATACTAGTTTCCGAAAACAAACTGCCGTTAGTATACCACAAGGCCGGATTAGGAGATAAAAAGTGGACAAAAAAATGGAATTTACTCTTGAAGAGCAAGCACTGATTGATGTGTGGGAGGAGCATGTCAGGTGCGAGTTTGAGGCAAAAGATATTGATGGCACTATGGCGACTATGATTGAAGGCGCTTATATTAACAATATTCCAACTTTATTGGGGGGGCGAGGACTTGCTGGGGTCCGTGAGTTTTATACGCAGTTTTTTGTGCATCACCTACCACCAGATACGGAAACCATTCCAATTTCACGAACTGTTGGTCAGTCACAGTTGGTAGATGAACAAATTTTTAAGTGCACGCATACGATTTCGATGGAGTGGATGCTGCCAGGTGTTCCACCGACCGGAAAGCGAATTGAAATTCCGCTGGTTGCGATTATTCGTTTTTTAGACGGTAAAGTAGTACGCGAGCATATTTATTGGGATCAGGCATCAGTGCTTGCTCAAGTTGGATTAATTGATACAAAGGACTTGCCCATTGTAGGTGTTGAAAGCGCCAAGAAAATGCTCGAAGACCACGAGTGACTTTTGTATAATGCCGCAAGTCATTTTTTTTAGAGTATTCCTGATATGCGGTATATTTACACGCTGTTTCTTTATTTATCACTTCCTTTTATTTTATTGCGACTTGCATGGAAAGGTAAGAAAAATCCAGCATATCGTGCACGGATTCAAGAACGTTTTTTATTAGGACAGCAGGCGAAGCAGCCTGTGGATGTTTGGCTGCATGCAGTGTCACTTGGTGAAGTAGTAGCTGCAAAAATGCTGATTGAAGCTATGCTTGAGGCAAAGCAAAAGGTGTTAATCACCACAATGACACCCTCAGGCTCTGAGCAGGTCACACGCTTGTTTGGAGAGCGGGTACAGCATCAATATGTTCCATATGACTTACCTTGGGTGTTGCGACGCTTTTTCAGGCAATATCAACCACGCGTTGCAGTGATTATGGAAACGGAGCTTTGGCCAAACCTCATGACTGAAGCTAAAAAGCATGGCGTTCCCCTATTCATTGCGAATGCGCGTATTTCTGACAAAGCTTATCCTTCATATTTACGAGTGCGTTGGTTCTTTAAGCCGCTTTGGCAGTGTGTTACGGGTGTTTTTGCTCAGAGTAAACTTGATGCGGAGCGTTTTTGTGCGCTTGGGGCACCTGCAGAGAAAGTCAGTGTTTTGGGGAATATGAAAAGTGATCTGAAAATTTCCCATGATGTTTCAAAACCGGTGCGCCTCTTGAAAGAAGCATGGGGGAATACTAGGCCGGTTGTGATTGCAGCGAGTACCCATGAGGGTGAAGAAGAGCAAGTGCTTTCTGTCCTGGCCGAGCTACAAAAAGCAGTTCCTGGCGTTGTGCTGTTGGTTGCCCCCAGGCATTCTGAGCGTTTCAATGCTGTTTATGAGCTGGCCTGTCGCCATGACTTTAAAGCAGCTCGCCGTAGTGACTTAAACTCTGTGACTCCAGAAGCTGAGGTGGTTGTTTTGGACTCCATGGGTGAATTACTGGGGTTTTATGATTTGAGTGACTATGCGTTTGTTGGTGGCAGTTTAGTTTCAATTGGTGGCCATAATGTGCTTGAGCCTATTGCGCTTGAAGTACCTGTTGTGTGCGGTGTATTTATGCAAAATTCAAAGCAGTTGTGTGATGAGTTGTTGCAAGCAGGAGCAATGCAGCAAGTGCCTGATGCTAAAGGAATGGTTGAAGTATTTCGTGAGCTTCATCGAAATTCTGAGCTGCGAGAAGCACAAATTAGGCGTGCAACAGAAGCCCTAAAACTGAGTCAGGGTGCTGTTGCACGGCATGTAGAGGCGATTGAGACTTACTGGGGGTAATTACCCCTGGTTTTGACGTTCTTTGATTTCAGAGAGGGTTTTGCAGTCGATACATAAGGTTGCTGTTGGGCGTGCCTCTAAGCGGCGAATGCCAATTTCGACACCGCAAGCTTCGCAGTAACCAAAATCATCTTCTCCAATATGCTCAAGTGCATCTTCGATTTTTTTGATGAGTCTACGCTCTCGGTCACGTGCACGAAGTTCAATACTAAACTCTTCTTCTTGGCTTGCTCTGTCGGCTGGATCTGGGAAGTTGGCAGCGTCATCCTTCATGTGGGTTACTGTTCGGTCTACTTCTTCCATGAGAGATTGGCGCCAAGCTAAGAGAATGGATTCAATGTGGGCACGTTGCTTTTCATTCATGTACTCTTCCCCTTTTTTCTCGACGTAAGGGGCAATGTCGATGTTACCAATAGTATCGTTATTCACAGTGAGTTCACTCTCTTGTGTTGCTGAAATTTAACAGCCCTTTCCTTGTGTGGCAGGGGCATATGCGAAAAGGGTAGATATACCAAAAAAATGGAGCTGCTTCAACTCTCAAGCCTCGGAAAGACGGTGTCTATTTTGCAGCATGGATTGTAATTTCTTCTGCTCAAGCTCGGTTAAACCTTGGTTACGAGCTTTTTCAATAAGCTTCTCTACTTCGCGTATTGCAGATTGTTTGGTTAGAAAACGTATGGTTTCAACAAACTCATCGGTTAAGGCACTCTCCGGGACTTGATGATTCCAACAGGCAAGCTTATTGATGGCATCAAACAAAGAGGTATCCCGAAATAATTCGATGAGTGCCGCTGTATTACTATGTGGAGACTCGCTCAAATGCTGCATCAGTGTTTTGAGTACATTCTGATTAGGCTCGGTGAGCTCACTGGCCAAAGGAAGCTTTGTTTGCGTTTCGGTATAGAGCTCGGGATGCTGCAGCAGCAAAGCGGTCGCGAGTCGAATGGGCGTGCGCTTTAAGGCGGTAGGAGCAACTGAAACAGGGACAGACTTCGTTACTTTGAGTGTTTGCTCAATACGATCTGCATCGAGATGGCTCAGGCGTGCGAGCTCGTCTAAGAGCAGCGCCTTATAGGGGCCATCAGGAATTTTTTGGTAAAAAGGTGTAATCGCCTCAAGTAACCTGCTTCTGCCGGTAAGCGTCGTCATATCGAGCGACTTTGTAAGCGTTTTCAGTAAGTGTTCATGCAGAGGGGTTGCTTGTTTAATGCGCTCATTAAAGCCTTCGAATCCTTCTTTGCGCACCAAGCTGTCAGGGTCCTCGTCTTCTGGCAGAAAGATAAACTGTGCATTCAGCTTACCATTCAGTAAGGGAAGCGTGTTTTCTAGTGCTTTAAAGGCTGCCTTCATACCAGCTGCGTCGCCATCAAAACAGAAAATAAGTGTTTCGGTATGTTTGCTGAGTAGTTGTACATGGTAAGTACTGGTTGCAGTGCCCAGTGTTGCTACCACATTAGAAAAGCCATGCTCTGCAAGTGCCACGACATCCATATAACCCTCAACGATGAGCACTTGCTGAGGCCCCTTGGGATATGCCTCAAGAACTTGGTGTAAGCCGTAGAGTTCTCGACTTTTTTGAAAAATGACAGTCTCAGGAGAGTTTAAATATTTAGGTTTTTGGTCTTTCTCAATGGCACGTCCACCAAATCCAATCAAGCGGCCATGGCGGTCATGAATCGGAAACATAATACGATGACGATAGCGGTCGTAAGTGCTCTTATCATCTTTTTGAACCAACATACCCGTCGTGATTAACCCACTTAGATGTGTGCCAAAGGGTTTTTGCAGAGCGTGCCAACCTTTTGGGGCATAACCAATTTGGTAACGCTCGATAACATCTGCACTTACACCGCGATTATCTAAGTAAGCGGCAGCCATTAAGCCTTCTGTTTGTAATTGGTTTTGGTAGAAAGTGGCCACTTTAGAAAGTAACTCGTACAGTGGTAAGCTTTTTCTGTGTGAGCGGTTTGGCTGGCTTTCTTTAGGCACTTCAAGCCCGACCCTTGCTGCAAGTGTTTCAATGGCTTCAGGAAAATCTTGATTGAGGTAGTTCATGGCAAAGCTAATGGCATTACCACTCGCGCCACAGCCAAAGCAGTGATAAAACTGCTTTTTAGCAATGACGTTGAAGGAAGGTGTTTTTTCTTCATGAAAAGGGCAGCAAGCCGCATGACTTGTGCCTTGTTTTTTCAGGGGGACATAGCTATCAATCAGATTCACAATATCGATTTTAGCAAGAAGCTCATCGATAAATTGCTGTGGGATTAAGCCTCCCATGATGTGTTACTGAAGCTTGGCTTTAATTAAAGCGCTAATGGCAGCCATATCGCCACGGCCTTGAATACGTGGTTTTAAGTAAGCCATGACTTTCCCCATGTCATGCATCGATGCAGCACCTGTTTCATAAAATGCTTCGGTGATGAGTGCATCAACTTCTTGTTCTGACAAAGGCTCGGGGAGGTAACGTTTAATTAAAGTGAGTTCGAAGGTTTCTTGCTCTACCAAGTCGGTGCGGTTCGCCGCTTTGTACTGAGAGATTGACTCTTGACGTTGCTTTGCAAGCTTGTTCAAGAGGGCAAGCATACGCTCATCGTCCAGCTCGATACGCTCATCAACTTCGATTTGTTTAATGGCTGCTGTAATCAAACGAAGTGCTGCCACGGTACGCATATCACGCGCACGCATGGCCTCTTTGAGTTCGTTATTAATTTTGGTTTTTAAGCTCATTGTTTAACGACGACGCTTATTAACTTTTTTAGAAATTGCTTCACGAGCAATTTTCTTCAGGTGGCGTTTCACAGCAGCAGCCTGCTTACGCTTACGCTCAGCGGTAGGCTTTTCGTAAAATTCACGACGACGTAGTTCGGTTAAAATCCCGGCTTTTTCACAAGAACGTTTAAAACGGCGAAGAGCATATTCAGGATTTTCGCCTTCTTTGACGCGAACTGTTGGCATTCAGAGGTCCTCTTTTATCTAAAAGTATTCAGTTAATAGCAATAAGTCACGCATTCTAGTGTGAGCCTCGCTTTGAGTCAAGTCATTTACAAAAATCTTGGGGAAAACAGCAAAACTATTTGACAACTTAATTGCTTTTATGGACAATAAACGCTCATTTCTCTGTTGAGGTTAAAATTATGTCATTACAAGCCAACTATTTAAAAGCTATTCAAACGCTAGAAGCAAAGCGTGACTTTTTATCTAAGAGGAAAGACTTAGTGTCTGAGACTCGTTTTATTGCGATCTCACGTTTCATTGATACCGTTAGGGAAGAAGAGAAAAGGGGAATGTCCCTGATTGTCTTGAAAGAAGCTGTTGAAGCAGTTGATGCACTTCTCGAAGGTAAAATTACCCAGACGGAATTCAATAAAACCGCAGATGAAATTGCTAGAGTACAACGCCTTGAGTCTGGTAATAGCACACTTGCTGTAGCAATGTATGCGACAAGTTGGGCGATATTTATCGGTGCAATTTTAACTTTACCACTGCTTCCAGCCCTTGTTGCAACGGTCGCAAGTATCGTATTGGCTGATATATCTCGACAGTATGAAACTCACCGAGTGAAAAACCCAATTCCTGGGAAGATGGACAGTGTGAGCTTGTACTGCTACAAGAATACGCTTTTTGCTGAGCCAACTCCGGTTGAAGAAAAGCCAGAGCAAAAAGAAGAGCAGCAATCTTCTTGGTGGCCAAGCTTTGGTATGAGTTGGAGTGACGTGGAATAATTCTAGCTTTTGCTGATAAAAACCCCCGATAGTTTTTGCTGTCGGGGTTTTTTTATGGGATCTAATCCCCCACAATCCCCTTATTTAAATGATGTTGTCTCACTTCTTCATCAAGCCCTGCGGCCTTGGTGAGTGCTGCGACATTTTGCTTGGTAAAGAAGCCATCAAACTTATGGCAACGCTCGACATATTCTGTAATGAGAATGGATAATGCGGAGTGCTTTGAGAAAATTTGTTTCAAGTCTGGTTCATCTGTACATTCGCCAAAAACTTGAGCTAGAAAGCCGATTTGCATTTGTTCACGTAGTGTATTCACCACAAAGTCAAGATTTTTCATCTCTTTGCTGTGGTCACCGTCAGCAATTTCAATGGCAATATGATGCATGCGGCGGCCATAGTTTCTGACAAAATTTTCTGTTGGCATGGGTTTCTTCTCGAAAGAATTCACCATGAAAGGTGTATTATTCGCGGTAAACACTTTAGCTGGAGACTGAATATCATGGCCATGCATGACGCGATTCACATTGGTGGATGAGTTCATGTCGCCAATATTATAAGCGCCCCAAAAATAATAATTACTGAGGCACAAAAATTCTAAAATAGCGTCCTCACGCTCACCTGCTAAAATACGCGTAGCCAGATGATCAATTCCTTTCATTAAGGGTTTAATGCCTTTTTCTTTTGAGAAATCATCGATTTTTTTTAAACTCGCTTGCTGTTCTTTGGTGAGGTTGAAAGGCTGGCCTAATTGAAAATGCTCAATATCAAATAAGTCATGATGCACATAGCCAACGCTGTTGAATGTGTGATCAGACATTCTTGTGAAGGCAAGGTGCGGATTAGAAAACAATTTATTTTTGATTCGCTCCGGATCTTGGAAGTGAAAGTCATGACTTTCCAAAATTTTCTGAGTTTCTCCTAAGTCTTCACAGTGAAAAATTTCACCAATATAGCGCGCGTTACATTTTTTACGTGCGTTTGGATACATTGCATTAATACGTGCGATATCGTCTTCAAAGTTTGGGTCTAGTGGCTCAAGCACAAAAAATAAGGGTGACTTAGTTGTGTTTTTTAAAATATAGATGCGGTGAGTATCTGAGATAAAGCTTTTGTAATAGCGATAAGGCATCATGGCATAGAGTTCTTGCAGGTAGGGGACGGCATCTCCTGTTTGCACCTGCACAATGACAGCCTTCATATTACCAACCAAATCACTTAGTCCACTGGATTGTCTGCGTTCATAAATTTTGATGCGATATTCGTTGAAATAATCTGAGTTTTCTTTATCCCCTTTAGGGGTGTAAGTGAATGGGTTAATCACAAGAAATCCTTATATTTTTATGTATTAACTTAGAGCATAGTTCAAAAGCTTGTACTTGTTATACCTACGCGAACAGGGCATTATAAAATCTATTTTTTTGAGTCGGGGTATGGATATGTCTTTAAAACGCAGGATGCTTGGTTGTGCTTTCGCGGGTTTACTCTCTCCTTCACTTTATGCTGGTACTATGGGTGAGCCCATGCCGTCTTTTGAAGGGTTTCTATTTGGTGTGGGGGGCGGCTATTTAAATACAAACTTGAGTAAGTGGACAAATGTCACGATGCTTTCGACTTTTCCATCAATTACGGAGTATTACCAAGCAGATAACATTAAAAGCAGCTTTAGCCCGATTGCTAATGCGAGCTATTTTTCGGCTTTTCAAGACTTGTGGCTATGGGGCATAAAAGGCGTTTATAAGTACTTAGGTGTGCAACACCCAAGCCTGCTTTGGTCTGGAACGTATCAAAATGGGACCTACCAAGAAGCGACTTTTCATACCGAGCTGGTACAAGAATTTTTCTTAACACTTAATGCAGGGTATCAGATTTTCCCCAATTGGTTGGTTTACCTGGGAGTTGGTCCTTCAATTACAGAGGCAGAAACTGAGCTTCGGGGTAATCTTTTACCCAACACCTCGATAAGCTTTCAATATAGCGAGCAAACCAAAAGCAAAGTATTGTGGGGTGTTGCAGGGCAGGTTGGTTTTGAATATATGTTGCCTCATCGTTTTATGCTGGATTTGTCCTATAATTTGGTGGTAAGCCCAAAGACAACCATGCCCACTACTTATTTTTCGACCAATACAACCAGTTTTTATAGTGCATTTACTCAGCGTGTACGGGTGCTTGATCAAGGGCTTAACGTAACAGTGAATAAGTACTTTTCTTAAACTGTGAAGGAGCTTTTCAGCATGAAACGGATTTTGCTTGGTTTGGGGCTTATCGTTTGCTCGAGTGCAATGGCTGTCACGATATCAGATCGGTGCGCGCTCCTTTACGATGATATTAGTACGACCGGGCCAAATGGGAAAAAAACGCGAGATCCAGGACATTGGATTCCAAATATCACCGCATTCAATAAAGAGGCGAGTACAGGGAAGGAAATTTCTTGTTTGTACCCTTATACTGGAGACATTGAAATGTATTGCACAGGGCCTAGTGACTGTGTGTATACGGGTCCTAAGAAAAATGTGTTTGTCTATTATGACGTGGGTCTTCCTTCAATTAAGGCTTACCACGATGCTTTTCCAAACGTGGTGATGTTGCCCATTATTGATGGCAGTACCAAAAGTGCACTTTTAAAGGCGCTCACTTACTCGGATGTTGGAACCAATACAGCTGATTTGCTTGTCGAGCAGGTGTGTAATGATCCGAATTCTGATGGTGTGTTTTTAGATTTGGAACCATTTGATATTAGTGTGCCTGGGCAGTTTGCTTTTTATAGTCAGCTTGCCAAGCGCTTTGTTGAGAGCCCATGCGTGGATACTAATCATCCCAAAGGACGTATTTTTGGTGCTTTTTTGAGTCCAGGAAGAGTGAAAGATTGGAGTCAAGTGAAGGCAGCATTTGGCAATGTTGGCTATGCAGCAGTTTCAGGTTACGACATTAAAGATACTAATCCTCCTACACCAACTAGCATCCAGTTATATCACTCCAGTGTAACAGGCATGCTGACCACCATGGATGCAGCTTCTACTAAGTTTAAAATCGCATATAAAGTAGTTGTGCCTTGGGCTGCAAGTTTTGGTGAGTTTAATAAGTATGGTAAGTACGACCCATCTAATCCACCGACTGACTTTCAGTTAATCAAAGATTATACCTCGGAAGGGATTACTCAGCTGGCCTATGTACAAGCAGCACGTGCGATTATTACCGCCGTATGTAAAAGTGCTTATTACTTGGGGATGGATGGCTGGAGCTGGAGCCAGTATAAGTCTCCTAAACCTGCTGAGGAGCAAATGCTTCTACCTGCGATTCCAGACGGGGATGTGGTGAAGTATTTGCAGCAAAATTAACACTCAGGGAAGTTCACTGCGAGTCCACCGAGTGATGTTTCTTTATAAATGCTTTGCATATCAATGCCTGTTTGCAGCATGGTTTTGATGACTTTATCCAGTGGAATATAATGTTTACCATTACCAAGGAGTGCCATGCGAGAAGCATTTACGGCTTTGACCGCACCCATGGCGTTACGTTCAATACAAGGAATTTGCACAAGTCCCATGACGGGGTCACACGTGAGTCCCAAGTGATGTTCCATTGCAATTTCAGCAGCATTTTCAATTTGTTCGAGTGTACCGCCAAGTACGGCTGTGAGTGCACCCGCCGCCATTGAAGAGGCAACGCCAATTTCACCCTGGCAGCCAACCTCGGCTGCCGAGATAGAAGCGCCTTTCTTGTATAAAATCCCAAGTGCACTTGCAGTTAAAAAGTAAGTGTAGAGATCTTCATCACTGTTTTTATCATGTGCGGTTTGCATGTACCTCATGACGGAAGGCAGAACGCCTGCAGCGCCATTGGTGGGCGAGGTGACAATGCGTCCACCAGCTGCATTTTCTTCGTTCACTGCAATTGCATATAGGTTGAGGCGGCTTAGCACATCAGAGCCTTCATAAGTACTTTTAATTCCTTGCTTGTTGTTGAGCTTTTCTAATAAATTATGCGCACGACGTTTTAAGTTGAGTCCACCTGGGAGTGTGCCTGTATGTTTGCAGCCGGCATCAATAGAATCATTCATGACGTTTGCAATATTTACAATGCCTTCAAAGATGGCCGCTTTATCACGAAAGACTTCTTCATTCCTGAGCATCACCTCCGCAATACTAAGCTTATGTTTTTTGCAATGTGACATCAGTTCTGCCGCAGTTTCAAAGGGGTAGGGTAGGGTAACATCAGCATCTTCTTGTTTGCCAAACGCTTCTTCAGTGACAATAAAGCCCCCACCAATTGAGTAATAAACTTGACTTAAAAGCACTTTTTTGCTTGCGTCGTAGGCGGTGAAACGGAGACCATTACTGTGTTTATCTAAGAACTCTTTTTGGAAAAAAAGTAAGTCGTCTTCTTGGTGAAAGGGGATGGCTTGCTTTCCGCCGAGTTGCAAGGTTTTCTTATTAACGATAGTTTGCATGCGTGGCACCATAGTTTCGGGATCGACGGTTTCTGGTGTACGCCCCTCTAGGCCATTTAAAATTGCTTTATCGGTGCCATGGCCAATGCCTGTTAATGCAAGTGAACCGTAGAGTTCTGTTTTGACTCGGTGTACTTGCTCAAAAGTGCTGGCTTGATTCAGCTGTTCCAAAAAAGCGTTGGCGGCTAACATGGGCCCGACTGTGTGTGAGCTGGATGGACCAATACCAATAGAAAATAGATCAAATAAGCTGATACTCATAGGGTTCTCATCCTTGTTATTGTTTTATAGTTATAGGTTTAGGGGAGTGCAAAATGCCAGTCCATTGCTTTAGATAATCCTTCGAGCATGATACCGCCTCGCACACTGTTACCTTTAGCATTGACACGGGGACTCAAGGTCGCCATGCCAGCTTTTCCCGGAACAGTTGCAATGGTGTAGCCAGAGACGCCACTTTTGGCAGGCATCCCGGTGTACACAAGGTGCGTACCACTTTCATCATATAAACCGCAAGTTGCCATAATAGCGAGGGTAATTTTGCAGGTTTCTCGAGAAATAATAACTTCGTTCGTGCTTGGATCACGTCCAGCATTTGCAAGCAAGGTTGGTAAATAAAGCATTTGCTCAAGAGAGGCTTCATAGGAGCAGAGGGTAAAGTATAAATCGAGCGTTTCTTGCACTCGTTTGCCTAAATTACCACGGCTATTGAGAAGATAAGCAAGCGAGCGATTACGGTCTCCAGTTCTTTTTTCAGATGCAAAAACCAGCGGGTTAATGGTAAGGCGTTGATTAAACGCAATCTTAATCCACTTTTCGAGCCAGGCAAACTGTTGTTCCTCAACACCTGGGATATGAGAACAAAGCACAATCGCGCCAGCGTTAAGCATTGGATTGGAAGGCTTTGGTCCAAACTGTTCGAGCCGCGTAATCGAGGCAAACTCATCGCCTGAAGGTTCTACTCTGACCCACTCAAACACTTGTTCTGGCCCGTATTCTTCGAGCAAACCGATGAGTGGGACAATTTTACTTGTGCTTTGTAAGGTAATGCGTGGCAGAGGGGCATTACTATACATCACAGGCTCGCCATCGAGTGGGTGCACCGCAATAGCGGTTAGAGATTCGTCGACGTTTGCAAGCTCTGGAATATAATTGGCTGCATGTCCTTCCTGGTTTTTTTCCGCAGCTTCAACAAGTTGCTTTAGCAAATCAACGGTAATGGTGGGTTTTTTAGGCATGCTGCACTCCATTCGTTGAAATTAGGGCCGCTCAGTATACATTAAGTGTATCACTTCTTCATCATTACAAATCAAAACTCTCCCCTAAATAAACCGCCCGTGCCTGCTCATTCGCTAAAATTGTTTTCGGTGTGCCTTCACATAAGACTTGACCCTGATTCAGGATGTAAGCACGTCCACAAATATCCAAAGTTTCTCGGACGTTATGGTCGGTAATTAAAACGCCAATGTTACGGTCACACAAATGTATTATCATTTTTTTGATGTCGAGTACTGAGATAGGATCAACGCCCGCAAAAGGCTCATCGAGCAAGATAAAATCCGGATCTGTTGCCAGTGCTCTTGCGATTTCAACTCGGCGGCGCTCACCACCTGATAAGCTCATGCCTAAGTTATTTCGTAGATGTGAAATATGAAACTCCCGCAGTAAGCGCTCGACAATTTCGGGATGTTCTGATTTTTTTAAATCGGTTCGGCACTGCAAAATAGCAAGTAGGTTATCTTCTACGGTCATTTTTCTGAAGATAGACGCTTCTTGTGGCAGATATCCAATACCAAGCCGTGCGCGTTCGTGAATTGGTAGGCGGGTAATGTTTTGGCCATTTAGGGTAATTTGCCCTGCATCACATTTTTGTAGGCCCACAATGAGGTAAAACGAAGTGGTTTTTCCTGCACCATTAGGCCCGAGCAGTCCTACACACTCACCTCGTTTGATGTTAATACTGACATCGTTTACGACCGTTCTTTTTTTGAATGCCTTTTGTAAGTGGGTTGCACACAGCTCGCTCATAAGTGTTTCTCTGGATGTTCTGATGGGTCAATGAGTATAACAGTTCGCTCTTCATTTTTAGCGGTTGTCATGAAGCGTTCTGCTTGAATATCGTAGCGGATGTGGGGGGCGGTTAGTTTATTGTTGCCTTGCTCAATTTGTGCGTGTCCAATTAATTCAAGCTCATGTTTGACTGGATGATAGTGAATGGTATCCGCGAATGCATGTAACAAGGGTTTATCTTCTGTAGTTAATGTCCAAAAGTGTGCTCTTTTTTTTTCGGAGCCAAAAGCGGTCGCCCGAACAAGATGGTGGTCTTTATCCATGAGTGTTGTCGCGTGGTTTGCGCGTAGGTTTGAGCTGCCTTGCGTGATTGAAACACCTTCGGTATAGGTTCCAACGCCGGTTTTATCGTTGAACGTAACATGGCCTGCTTGAAATTGAATGGCTTCAAGTTTATCGCTTTTTAAGGCGTAAGCGTTGTTTGTAATACAGAGCAATAAGAAAGCGAGTCTAACCATGTCGAGGCCTATAAGTTCCACGGATATTTTCAAGCAACTCAATATGATGTGTGATGAGTTCTGCTTGCATACCAGTTGCTTCTAGGTGATTTTCACCTTGGTCCCAGGTAATTTCAAGTGGGGTACGGGCTGATTTTTCCTTGGGAAAATAACTGATGGCTTCTGTTTTGATAACACCTGCTGCTTGTGTTTTGTAAGCCTCATGATGAATGGTTACATCCGTTAAAAATTTAATTTCATCAGCGTTTTTTGTGACTACTGCTGTTTCTGACTGAATATGCCAGGCAGGTTGATTTGCTTTGGTGACAGCAATAAAGGGGGTGTTTAAATAGTGCGTGTCTTCATTTGACATATGATAGGTAGAGGGAGACTGCAAAAAGTAAGTAAGCTGTCCGGTTTTGTCGAACTGCTTCACTTCGAGAGCAGTAAAGCGGTGCTCGGGGGTGTCTTGGGGCATGGTCAGCTTGATTTTGGGGGCATGCGTAAAGAAAAACCAGGCGGCACTCGCAAGGAGGAGTAGTACAGAAAAAGTAGTGGTGATACCGCGTGTAACATGCATGACAGCTTAACCGGTTAAGTAGTTATCTAGGGCGACTTCGGCTTTGCCCTGAGTGGTTAAGATGAGGTCGCATAACTCACGTACACCACCATGACCGCCTGGTTTCTTCGTTTGCCAGTCAGCGGCATCCCTGACTGCGTCGAGAGCATTGGCAATAGCCACGCCGAAACCTACTTGTTGTATGATGGGTAAATCAGGTAAGTCATCTCCGATGTAGGAGAATGCTTCATTGGGCAAGTCTAAGCGTTGTTTTAGCGTCTCGAAGGCATTCTGTTTATTGACTTGTCCTGCAAAAAAGTGGCGAATGCCAAGTTGCGCCATACGGTTGTCGATAATCTGGTTACTTGAGGTGGTAATGACTGCGACTTCAATGCCAGCAGAGAGTAAGAATTTAAGCCCCATGCCATCGTGTACATGGAATGTTCTACCTTCATTGCCCATCGTGTCCAAATATAAAGAGCCATCCGTGAGCACTCCGTCTACATCTGTGATGAGGCAGCGAATTGATTTTATTTTTTCAATTAAGTTTGGGTTTAGCATAGTTAAATAATTCCTGCGCGTAGCAAATCATGAATGTGTAAGATAGCAGTAGGTTGCTTTGTCTCGTTGGTAATGACCAGCGAAGTAATGCTGTGCTTTTGCATAATAGAGAGTGCTTCTGCCGCCAATGCTGTTTTGGAAATGGTTTTACAGTTTGTTGTCATGACCTCTCGAATAGGTGTCTTATGAATATCGTATGATTGGGTAAGCGTTCGTCGGATATCTCCATCTGTGTAGATGCCCGCGAGGCAATTATTATTATCTACGACACACGTCATGCCGAGCTTTTTAGCGTTGACTTCATCGAGGGCTTCACGAATGGTAATGTTCTCGTTGACTTGCGGCAGGGCCTCTCCTGTTTGATAAAGATCTTGGACCGTGAGCAGGGATTTTTTACCGAGTGCGCCGCCTGGATGTGCATTCGCAAAGTCATCTGCAGTAAAGCCGCGTCCATCCAGCAGGGCAATTGCCAAAGCATCCCCCATAACGAGTGCGAGGGTTGTGCTGGTAGTTGGCGCTAAGTTGAGTGGGCATGCTTCGGATTCAATTGCTAGGTCTAGGTTTACGGTTGCAATTTTAGCGAGTGTCGATTGTGGGTTCCCTGTGAGGCTAATAATAGGAACGCCCAGGCGTTTTAGGTGAGGTAGAAGGCTCACAATCTCAGCAGTGTTGCCCGAGTTTGAAATCATGAGTACGGTATCTTTTTCGGTGACCATCCCAAGGTCACCATGGTTTGCTTCCGCCGGATGCATAAAAAAAGCAGGTGAGCCGGTGCTTGCCAAAGTTGCCGCTATTTTATTGCCGATGTGGCCAGATTTTCCCATGCCAGTCACAATGATTCGGCCTTGGCATTCAAAAAGCAGCTGACACGCCTTTTCAAAAGCTTTATCTATTTTTTGGGTTAATCCAAAAACAGCGGCAGCCTCTGTTTCAATAGTAGCGAGACCTGATTTGCAAAAGTCCATAGTGTTTTTATATGAGTGACTGTATGAATTTGATTCTATCACAAGTTAGGTATGCTTCTACAGGGACTTTGATTTTACCCTTTCGGCGATCCAAATGGATTAGAATCTGCTTCGTCTTCAGAATCAGAGAGATCTGACATATCATCATAGCCTGGATAGGTAGAGTCAGTTTCGACGGTTGTCCCGCTTTTTGCACCAGGAGACTGGTCATAGCTTTCTCGAAGCTTCTGGAGTTTTTCTTTTGCTTGTTGATTCTCTACTATTGTGCCTAGAGTTTTCATATCTGTTGTAGCAGGAAGACGTTCAATTTTATCGAAGAGGTGTGTCTCCAAGTTATGAATAATGTTCTCTATTTTGCTACTGGAGATAGAGTCAAAGCTATCAATCTCATCAAGATTGAATTTAACGTAGAGACAGGAGTGACCTGCATCAAAAACATAGGTACTTTCTGAGATGTCCGAGATACCCTCAAAAATACGTTCAAAAGCGCTGACAACGTTTTGATTGAGGCGTGCTGCACGGACCTCATCAGATTCTTCGGCTTGCCCGGAGTGATCGCATTTCAAACATATAGTAATCATGGTATCGCCCTTAATTTTATGTATTATATAAACATATAGCATTAAAATAAATCAATTCAAGTTTTTCCCCTAGGATATGTGTCGTTGTTATCCCAAATACCGATGTTATACTTGCCGCACCCATAGATGGAGATAAACATCTAGCCCTGTGAACAAAAGCTACGGGGTGTAAGAGTTTGGCTGTGGTGTGTTGATATACCTCCAAATTGGCAATTCAGGGGGACTGGGGTATATACTTAGGAGAATCTTGATTTGGAGTTCGAGTGCATGCAAAACCCCTGGGTGGTGATTAAAGATTTGACATTTTCACGTCAGAATAGAATTATATTTGATAACATCAGTCTTGAAGTGCCACGTGGGAAAATTACAGCAATTATGGGCCCAAGCGGTAGTGGTAAAACCACCTTACTACACCTAATTGGTGGCATGCTAAAGCCTGATCAAGGCCAAGTCTTTGTATATAACCAAGAAATTTCCACACTTTCTGATAAGGCGCTCGCTAAGGCACGGCGCAACATGGGGCTTTTATTTCAACATGGTGCTTTGTTTACGCATTTATCGGTGTTTGAAAATGTTGCTTTTCCTTTGCGCGAACATACAGAACTTGATGAGCATATGTTAAAACATGTGGTTTTGATGAAGCTTGAAGCGGTCGGGCTTCGTGGGGCATCTGAGTTGATGCCATCTCAGTTATCAGGTGGAATGGCACGTCGCGTGGCACTTGCGCGGGCGATGGCCCTAGATCCAGATTTAATGATGTTTGATGAGCCATTTACTGGCCAAGACCCAATTTCAATGGGCGTTTTGGTGCGTTTAATTCAGCGTCTAAATCAGTTGTTAAAAATAACGACTATCATCGTATCTCATGACGTTGAAGAAACTTGCGCCATTGCAGACTATGCTTATTTAGTTGCAGGTGGGCGTATTATTGGTGCTGGTACACCAAGCGAGTTACAAGTATCTACAGAGCCTGATGTGCGACAATTTATGCAAGGGGATGCGGATGGTGTTGTCCCATTTCATTACCCAGCAAAGCCTTACCAGGAGGAGTTACTGGATGCTTAATCGAATTGCAGGAGTCGGGCAGGTAGGTGTCAGTGCTTTAGAGCGTGTGGGGGCTTCTGGTTATTTTTTATGGCGATTATTATGGCGCTCGCCCCTATTAAAAAAATTACTACCGAATACTTGGAAGCAGCTTTATGCGGTGGGGGTGTTATCTGGCATTATTATTATTGTTTCCGGGCTTTTTATTGGCATGGTGGTTGGGCTTCAGGGGCATCATACGCTTGAGAAATTTGGTGCGGCGAGCCAACTTGGACAGCTATTAGCACTCAGTATTTCACGAGAACTTGGGCCTGTGGTAAGTGCACTTTTATTTGCAGGACGCGCGGGTTCTGCATTAACTGCTGAAATCGGACTGATGAAAACAACTGAGCAGCTTGCCAGCATGGATATGATGGGTGTCGACCCACTTGCACGCATTGTGTATCCAAGGTTTTTAGCAGGCCTGATTTCCTTGCCAGTGCTCTCACTTATTTTTTCGGCGGTTGCTGTGTATGGCGGATATTTTATTGGGGTTGAGCGACTAGGAGTTGATGCTGGAAGCTTTTGGTCGAATATGCAAGCGGCTGTCAGTTTTCGCCTAGACGTGCTGGGTGGCATCATTAAAAGTGCGGTGTTTGCATTTTTGGTAACTTGGGTTGCCGTGTTTCAAGGATTTTCATGTGTGCCTACTGCTGAAGGCATTAGTCAAGCGACAACGCGTTCAGTGGTGTATGCATCGTTGCTGATTTTAGGGTTTGACTTTTTACTGACAGCGCTCATGATTGGAGGATGGTAAATGGTGATGAAAGATAGGCGCTACGGGATTGATTTAGCCGTTGGCTTTTTTATGTTGTTTGGTTTTTTGGCACTGCTTGTGATGGTTTATCAAGTGAGTGGGGTTGAAAGCCTAACACATAGCAAAACGTATCAGGTGACAGCTGACTTTGCTAACATCGGTGGGCTAAAAGTACGAGCACCAGTGACTGTGTCTGGGGTGAAAGTCGGAGAGGTTACCCGTATTACGCTTGAGCCTGGTAAGTTGAATGCTAAGGTCACGATGCAGCTTGATAAAAATAGACCGATTCCCTACGAAGACACTTCAGCCCGCATTTTGACTGAAGGATTACTGGGCTCAAACTATGTCAGCATTGTGCCAGGATTTGAAGATGATCCAGAGCATCCCTTCTTGCGCGGGGGCGATGTTATTGAGAAAACGCAAGAAGCGGTTATTTTGGAAAACCTGATTGGACAATTACTATTTAACGTAAAATCATCTTAGCGCTAGGGAGGCGACATGCTTAAGTTTCGAGTTTTGTTAGGGGTGTTTTGCTTAAGTGTTACAGCACTTGCCTGGTCTGCAACTTCACCTGTTCCTATGCTTGAGAAAACAGCAGATGACATCGTCGATGTGCTGGATAAAAATAAATCCCAACTGAAAACTAGGCCTGAAATTGTCCAAAATACAGTGCGCCAGCAACTTTTGCCACATATGGATGTGACTGGAATGGCACGTTCAGTCTTGGGGCGTGCGGCATGGGTGCGCGCGACGGAGTCTGAGAAAAAACGTTTTACCAAAGCTTTTACCGATCTTGTGGTTCGTACCTATTCGGCACCACTTGCAGAGTATTCGAATGAAAAAATTATGTTTTTACCTGAAAGAGCGGCGCCTAGTGGGCGATTTACTCGGGTGAATAGTGTTATAATCCGACCGAGTGGCCAAAAAATACCTCTAAGCTATAGTTTGGTTTTGAAAAAGGACACTTGGAAAATTTATGATTTTAGTGTGGAAGGCGTGAGCCTTTTGCAAAGTTTCAAAAATCAGTTTGGTCAGATCTTAAGAATGTCAGACATGAATACACTCATTGCTGAGCTGGAAGCACAAGGTCGTGCAAAAGAGGCTGCCTAATGGGAAGAATGGTACGGTTTTTACCGACTGAAACCTTGACAGTTGATACAGTCTCATCAGACTTAAATCGCTTTTTGGAGTTGATTCATACTAACCCAGAAGCCGAGATTGTATTTGATTTAACGCATGTATTGCAGTGTGATACCGCAGGGCTTGCTCTTTTGATTGAAGCAAAGCGTTTGTGCGCTTTGCAGCAAAGTAAACTGAAGGTTGCAAACATGCCGGATGAAACCTTGAAGCTTGCTACATTTTGCGGGTTAGAACATTTATTTTTAGGAGATTTAGTGGATGGTTAGCCACGATGAAATTGAAGCACGTCTTACAGCTGAAGAAGGCGTTGTTTATGCACATGTACTAAGTGATGGCTATCACTATGAACTCACGATAGTATCTGACCACTTTGAGGGGCTACGTCCAGTTGCAAGGCAGCAATGGGTTTACGGTAAGCTCAAGGACTACATTACTTCAGGTGATTTACATGCGTTAACCATGAAAACCTGGACTGAAGCGGAGTGGGAGAAAGAACATGAATAAGCTGATTATTAATGGCGGCAAACCGCTTCATGGTGAAATTGTGATGTCGGGTGCTAAGAATGCAGCATTACCGATTATGGCAGCCACTTTGCTTGCCACAGAACCTGTGACGATTGCGAATGTCCCACATCTAAATGATGTGACCACCATGATGGAGCTTTTAGGGCAGCTTGGTGCGCACTTGGTGGTCGATGAGAAAATGCATGTGTCTGTGAATGCGAACACGGTAGGCGAGCTGGTTGCACCTTATGACTTGGTGAAGACCATGCGCGCTTCTATTTTAGTGCTTGGGCCGTTACTGGCCCGTTTTGGTAAAGTTGATGTTTCCTTACCTGGTGGCTGTGCGATTGGTACTCGACCTGTTGATTTGCATTTGAAAGCACTCAAAGCGATGGGTGCTGATATTGATGTGTCAGGTGGCTATATTAAGGCACGCACCAAGAAGAAACGTTTGCAAGGTAAAAAGCTGGTTTTTGATACAGTGACTGTCACCGGAACTGAGAATGTTTTGATGGCGGCGGTTCTTGCCGAAGGCACAACACTGATTAAGAATGCCGCGCGTGAGCCTGAAGTCGTTGATTTGGCAGACTTCTTGATCAGTATGGGAGCCAAAATCAAGGGGGCTGGAACTCACGCGATTGAAGTGGAAGGGGTTGAAGCTTTAACCGGTGGAAACTACACCGTATTGCCTGACCGAATTGAAGCGGGCACTTATTTAACGGCTGCTGCGATGACGCGCGGAGAAATCACGGTGAAGCGGGTGCGTCCAGATAACTTACTGTCGATGCTGTGTAAATTTGAAGAAGCAGGCGCTCTCATTACGATTGGGGATGATTGGGTGACACTCAACATGCAAGGCGAGCGACCAGAAGCTGTTGATATTTCAACGGCCCCTTACCCCGGATTTCCAACTGATATGCAAGCACAATTTATGGCGATGAATGCTGTTGCTAAGGGTTCTGCGTCAGTGGTTGAAAATATTTTTGAAAATCGCTTTATGCACGTACAAGAGTTGCAGCGTATGGGGGCTAAAATTTCTTTGAACGGCAACACAGCTATCGTTAAAGGCGTTGAGTACTTAACCGGTGCACCTGTGATGGCGACTGACTTGCGTGCTTCTGCAAGTTTGGTACTTGCAGGACTTGCGGCAAGAGGCGAGACTGTGGTTGAGCGCATTTATCATGTTGATAGAGGCTATGAGCGTATTGAAGAAAAATTTGCAGTACTCGGGGCCGACATTAAACGCTCGCTTGGAAGATAATACAAAATGGAATGGGCATGACAACACGAAGGGACCTTGCGGCCTATCTAGCAGATTATTTGCAGGTAAACACTTTTAAGGATTACGCACCGAACGGATTGCAAGTTGAAGGACGAAGGGACATTTGTCGTATCCGAACGGCGGTAACTGCCTCGAGTGCCGTAATTCAAAAAGCATGTGCAGACAAGGCCGATGCACTTTTGGTGCATCACGGCTATTTTTGGCGCGGTGAAGCTTCAGAAATTTGTGGCATGAAGCGAGAGCGGATTGCACACCTCATTAAAAACGACTTAAACCTATTTGCCTATCATTTACCGCTGGATTGTCATCCGGAGCTTGGCAATAACGTGTGTATGGCGAGACGGCTTGATGTCTCTGATTTAAAAAGTCATGACGCGATGGGGACAGCGAATCTTTTGTGGACTGGTCATTTGCCAAAGGCGCTGACTGCTGAGAGCCTGTCTGCAACTTTGAGTAAAATATACAAGCGGGAGCCACAGCGTATTTCTGGCACTAAAAAATCAATTCGGCAGATTGCTTTTTGTAGTGGTGGGGCACAAGACTTAATTGAAATGGCAAGTGCTTTAGGTGTCGATGCTTATTTAAGCGGTGAAATTTCAGAGCGCACGTATTATCAAGCGAAAGAGTTAGGCATGCATTATTTTGCTTGTGGACATCATGCAACAGAAAGAGACGGTATTAGAACACTTGGTGAGCATTTGGCCACACGGTTTGGTCTGGAACATGCTTTTATTGATAGCGATAATCCAGTGTAAGACATGAGTTATGGAGCAATTACAGGGTGCCATTGAGCGCGTTACTTTCCACAGTGAAACCACTGGTTTTTGTGTGTTACGGACCAAAGTCAAAGGGAATCGAGACGTTGTCACAGTCATTGGTAATGCCCCCTCTATTACTGCGGGTGAATATATCGAGTGTCGTGGTACTTGGGTCAATGATCAAAAGCATGGCCTGCAATTTAAAGCCGAATATTTAAAAGCCATTCAACCTACCACCCTTGAAGGCATTGAGAAATATCTAGGCTCGGGTATGGTGAAGGGCATAGGGCCGCATTTTGCCAAAAAACTGGTGCGTGCTTTTGGTGAAGCCGTTTTTGATGTGATTGAGCAAACCCCACATCGCTTACTAGAACTTGAAGGCATTGGTGAGAAAAGAAAAGAGCGCGTACTATCCGCTTGGGCAGAACAAAAAGCCATTCGAAATATTATGGTTTTTTTGCATGGTCATGGTGTGGGCACCGCGCGTGCGGTTCGCATTTATAAAACCTATGGCGATAAAGCTGTTCGTGTGGTGGAAGAAAATCCTTATTGCTTGGCGCGCGATATTCATGGCATTGGTTTTAAAACGGCAGATGCGTTAGCAGAAAAGCTTGGTATTGCGAAAGACTCACTGATGCGAGCGCAAGCGGGAGTTAATCATGTACTCCAGGAACTTTGTGAAAATGGCCACTGTGCTGCCGCACGAGAAAAACTGGTTGAAGCAAGTGTGAAGCTTTTAGAAATTCCAGAAGCGGTGATTGAGCGTGCCATTGATGAAGAGATTGAAGAAGAAGCCCTTGTCTTAGATACTATCCAGGATACACCTTGTATTTACCCCATTTCTTTGTACACGGCTGAAACTAAAGCGGCAGCACAGCTTAAAAGACTCAACCGAGGGGAGTTGCCTTGGGGAGAGATTGACACTGGTAAAGTGATTCCTTGGGTGGAGCAAAAAACCGCACTTGAGTTGTCAGGCTCGCAGCGTGAAGCAATCGAAACAGTTTTAAAGTCTAAAGTATCGATTATGACGGGTGGACCCGGAGTTGGGAAAACCACTATTGTTAAAAGTTTGCTTGGTATTATTGATGCAAAATCCCTGCGCATAGGGCTTTGTGCCCCGACTGGGCGTGCGGCAAAGCGTCTTACTGAAACCACGCGAATGGAAGCGAAAACCATTCATCGCCTGCTTGAGTTTGATATGAAAACCTACGGGTTTAAACACAATCAAAATAACTTGTTACCACTCGATGTTTTGATTATTGACGAAGCTTCCATGATTGATATTGTGCTTTTGAATCATTTATTAAAAGCGATTCATTTGGATACAGCCATTATTTTTGTAGGAGATATTGACCAGTTGCCTTCTGTAGGGTCGGGTGCGGTCTTGTCTGATTTAATTAAGTCTGGTGTCATTGCGACGGTGAGACTGACCGAAATTTTTAGGCAAGCAGCGCACTCACATATTATCGTGAATGCGCATCGCGTGAATGAAGGGCGTATGCCCAAATCTTATGACTCTCCTCAGAGTGATTTTTTTACCTTGTATACAGAAACACCCGAAGAAATTCATGCCAAGCTCATTGAAATCGTGACCAATCGCTTATCCAAGCGTTATGGTTATGATCCAATTCAAGACATTCAAGTGCTGACGCCTATGAACCGAGGTGGCCTTGGTGCTAGAAGCTTGAATGCCGCTTTGCAAGAGAAACTGAATGGTCATGCCACTCCTAAGGTTGAGCGCTTTGGCTCGGTGTTTGCACCAGGAGATAAAGTGATTCAAATGCGCAATAATTACGATAAAGATGTCTTTAATGGGGATATTGGTGTCATTGAAAGTATTGATTTAGAAGAAGGCGAGTTAAAAATCAATTTTGATCAAAGCCTAAAGACTTATAGTATCAATGAGTTGGATGAAGTGAGCCTTGCCTATGCCATTAGCATTCATAAGTCACAAGGCTCAGAATTTCCGGTGGTGGTGATGCCACTTGCTACTCAACACTTTACTTTGCTCGCTCGAAACTTACTCTATACTGGCATTACGCGAGGCAAGAGCCGAGTGGTTTTGATTGGTCAAAAAAAAGCAATTGGCATGGCGGTTCACAATAATAAAGAGGCTGAGAGAATGACCAAGCTTTCCGAAAGATTACAGACTTAACCTAGGATGCTTGATGCTGACGCAATTAGAGTTACATGCCTCTTTAGAAGATCCAGTGTTGCATTCGATGGGATTTTTGAATGAAATTATCGGCAAATTTCCCGGTGCTATTTCTTTTGCGCCTGGCGCGCCTAATCCGACACATTTAACACATATTGACACCAATGCTTATATTGGGCGGTATGTTCAGTATCTTTCTCAGTCTAGAGGCTTAAAAGAAGAAGAGATACATCGACACCTGTATCAATACGGACCTTCTTCTGGTTTGATTAATGAGTTGATTGCAACAGCCATCCAGCAGGATAAAAACATTCATGTGGCGCCAGATGAGATTGTAGTCACGGTCGGTGCACAAGAAGCGATGCTGCTTGCCTTGAGAGCCCTATTTCGCTCGTCACAAAATAAGCTTGCCGTGGTTAACCCATGCTATGTCGGCATTCTAGGTGCAGCACGATTACTTGATATTGACTGCCTTGCCATAAATGAGACCAACCAAGGGGTTGATTTAGAACAGCTGGATAGGGTGTGCACACAAGCGCATTTAAATCATGCACCGGTTCGATCCCTATATGTAGCCCCCGATTTTTCAAATCCAGCAGGCACTGTGTTAAGTCTTGCAATGCGGCAGCGCTTATTGGCATTAGCAGAGCGCTATGATTTTTTTATTATAGAAGACAATGCCTATGGTTTTACAGCGCTTCCAGGAGAGGAAATTCCAAGTTTAAAAGCGCTGGATAAAAATGAGAGAGTGATTTTTATCGCAACCTTTTCGAAAGTTTGTCTGCCCGGTGCAAGAGTTGGCTATATGATAGCAGACCAAACAATACAGCATGCCGATGGCTTAAAGACTAAACTTTCAAATGAGCTGGCGAACCTAAAAAGCATGGTGACCGTAAATACTTCGCCTATTTGCCAGGCCATTATTGGAGGCATGTTACTTGAATACGGTGGCTCTTTTTTATCGCTTGAGCGTGAGCGTTCTGCTTTTTATCAGAATAATCTCCAGTTATTGTTAAGTCATTTATCTTGTTTGCTGCCACAACAAGAGATGTTACAAGCGGGTGTGTCATGGAATAAGCCGTCAGGTGGATTTTTCGTGCGTGTACGTCTTCCGGTACCAGTAGATGAAGCACTGCTAGCGTTTTCGGCAGAGCAGCATGGTGTGATTTGGACCCCCATGTCTTCTTTTTATATGAATGGTGCAGGTGAGCATGAGCTAAGACTTTCATGTAGTTATCTAACACCCGAAGTAATAGAAGCAGGTGTAACTCAGTTCGCTTCGTTTATAAGTGCTGTGCTTCTACAGCTTAAAAGAGGATAGAAAAGCTATGAATTTCATCATATTAGGGCTTGTTTTTTATGGTATAGTGACCCCCGTGGCTTTACTCATGCGCTTTTTTAGACGAGATGCATTGAGACTTCGGTTTAGACAAGAAATGGCAACTTATTGGATTGAAAGAAATCCGACGGGTCCCAAAGGAAGTTCATTTAAAAACCAATATTAAGGAAGATATATGGCATTAATAAGGGAGCTATGGTGCTTTTTGCGTGCTCGAAAGAAAGTATGGATGCTGCCGATTATCCTAGCGATGTTACTTTTGAGCGGGCTTACGATATTGGCACAAGGCTCAATTATCGGCCCTTTCATTTATACCCTTTTTTAGGTATGTCCCGTGATTATTTTAGGAATTTCAGCTTTTTATCATGATGCGGCCGCGTGTCTGATAAAAGATGGCGAGATTATTGCAGCAGCACAAGAAGAGCGATTTACTCGTCGAAAGCATGACTCGAGTTTTCCAAGTCACGCCATTCAATACTGTTTACGTGAAGCATGCCTTAAGCCCTCAGAAATTGATTGGGTTGTCTTTTATGACAAGCCATTCTTAAAGTTTGAGCGCCTTTTAGAAACCTATCTGGCTTTCGCGCCTAGAGGGTTTCGGTCATTTGTGACAGCATTGCCAGAATGGATAAAGCACAAGCTCTTTCAAAAAAAATTACTAATCGAACGACTACGGTCTGAGTGTGGTGATACTATCGATTGGCGAGCGCGATTGCTATTCTCAGAGCATCACTTAAGCCATGCTGCGAGTGCTTTTTATCCGTCTCCTTTTGAAAAGGCGGCTGTGCTTACCATGGATGGTGTAGGAGAGTGGTGTACGACATCCCTTGCCATTGGAAGTGGGCACATGCTAGAGGTGCAAAAAGAAATTCACTTTCCTCACTCACTGGGGTTGCTATATTCAGCATTTACCTATTATACAGGCTTTAAGGTCAACTCTGGAGAATATAAGGTGATGGGCCTTGCACCTTATGGTGAGCCTAAATATGTTGATTTAATCAAAAAACATCTGATTGATATTAAAGAGGATGGGTCGTTTCGTCTTGATATGCGGTATTTTAAATATTGTACAGCCTTGACCATGACGAGTGAGCGTTTTCATAAATTATTTGGTGGTCCCCCCCGATTGCCCGAATCAGCACTGACTCAAAAAGAAATGGACTTGGCTGCCTCACTTCAAGTTGTGACCGATGAAGTGGTGGTGAAGCTCGCTAAAGGAATTGCTCGCACCACAGGACTTAAAAATTTATGTCTTGCTGGTGGTGTCGCCCTTAACTGTGTTTCTAATGGAGCCTTGGTTCGAGAAAAAATCTTTGAGAATGTTTGGATTCAACCCGCAGCAGGGGATGCAGGAGGCGCTGTTGGAGCAGCGCTTGGGGCTTATCATTTGATGCTTGATAAGCCACGCCGCGTGAGTCAGCCCGATGGGGTCAAAGGAAGTTATTTGGGGCCTGCGTATAGTCAAGCTGAAGTGGAAAAAAAGCTGAGTGCTTTGGGAGCCAAATTTATGACCCTAGGTTGTGAGGATGAGCTCATTGATTTTTGTGCGAAGGCACTTGCAGATGGTAAAGCGGTTGGTTGGTATCAAGGACGCATGGAGTTTGGTCCTCGGGCCTTGGGGAATCGCTCTATTTTAGGCGATCCACGTTCGCCCTCTATGCAAAAAACGTTGAACTTAAAAGTGAAGTATCGTGAATCTTTTCGTCCGTTTGCCCCGAGCGTTTTAAAAGAGCATGCCGATAAGTGGTTTGACTTGGCAGGGGAGAGCCCCTTTATGTTATTGGTTGCTAATGTAAAATCTGAGCACTGTTTTGCAATGACAGATGCAGAGAACCGATTGTTTGGTATCGAAAAGTTAAATGTGCCTCGTTCGGTCGTGCCGGCAGTGACTCACGTAGATTACTCTGCGAGAATTCAAACGATTGATAAAGAAACCAACCCCAAATACCATGCCCTAGTGACCCGATTTATGGCGTTAACAGGATGTCCAATGTTGGTGAATACTTCGTTTAATGTGAGGGGGGAGCCCATTGTTTGTACACCAGAAGATGCTTTTAAGTGTTTTATGGGCACAGAAATTGATGTGCTTGTGATGGAAGGATGTATTTTATTAAAGCATGAGCAGGTCAAAGCAAGTCGGGTGCGGTATGAAGAAATTTTTGAGTTGGATTAAGCACGCCGTTTTATTTACGGCTGTGTTTCTGGGTGCGTTGAAACTAGGTGATTTGGCACTAGGTGCTGTTTTCGATATCAATCAAGTGATGGAGCCTCGCCGATATCTCATTTTACGAGAACCTGTCCCCGGCACAAAAAAAATGGTGAAGCCAAACGCCACAGTACAGAAGACAGCTGAAGGTGTAGATCAAAGTCCTGTTGCTTATCGAGTAGATGCTGATGGTTTTATCTTAGGTCCTGCGACATCATCGGGTCCAGTCGATATGATTTTTCTAGGGGGCTCTACAACGGAGTGTTTGTATATGCAGGAAACAGAGCGATTTCCAGCACTCGTTTCTACTTTATTAGCACGAGAAGATGGTAGTCTGGTACGCGTCTTGAATGCAGGGCGCGGAGGAAACAATATGATGCACAGCTTACTGATTACGCTTGCAAAAATTCCTCCTTATCAACCACGGTTTGTGGTATTTATGGAAGCGATTAATGATTTGAGCCAATTGAGTCGGGCAGAGACTTACTGGGAAGGCCCTAGTTCCCGCTCGCTGATACAGTATTTTGATAAAAAGGGCAGGAGTATCCCATATTATCATCAAGATAAAGGCATCAAAGATATATTGTTTCCGAATAGTTGGGAAATTCTAAAGCCTTATGTGGCAAAATTATTTTTGCCACGCTTACTCGATGAGTTTGCAGATTATCGAGACGAGGAGAAAACATGGGCTTCGTTTGAGAGTGTCTCAGCGCAATATTATAAAGCGCTCAAAACGGCTGTTGCTACAGTGAGACTTTGGGATAGCGAGCCTATTTTAATGACGCAGTTTAATCGCTTGCAATTGGATGATGAATTTATCATGACTCATACGCACCCTGAAATGAGGTGTTTCGATTATAAGGAATTTGTTGAGAGGTATAAAGCATTTAACAATATCATTCGTCGTGTTGCAGAAGAAGAAAACGTTCGCTTGATAGACCTAGATAAGGGGGTACCACATACCTCTCAATATATGTACGATGCTGTTCATTTAAACCAAGAGGGCTCAAGGTTCGTAGCGCATCTTATTGCCGAGTATTTTGCGAGCCAAGTGCCCGGTTATACTCTAGTAGATTCTTTGTCTTCCAGTTGAGTTTTTTTTGTGATAAATTCAATTCTTCTTGAAGTTTATCTTGCATGTCAAAAAGGGATTTTTATGAGCAAAATCAAACTGACCACTTTGCTTGTGGCCGGATTAATCACCACTCATGCGTATGCGGGTGATATGGGGCACATGACTGTTAATACCTCATCTAAGAGTATCTTTTTCGCAGGTTTTGAAGGAGATTACACTTGGGCTGATAGCAGCATTGGTACCGACTTAAATAACACAATACCAAGAGTAGATGAGCGAGGTTGGGGTGGTCGAGTTTCTGTTGGTGTGTACAACAATTACTTTGAAGCTTTTGGGATTAGTGGTGAGGCAGGCTGGGGTTATTATGGTAAAAGGTTGTTTCAAGATAGTGCCCTCAATAGTGCTGGCTCTTATACCTTATACGGATTTGATTTACTATTTGGCTTGTGGAAAACATACAGCAACTTAGACTTTTTTATTAAAGCTGGCGCTATGTTAGAGACTCGACGCACAACTCATACGGTTAATTTTTCTCGTTTGTTACCAGGTGGATTTGCTTCAGGAACTTCTGTTGAGTCCAGTCCTATGTCGACTGTTGTGCCCGAAGTGAAAGTGGGTGGAATCTACAATATTACAGAGCAACTAGGTGCTTCTGTCTCCTACATGTATTTGGCGGGTTGGAATACCCGAGGGAGCGTTCAGCAATCCTTTTCGCGTACGGGTGGGTTTGTCCGTAATGCAAGTCTTGCTGGAGGACCTCCGTCGTTTTCTTCAATTATGTTTGGTCTCCAATATAACTTTGCGTAAGCTCTGGTTATGGTTAGAAAGGGATTTTTTATGAGTAAATTAAAAGTTGCTAGTTTGCTTGCAGCAAGTTTGATGATATCTAATGTATATGCAGGCAACATGGGACAGACTATCGCGCCCCAGAACATTCTGTTTACCGGTTTTGAGGGGAGTTATACCTGGGCTGATGTTAACAATTTTTTTGTGAACAATAGAGTGGAAAGACCAAGTGAGCAAGGTGGTGGTGGCCGAATATCTGTGGGTATGTTCCACCATTACTTGAATACATGGAGTATCAGTGGGGAAGCAGGCTGGGGCTATTATGGTAAGAGTTCCTATGCTAACAGTATATTACAGACTTATGCTTCTTATACGTTATATGGATTTGATTTACTCTTTGGCGTATTGAAAACCTACAGTCAACTCGATCTTTTTATTAAAGCAGGTGTGATGGCAGAAACTTCGCGAGTTACAAGAAGTATCAATGTAGCAGCCGCGCTGCCTGGAGGATTTGCTTCGGGAAATGATGCTAACTCTCAGACAGCCTCAAATATTGTGCCAGAGGTTAAAGCAGGCGGTATATATAACTTTACGGAGCAACTTGCTGTTTCCGTGGCATTTATGTATTTGGCTGGCTGGGAAACACAAGGTAGGTTCGAGCAATCTTTTTCAAGTACCACTGGGTTTGTCCGTAATTCAAGGGTGAGTGCTGGGCCCCCAAGCTTTGGTTCCATTATGGCAGGTTTGCAATATAGTTTTGCCTGATTTTTTGCAGTGCGATAAGGCGGCTGTTTTTTCTGGGGACTACCTTGAAAATAAGTGAGCAAATAAACAATGTAATTTTGCACATTGGATTGCCCAAAACTTCTACGACCAGCATTCAAGAGACTTTGTTCAAAAATAAGTTTCCGCCTCAGCATACGTCTAAATATTATTATCCAAAATCTTGGTTTATGTGTCATGGTTGGGTTTTGAAGCGGATAGCGACAGACTTTAGTCGCCCGAGTAAAAATATCCTTCAATTAAACCCTGTAGTGAATACACTTAGTCCTGCTCGTATGAAAAAGTCGAAAGCACGAAATAGACGAGCACTATTTAACGAGCTTTATCAGCGTCAGATTGAAACGCTTTTGTTTTCAGCCGAGCAATTATATGTGTGTTCTGAAGAAACGCTTTTGAGTGTCAAAGAGCTTATGTATGAAATCTGTAGGACTGACACAGCGAAGATAAAAATTGTGGCTTATGTAAGAAACCCAATGACGCTTTTAACGAGTGCTTTTCAGGAAGTAGTCAGAAATGTGCTGTATTATACGGCACGTGATTTTGAGACATTTAGCCATCTGTTTACGTGTCAAAATATGCAGCTACAGAAATTCATACAAGTTTTTGGAAAGGAGAATGTACGGGTATTTCAATTTGAAGAAGCGGTAAAGCATCCCCAGGGTTCAGTTGGATTTTTTTATGATGCAGTTTTAAATGTTAAACCGCATGAAATGAGTCAATTAAAAATCAAAAAATCCAACGAGGGCATGTCGCAGATAGCAGCAGACATTTGTTTGTTTATCAACGATAAAGTACCCATGTTTAATCAAGACAGAACAGCGTTTTCGGGCCACAGGAGAGAGGGCGATCTTTTATTGTTAACAGGTGCTTTGACCGGCGAAAAGTTTAAGCTCGCGAAAGAGCTTAGGCTGAGTTATTTGGATAAAATTAAAGCACAAATACAGTACTTGAAAGAAACGTTTGGCATTGAGTATTCCATTGAACAAATGAAGCAGGATATTGAAATGGATACAGAGCCGAATCATGTGCCAACAGAAAAGAATATGCAGGAACTCAGTCGTATTTTTTATAAGCTTGACCCGGTGATTCAAGACGGTGTGATTGACTATGTGCGAAGTATGAGTGAGTTATATGTAGAGCAGGCATATTTAACACATCACTTAAATCAGCTTAAGAAGAAAAAAAATCATATTTGGAATAAGCGGCCATACCTGCTTAGAAAAACATTTGAAAAAATTCAGTCAGAATGGTTTTTTATTCCTGCTCGCATGATCTGGTGGCGATATCGTATTAGAAGAGTCATGCTTGAGATGCTTGGTATATTGAAAGCGGTTGGATGAGGGATGTATGTCTCACAATCAAGGACATTTCAGTGTTGATGCCCTGTGTTACAACACAAAATTTGAGAGTCAATTATTAAATGGGCTTGATGACTATATCTATAAGTATCACGAACCAATCACAACAATTTATCAGATTACACCAGAGCAATTTTTTACAGATTTTTTCTTGCCTGAAAAGCCTGTGTTGATGAAAGGAGCATGTAAAGTCTGGCCTATTTATAAAAATTTTAGCCTTGAATACTTAAAGTCGAAGACAAAAAATAAAACCGTCTCTTTAGATGTTTATACGCGTGAAAGTACGATTGCCCCCTTACATTTTTTTTTAGATCAATTAGAAAATAAAACAAGTAAGCGGTATCTTCAGGAGTTGAATCTACCTCATGTTGATGCGGGCTTAGTGGAAGACATTGACGATCTTATTTTTTGTGCAAAGCCCAATCAATTTTTTGAGCTGATGGGGTTTCATTTTCGAAGTTTATGGATTGGATTGAACCGTGTAAAAACCATATTGCATCGAGACTATGGAAGTACCAGTACATTAAATGCTCACCTGAGGGGAAGTAAACAGTGGCTGTTCATTTCTCCTGAAGCTAAATATTCAGAAAAAGATTTAACTGCCTCTGGTTGCCAGGAATTTCTTTCTGATAACTTCTCTCATGTTCAGCATGCTTTGGCTGAAGCAGGTGATATCCTTTTTATTCCAACGCATTATTATCACAGAGTATTAGGTTCTTCAGGCCTGAACGTGAATGTAACCAACCAATTGCTGCACCAAAAGCATTTGTATCAGTTTGTGAGAGAGTCAATGACGACCATGCTTACTCTGCTGTTTGAGTCAGAAAACCTTTCTCCCAATGAACGAGATTTCATAAAGTCTAGACTGCAAGTCGCTAGAAAACACATGCTGTGAGAGATAATTCATGCAAAAAAAACTTCCAACTCGTGCTTATCAGAAGCAAATTTTCTTTGAGTGGCTCCGCGTGCCATCTCAAAATACCTATAACCAATCTCTTGTGTACAAACTAACAGGTGAGTTGAACAAAAAAATATTGAAGCGTGCGTGTGAGTTATTTACCAATAAACATGAAGTTGTACACTCAAAATATGATAGACATGGCAACTGTTATTATGGTGATTATAGGATAGATGATTTTTTCCATGAAAAAACAGTGGGCGATACACAAAATATCGAGTTAGAAATACAAGCAATCATTGATAGGCCATTTGATTTAACGGAAGATATTTTATTTTCATTTTATCTACTTCAATCCACCCAAAGCCATACTGAGCATTATTTTCTCGTGAGTGCACATCACCTAGTAAGTGATGCATATTCAGCCATTGTGCTCGTGAAGGAGGTGATGGGGCGATATAACGATTTATTAGCCGGCAAAGCTTTAAGCAATGACTCTTATAAAACTTATAGTCAGGCGCTTGAGTCATTAGAAGCCTACTCATCAGAGGCTAAGCACTTTTGGCTGCATTTTTTAGATGAATTTCCATTGTCTTGTCAATTTCCTACTCAATATAAATCCAATTTATCGGGCTCCACTGTAAAATCGCGTTCTCAGATAGGGGGAGCCATTTATTTTGAGCTGAGTGAACAGGACAGCCAGGCACTCATCGGATTATCTAAGAAATATCGCTCTACGCTCTTTATTGTTTTGTCAGCAATCTATGGGTTTATTTTATCTAAATATGCTCATCAGAATAAGTTATTGCTGAGTTATCCTGTGAATGTGCGCCCTAAAGGTTATGCTGAAGTGACGGGATGTTTTGCCAATACTATTCCTTTAAAAATCGACCTAGATAAATACAAAACTTTTGAAGGTTTGGTCCGTGGTTTAAATTCTCAAAGAAAAGAGGTGAAAGCACATCAAGCTTATCCAACGAGTCAAATCATTGCGGATCAGAGAAACCATCATCCTCTCGAAGAAAATTTTTTTAATGTCGGAATTACACAGGCGAATCTTAATACCCTGAAGCCTATGCTTCATCATTTAATCGTTGATGCGTTAGAAATGACAGGAGAGCGCGACGTTACGCTTGATTTGGAATTACTTTACGATAGTTTAGGAGACCGCTTAAAGTTTAAATTAGAATACAAGCTTTCAGTATTCGATAGAGCGATTTTAAACTCACTGATTACAGCGTTTCGGTTATTCGTATCTCGTGTGATAGCAGAGCAAGATATCACGTTAAAACAATATAATTTATTGTCGAGTGTAGATTATCAAACCATTGTTCATGACTGGAATAGGACAGACAAGGCTTACCCAGAAGATAAGACGATTCATCAGTTGTTTTCAGAGCAGGTGGAGCGTGCGCCAGATAGAATTGCAGTAGTTTGTGGCGCGCAGTCGCTGACTTATCTTGAGCTAGAGGAGTCATCGAACCAGCTGGCTCGTCATTTATTCCAA
>JASBUZ010000022.1 GCA_030147635.1 Gammaproteobacteria bacterium
CAAACTGCCCCTCAATCAAAACGGCAAGTTAGACCGAAAGGCACTCCCGGCCCCTGATTTTAATTCTGAAGAGTATGTTGCACCTCGCACAGCGATTGAATCAGAAGTTTGTGCGCTTTGGGCATCTACTTTAAAGCTTGAGCGTGTAGGGGTTCAGGATGACTTTTTCAAATTGGGCGGTCACTCGATTTTAGCGATTCAGCTGATGCATCGCATGAGTGAGCTATTAGATACACCGTGCCATGTGTCTGATTTATTTAAGTATAAGACGATAGCTTCTTTTCTAAAGCATTTGAGTTTAGGTCCCCGGGTTGAGATACAACCGAGTGCGGATTTAATAGCCCCACTGTCCTATGCCCAAGAGCGCTTATGGTTTATTGAGCGTTATGAAAAAGGCACGCATGCCTATCATGTCCCTTTTGGTTTTGAGGTGGATGCGAGCATAGATGTTGTTCGATTAAAGGCGGCACTGCAAGAGATTGTTGCGCGTCATGCAGTGCTTCGTACGGTCTTTATTCAAGATGAAGCAGGCATGGATTATCAAGTGGTTCAATCAGAGCCTTTGGTGATTACCGATGTTTCTCTTGCTTCTTCTGAGTTGCAGCATGCAGTTTGTGAGGCAGGGCATAGTTTATTTGAGCTCGATAAAGCATATCCGATTAAAGTTTGGTTGTATCATCTGACAGATACTGATAGGCGGGTGCTGTTTTTAAATATTCATCATGTTGCATCTGATGCGTGGTCTATGAATGTATTTAAAAAGGAGCTGGAAGCGCTGTATGGGGGAGATGTTTTATCACCTTTGGCTATTCAATATAAGGACTTTGCACGCTGGCAGAGAGATTATTTTGCTAACGGACTTTTAGAGGAGCAGCTGTCTTATTGGCAAGCGAAGCTTTTAGGGCATGAGCCTTTAAATTTACCAATAGATTATATAAGACCGCCCCAGTTTGATTACGAGGGGTCTGAGTATGTATTTGAGTTATCAGAAGATTTATCTCACAAACTTCAAGTCTTGGCTCAAAATTTGGGTGTGACACTTTATACGGTATTACTGTCAGGGTTTTATTTGCTTTTGTCTCGTTATACTGGTCAAACAGATATTTTGGTCGGAACAGTCACCTCGAACCGTCATTATCCAGGGGTTGAGGGTTTATTAGGCTTTTTTGTAAATACACTGGTGCTTCGATTTAGTTTGGATGCATCGATGACAGGCCAAAGCTCTATTGAAGCGCTACGCGGAGTTTTAATTGAAGCTCATACGCATCAAGATTTCCCTTTTGAGCAGTTATTGTCTTCGCTTGATATTGTGAGAGACCCGTCTCGTCATCCACTGTTCCAAGTATTTTTTGATGTAGTTTATGCAAGTAAGTCTTGTTTTTTACAGCCATTGGCGCTTTCGGAAGTTTCTCGAGTTGCGAAGTTTGATTTAAGTTTAAGTTTGGAGGTGGACACAAGCGTAATACGAGGGGTATTTAATTATGCAACCTCTCTTTATAAGCCTGCAACGATAGAGCGCTTTGCACATCATTATGAAAACTTGCTTTTAGCTATGGTTCAAGACATTGAGTCACCGATTTACAGTTACCCTCTGCTCTCTCCTGCGGAATATCGACGGATGGTTTATGACTGGAATGCGACAGAGAAGGCCTATCCTCGCAAGACACTTCATGAATTATTTATGGCCCAAGCAGTGAAAACGCCTGATGCGACAGCGGTTATTTTTGAAGATGAAAGAATGAGTTATCGAGCGTTGGATGAGGCAACTAATCAGTTGGCTCACTATATCCGAAAACAATATGAAGTGTTTGAGCCTGATACTTTAATTGCGATTTGCTTTGAGCGCTCGTTTGAGATGCTGATAGCGATTCTTGGGGTTTTGAAGGCGGGAGGTGCTTATGTGCCGATTGACTCGAGTTATCCGCGAGCTCGGATTGATTTTATTTTGGATGATACAGGGGCCAAGCTTTTACTGACCCCGGCACTTCTAAAGGATATTTATACCTCAGAGAGCAAACAAGCATTACCAATTATTAATGCACCAGATGACTTAGCTTACGTGATGTATACCTCGGGTTCTACGGGTAATCCTAAGGGTGTTTTGATAAAACACTCAAGTATTGTGAACCGCATTGACTGGATGCAGTCAGAGCATGAGATGACCTCAGAAGATGTTTTTTTGCACAAGGCGCCGTATACATTTGATGTATCTGTTTGGGAGCTGTTTTGGCCCATATGCTATGGTGGACGTGTTGTGATTGCTCGTCCTGATGGTCATAAGGAGCCGAGTTACTTATACCAATTACTGTGTCGGCATGCGGTGACGATGGTGCACTTTGTTCCGAGTGCTTTGTCTGTATTCACATCTATTTTAGAAAATCAGCTTCCAAATCATTTACGTCGTTTATTTAGTAGTGGGGAAGCGTTGCCCCCTGAGCATCTTGTAAAGCTTCATGCACTAAACGATGGTCGGCTTAAAATTTACAGTCTTTATGGCCCGACAGAGGTTTTAGAAGCCACAGATTTTTTCTGTTTGCCTGACGCTTCGGTGGAGCTTGGGAAGCCGATGCAGAATGTTCAGGCTTATGTTTTGGATGTTCATTTTAATCCGGTTCCTATTGGCGTAATCGGTGAGTTGTATATTGGAGGTGTGGGTGTTGCTCGGGGTTATTTGAATCAGCCTGAGTTAACCAAAGAGAAGTTTATCTCCAATCCATTTTATGAGGGGCGCTTGTATCAAACGGGTGATTTGGTTCGTTGGCTTGCTGATGGCAATTTAGAGTATATGGGTCGTAATGATTTTCAGGTCAAAATCAGAGGGTTTAGGGTTGAGCTTGCTGAAATAGAACATGCTTTGAATAGTCATCCTGAAGTGTTACAAAGTGCGGTTGTTGCTTGTGATGATAAGTTGGTTGCGTACTATGTTGGGGCCGCCACAAACTTAGAGTCATATCTTAGTGAAAAGCTCCCCAGTTATATGGTGCCGAGTGCATTGGTCTCTTTGGACAAACTGCCCCTCAATCAAAACGGTAAGTTAGACCGAAAGGCACTACCGGCCCCTGATTTTAATTCTGAAGAGTATGTGGCACCTCGCACAGCGATTGAATCAGAAGTTTGTGCGCTTTGGGCATCTACTTTAAAGCTTGAACGTGTAGGGATTCAGGATGACTTTTTCAAGTTAGGTGGTCATTCGATTTTAGCGATTCAACTGATGCATCGCATGAGTGAGCTATTAGATACACCATGCCATGTGTCTGATTTATTTAAGTATAAGACGATAGCTTCTTTTCTAAAGCATTTGAGTTTAGGTCCCCGGATTGAGATACAGCCCAGTACAGATTTAGTAGCCCCACTGTCCTATGCCCAAGAGCGATTATGGTTTATTGAGCGTTACGAAGGCGGGACGGATGCTTATCATATTTCCTTTGGATTTGAGTTTGATGAAAGCATAGATGTTGTTCGTTTAAAAGCAGCACTTCAAGGAGTTGTTGCACGTCATGCAGTGCTTCGCACAGTCTTTACTCAAGATGAAGCAGGTATGGATTATCAAGCAGTTCAATCAGAGCCTATGACTATCACTGAAGACTTAGTTCACTCTTCCAAGTTATTAGGTGTGCTTCATGCTGCAAGTCATACCCTATTTGAATTAGATAAGGCATATCCAATAAAAATTTGGCTTTATCACCTGACAGATACAGCAAAGCGAGTGCTATTTTTAAATATTCATCATGTTGCCTTTGATGGTTGGTCTGCGGAAGTATTTAGGAAAGAGTTGGAAGCACTGTATGCAGGTGAAGTATTATCGCCTCTTACGATTCAATACAAAGATTTTGCTTGTTGGCAGCGTGATTATTTTGCTGGCGGTTTTTTAGAGGAGCAAGAGGCTTATTGGCAGTCTAAGCTATTTCATCATCAATCTTTAGATTTGCCGACTGATTATATCAGACCTCGTGATTTTGATTATCATGGGGCTGAGTATGTATTTGAGTTATCAGAGCACTTGTCCCATAAGCTCCAAGGGCTCGCTCAAAGCTTAGGAGTCACCCTTTATACAGTCTTAATGTCGGGTTTTTATTTACTTCTGTCTCGTTATACTGGCCAAAAAGATATTTTAATTGGGACACCTGTTTCAAACCGTCACTATCCAGGTGTTGAAGGATTGATAGGGTTGTTTGTGAATACGTTGGCGATTCGCTTACAGCTGAATTTGGAGCAATCGGGCAAAGTTTTAATTGATGCATTACAGGCGACTTTAACTGAAGCTCACGCGTATCAAGACTTACCGTTTGAGCAACTGTTGTCACAGCTTGAAGTAGAGCGAGATACGTCTCGTCATCCCTTGATTCAAGTCTTTTTTGAGTTTGTTCATGAATCAAGAGACTTGTTCTTTTTAACTCCTATCTCTCTACCACAACAACGTGTTGCAAAGTTTGACTTGATGCTTCAGCTTGAAGAGCATCAAGGTTTTATTTCTGGTGTTTTCAACTATGCGACGTCCCTTTATAAAAGGGAAACCATTGAAGGATTGACTAAGCACTATGAAAATTTGCTTTTGGCCCTGGTTCAAGACATTGAAGCGCCGGTACGAGGTTATTCGTTATTGTCAGCTGCTGAGTATCAGCAAATCACTCATGACTGGAATAGGACAGACAAGGCTTACCCGGAAGATAAGACGATTCATCAGTTGTTTTCAGAGCAGGTGGAGCGTGCGCCAGATAGAATTGCAGTAGTTTGTGGCGCGCAGTCGCTGACTTATCTTGAGCTAGAGGAGTCATCGAACCAGCTGGCTCGTCATTTATTCCAA
>JASBUZ010000025.1 GCA_030147635.1 Gammaproteobacteria bacterium
TGGCGGGTCTTTATTTTTTAATTAATAAAAAAAAAACCCCCCCCTGACTCCAGTATTAATGGCTATCGAAATACTCGCGTATTTTCTTCATCGCGTTTTTTTCAAGCTGACGCACACGCTCAGCTGAAATATCGTATTTCTCAGCAAGCGCATGCAAGGTCAGGCCCCTATCATCATGTAACCAACGTTGCTTTAAAATATCTTGACTACGCGCATCAAGTCGCTCCATCGCAAGGTATAACCGCTCGCCATCATGCAACTCTCCCGCTTCTTGCTCAATAATGTGAGCAGGATCAGCTTTTGCATCTCCTAAATATCCAGCCGGTGCAAATTGTTGTGTAGAAGCTGTTTCGCCATCTGAGTCGTAACCATCCCAAGATGCATCCATCGCATTCAGACGCATCTCCATCACTTGGACATCTTTCGGGGTGACCCCTAAGTCCTCAGCAATCGCATTAATTTCTTCGGCACTACTCCAGCCCAAGCGCTTTCTCATTTGACGTAAATTAAAAAATAACTTTCTTTGCGCTTTAGTAGTTGCAATTTTGACAATACGCCAGTTCTTCAAAATAAATTCGTGAATCTCTGATTTTATCCAGTGAACTGCAAACGAAACCAATCGAACGCCCTGACTTGGATCAAAGCGTTTCACAGCCTTCATGAGACCTACATTACCTTCTTGGATTAAATCATTGAGTGGCAAGCCATAGCCCAGATAGCCACGCGCTACACGAACCACATAACGCAAGTGTGCAAGCACAAGTTGGCGCGCACCTTCCAAGTCTCCTTCATCATGAAAACGTCGCGCACAATCTTGCTCCTCCTCGAGAGTTAATAAAGGAATTTGATTGGCTTGATGAATATATGCATCAAGGCTTCCAATAGGAAGTTGCGTAGTCGCTAGTTGCATGGACAAGTTCATAGGCATCATCCTCCGATGAATAAAATATGCAAAGCTACATTTTGTGGCAGATTATAACATATCTCAGTGGCAAGGCTCAATATGAGCAAGTTGATGCTTCAACGAAAGATAAGCACCCAGCCACCCAAGCACTAACCCGAATAAAACACACCATGACAAGTCGTGCACAGATACCCCAATGGCTAACGGAACGCCAAAACCTGGCGCCACCATTTCTCGTAGTGCATGCCCCAAACTGAACAAAATTAAATGTACCCCTAAAAATGCACCCAGTGCACCGGAAGCACCAAGGCATGCACCCGTGTATAAAAAAGGACGTAAAATAAACGAGTCCGTCGCACCGATAAGCTTCAGTACTTGAATTTCATCGTGATGCTCTACTGCTGCTAGACGTAGTAAGTTCCGAATGATAAAAACAACCATCAAACTAAACAGCGCCCCTAAAAACCAGGTTAAATGCGTCAAAAAATCAAGCATAGCATGCAAGCGCCCAACCCAATCACGATTCAGCTTGGCTTGTTCAACATGCGAGTACTTTTTGAGGACTTGAAATAAGGCCTCCATTTTCTCGGATGTGTCTATTGTGCGAGCAGGCATCACTTCAATCATTGCAGGCAGAGGATTCTCAGGTAAATAACGCCGAACATCTTCCATCCCTTCCTGCTTCTCAAGCTCAGTAAGACTCGCATCCGCACTGATAAAAGTTGCTGAATCCACACCTGTTGTTGCCTGAATGCGCCCCATTAAATCTGACTCATCTGCAGGTTTAAAAGAACTATCTAGGTACAAAGCAATTTCTTTGCCTTGTCGCCAGTCATTCATCACGGGTTTTAGTTGTGCCATCAGAAGCCAAAATAGGAGCGGAAGAATTAAAGTCACAGAGATAACTAACACGGTAACAGTTGTTGTCCAAGGCGCACGCTTAAAAGCTTTAAAGCTGTGCTTCATCGCTTGCAGATGTCGCCGTGAAAATCGGTGCCCACGCCTTAACACAACTTACCCTCCTTAAGCCATAAGATACGATGCCTCATGTGCGCAATTAATGACAACTCATGCGTTGCAATCAAAACCCCAACACCCGCCTGATTAAACTGCTCAAAAAGCCCCAAAATATCCAGCGATAAACTTGGGTCTAAGTTTCCTGTCGGCTCATCCGCAAGCAGCCAATCAGGTTTGTGCACAATAGCACGAGCAAGCCCCACCCGTTGCTGCTCACCTCCGGACAAATGCACGGGCAACACTTTTTCTTTCGAAAGCAAGCCTACCTTATCCAGCGCACCTTGCACGCGCTTAATCATTTGAGGTCTAGAAATACCTTCAATATGCAAGGGTAATGCGACATTCTCAAAAACCGTTCTATCGAACAAAAGATGCGGAGACTGAAAGGTAATACCAAAACGCGCACGGTGTGCGGCTATGTCATTTTTCTTAAATGCACGCAGTGATTTGCCATGCACGAGAATATCGCCGGAAGAAGGGCGCTCAAGTAGAGCGGCAAGTTTCAGTAAAGTACTCTTTCCTGCCCCTGACGCACCTGTTAAAAAAGCCATTTCCCCTTGCTCTAAGGAGAAATTGACATGACTTAATGCCTGGTGTCCACCTGGATAACGTTTACTAACTTGCTTGAACTGGATCATTTTCAAAAATGGCCTGAACAAATTGTTGTGGGTCAAACGCCCGTAAATCATCCATCCCTTCTCCAAGTCCGACATAGCGAAAAGGGAGCCCCAATTCATCTGCTATCGCAAATAAAATACCACCTTTAGCTGTACCATCTAACTTCGTGATTGTGACCCCAGTCACACCAACTGCTTCATGAAATTGTCGTGCTTGATTTAATGCATTCTGACCAATACTCGCATCCAATACAAGCATCACTTCATGTGGCGCTTCGGCATCTATCTTTTGCAAGACACGCTTCACTTTTTTAAGCTCATCCATCAGATTGCCTTGCGTATGCAGCCGGCCTGCTGTATCAGCAATTAAAATATCAATCCCTCGTGCTTTGGCCGCTTGGAAAGCATCAAACACAACTGACGCGCTGTCAGCGCCTGTGTGCTGTGCAACGACTGGAATCTGACTTCGCTCTCCCCATGCTTGGAGTTGTTCAACAGCTGCGGCTCTAAAGGTATCGCCCGCAGCAAGCATGACTTTTTTACCCATTCCTTGATAAAGCTTCGCGAGCTTTCCCATGGTTGTCGTTTTACCGGCACCGTTTACACCGACCATAAGCATCACAAATGGCTTATGATTAGACGTATTCAGTGTAAACGGTGAGGCATGTTCTGCTAAAAGCCTACCCATCAGCTCTTCGAGCGTACTAAAGACCGCCTCTCCATCTGCCAATTGCTTACGCTCCAAGCGCTCTGTTAATTGTGCGAGTATTTTCTGCGTCGTCTTAATGCCTAAATCAGACGTAATTAAAAGGGACTCGAGTTCTTCGAGTAACTCCGCATCGACTTCTTTTTTGCCCAGTAGCAAGCGCCCAAGCTTATTGCCAAGCCCTTCTTGAAGCCGTGACCAAACGCCTTTTTTTTCTGACGCTGGACTTTCTGCTTGTGTCTGATTTTTTTTAAACCACTTCATTTGCTATACAAATCCTGTTAAATATGAAATTCTATCATTTTTTTCTTGGGGTAAACCATGCGTAGCACGCTTCTCTTGCTCTTAACACTCATATCCGGCCTTACTTTTGCCAAAGTTCAGTCTTTCCAACTCGATAATGGTCTCAAGCTCTTAGTCAAAGAAGATCATCGTGCTCCCGTTGCTGTTGCCATGGTTTGGTATAAAGTGGGCTCCTCAGATGAGCCTGGCGGGCTAACCGGCATTTCACACGCCCTAGAACACCTGATGTTCAAAGGGACCCCTACTTATCCCTTAGGCGTCTTTTCAAAAACCATTGCAGGCATTGGCGGGCAAGAAAACGCCTTTACCAGCACCGATTATACCGCCTACTTTGAAAAAATAGCGGCAGAACACTTGCCCACAAGCTTAGCGCTAGAGGCTGATCGCATGCAACACCTCTTGCTAGATGAAGCTGAATTTACAAAAGAAATGAAGGTGATTCAAGAAGAGCGCCGCCTACGCACAGACGACAACCCGCAAGCTTTAACCCTTGAGCGTTTCTTGGCTGCAGCACACTTAAGCGCGCCTTATCATCACCCCGTCATTGGCTGGATGGATGATATTAAAAATTTAACCGTCTCTGACGTACGTCGTTGGTACCAGCAATTCTATGCCCCCAATAATGCAACAGTTGTGGTGGTCGGCGATATCGACGCCAAAGCAGTACTTGCTCTCGTCAAGAAACAATTTGGCACACTCAAATCGCAACCGCCGGTGGAGCGCAAGCAACAAACCGAGCCCCCAGAGCTTGGCAAGAAAATGCTGAAGGTCAAAGCGCCTGCCAATATTCCTATCTTGTTACAAGGTTATACCGTGCCAAGCCTAAACACCGCAGCTGGCGAGTATGCCAACGACCCCTATGTCCTTGAGATCATCGCAGCATTGCTCGATGCGGGCGACAACGGCCGCTTTACAGAGCGTCTCATTCGCGGCAAAGAAAAAGCCAGCAGCATTGGCGTTGAATATAACCTATATACTCGCTACCAAACACAGTTCATTATCTTTGGTGCGCCAACGGCGACTAACACATTAGATGAACTCAGCGAACATATTACCAATGAACTCAATCAACTCAAAGAAAAACCTGTGTCAGAAACTGAGCTCAAGCGTGTTAAAACTCAGCTGATTGCACAGAAAATCTTTGAAAGAGACTCTGTCTTCGGCCAAGCGATGGAGCTCGGCTTACTAGAAACAGTTGGTTTAGGCTGGCAAACCACAGAGTCTTATGAAGACCGCATCCGTGCTGTTACGGCAGACCAAGTCCAAGCCGTTGCCAAACGCTACTTCGATGATGACCGTATGACTGAAGCACACCTCTTACCTGAAGCAGGAGCCACCTCATGAAATACTTGCTTATCTTGTTTAGCCTTTGTTTGACCAGTCTCAATACGTGTGCAGATAAGCTGCCCATTGAACGCTGGCAAACCACGCAGGGTATACCTGTTGTGTTTTATCCTGCTATGGATATTCCCATGCTTAACATCAGTCTTGCCTTCAAAGCAGGCACTGCTTACGACGGGCAGCAGTTTGGTTTAAGCACGCTCACCACACGGCTCTTGAATCAGGGGAATGACGGTTTGGACGCCAATGCTATTGCCAATCAGCTGGCTGAAACTGGTGCGCAGTTCTCCAATGAAAACAACCGTGACATGGTGGTGCTAAATTTAAAAACGCTCACAGAAAAAGATGCCTTAACACAAGCTACCGACTTGTTTACTCGCATCGTTAAGCAGCCTGACTTTCCTGAAAAAGCCTTCAATCGAGAGAAAAACCAGCAAAAGATGGCCATCAAGCATGCACTAGAATCTCCGGATGAAGTCGCTAATCAAACTTTTTTCCGTGCCCTCTACCAAGCACACCCCTACGCACATCCCGTTAACGGCGACCTGAAAACACTGGAGGCCATTACCCTGCAAGATATTCGACACTTCCACCAAACCTTTTTTGTCAGCCAAAATGCAACCCTGATTCTCGTGGGCGCACTCAGTACCCAAGAAGCTCGAGCCTTGGCTGAAAAAATCACGACTCCCATTCCCAAAGGCAAAAAAGCACCAAACTTACCTGATGCACGCCCGCTTGCTGACGCCATGGATGTCAATGTGCCATTTCCATCATCACAAACCGTATTGCGTCTAGGTCAATTAGGCATTAACCATCACAACCCTTTGTACTTTCCCCTCATGGTCGGGAACTATACGCTCGGAGGTGGCGCTCTGGTTTCTCGGCTTGCCAACGAGTTGCGTGAGAAAAGGGGCTTAACCTATGGTGTACACAGTCAATTTATGCCCATGCCTGAACAAGGCCCTTTTGTCATTGGGTTTTCCACCAAAACTGCACAAGCAAGTGATGCCGAAAGCTTAACCCGTGACACACTTAAGCAATTCATACAAAAAGGACCGAGTGACGCTGAGCTAAAAGCTGCAAAACAATACCTCGTGGGTAGCTTCCCACTCTCAATTGCAAGCAACCAAAGCATGGCCTCAATCCTCCTCAAAATGGCTTTTTACGGCCTGCCCGATGATTACTTAGAGACTTATACTGCAAACATCAATGCCGTAAGCAGTAAACAAATTCAGTCGGCTTTTCAAAAAAGCATCCAGCCAGAGCGCCTACTACAAGTGATGGTTGGTAAGGTATGAAGCAGCTCATTCGCATCATTGGCGGGCGCCACCGGGGAAAAAAACTACAGTTCCCAAGCGAGTCCAGCTTAAGGCCGACCGCCAGCCGGATTAGAGAAACACTCTTCAATTGGCTCATGCATGATATTCATGGCGCGCGCTGCTTAGATGCATTTGCAGGCAGTGGAGCACTCGGCTTTGAGGCATGGTCTCGCGGGGCAGTACACGTCACTTTCATTGAACAGTCACACCAAGCACTGCTCAATATAAAAAAACAAGCACACGCTTTTGATAAAACAACCCTTCAGGCGATTGAGGACAGTGCGCTCCGTTACTTAAATCGAGCAGATAGTATATTTGATGTTATTTTTCTTGACCCACCATTTGATAAACCTGATCTTTTAGCAAAAAGCATCCAAATAATTGAACAAAGTTCGGTCCTCATGCCCAGTGGACTAATGTACACCGAGTCTGCGCACCCAGTAGAACTAAACCCAATACACTGGGACACCTTAAAAGCGAAAAAAACGGGGCTGGTCTATTATGCCCTACACCAAAAACGAGAGGCCTAACTATGCGATTTAATTTGATAGGGCCTGGTCGGGTTGGGCTTGCCCTAGCTCATGCCTTAATACACCGTGCACAATATACCCTTTGCGGCCTCTATCACCCGAAACTCGCCTCTGCACAGAAAACTGTTGACACGCTTAGCACCGGCACCCCCATTAATAAACTAAAAGATTTACCTGAAGCTGATATCACCTTTATCACCGCTAAAGACGGTGATCTTGAGACCTTAGTACAACAGCTTGCAGGCACAGCTCATTTAAAACAAGGTAGCCTTGTGGCGCATATGAGTGGCATTCTGGGCTCGAACATTTTAACCCCCCTTAAATCGCAAGGTGTGCAGATTGGCAGTTTGCATCCCCTAAAAGCCTTTTGCCAAAAAGACACCCCAGAAGAAAATGCCTTCGATGACATTGACTGTGCCGTTGAAGGAGACAAAACAGCAGTCACTGCACTCACAACACTCGGGAAAAGTCTAGGTGCTCATGTATTTACGATTTACCCCGAGCACAAAACGACCTATCACGCAGCAGCCATCATGGCATCCAACTATTTAGTCACCCTTGCCTCAGTGGCAACAGAACTCTTTAACGCCTCGGGCATTGAGAAAAAAAAAGCACATACCCTCTGCACACATCTCATGCAAACCAGTCTCAATAATTTAAAAAAAACCGATAGCGCTAAGTGTGCCCTCACGGGCCCCCTCATGCGCGGAGATATCGCGACTATTGAAAAACACTTGAGTGCCCTCCAGTCAGAAACGATTAAAACGCTGTACCAAACAGCAGGCCTTGCCACCTTATCACTTGTAGATTTAGAATCAGAGTGTCTAAAAAAAATTAAAGAGTTTTTTAAGTATGTCCCTCCTGTCCCTGAATAACTTATCGCTAAAACTTGCCAATACCGTCATGCTTGACCAAGTCAACTGGCAAATTCAGCCGTCCATGCGCATCGCACTGGTAGGACGCAATGGGGCAGGCAAATCCACACTACTCAAGCTTTTGCAAGGGCAAATAGCCCCAGATGCAGGCACGCTCAAAAAGCAAACTAACTTACGCATTGCAGGCCTTATGCAAGATGTGCCAGCTAGCCAACATGAAACTGTTTACCACTTTCTCGTAAGAGAACTCGGCACGCTCGGAGAAACCTTAACGCAATATCATGAAGCGACCCTCTCCAACGACGCTGCAAAAATGGCCACTTGTCAAACTCAAATTGATGCTGAAAATGCCTGGGATATTCTGCCACAAATAGAGGCCATGGCAAGCCGCTTAAGCTTACTGTTAGATGCTCTCATCAATGACTTATCCGGCGGCATGAGAAGACGAGCACTCCTTGGCGCCGCCCTGCTTGCCAAGGCAGACTTGCTTTTACTCGATGAGCCGACTAACCATTTGGATATCCACACCATTGAGTGGCTTGAGAACCACCTGAAAAACTATCCTGGTACGTTTATTATTGTCACACACGACCGTACTTTCTTAGAGCGTACCTCAAGCACTATTGTAGAAATAGATAGGGGACAACTGCACGTCTATGACTGTGATTACAGTACTTACCTCAAGCGCAAAGAGGCTCGTCAAGAAGTAGAAATCACCCAAAATAAATTATTCGATAAACGTCTCAAAGAAGAGGAAGTGTGGCTCAGAAAAGGGATTAAAGCACGACGAACCCGTAATGAAGGTCGAGTTCGAAAGATCAAAGCCATGCGCGAAACCTATCGTGCTAGACGTGAACAAGCGGGACACGCAAAAGCACTCACACTCGATGTCAAAACGTCAGGGAAACTGGTCGTCGAAGCAAAAGGATTAAACTACCAAATCAATCAAAAGCCGCTCATTCAAAGCTTCTCCTGCACCTTTATACGCGGTGACAAAGTCGGCATTGTGGGTCCTAATGGTTGCGGTAAAACAACCTTAGTTCGCTTATTACTCGGTGACTTGGAGCCAACGAGCGGCACAATTCGACGTGGTACAAACTTGCAAATTGCCTATTTCGACCAGCTTCGTCGAGAGCTCGACGAACACTTAACAGTCATGGAAAATATCGGCGATGGCTCTGACTTTGTCACCATTAATGGGCAAAAGAAGCATGTCGCCTCTTACCTGCGTGATTTTTTATTTGCACCAGAACGCTTCAACCAACCTGTTTTTTCTTTGTCTGGAGGGGAGCGTAATCGTCTCCTGTTAGCAAAGCTCTTTGCAAAACCCGTGAACTTGCTCGTCATGGACGAACCCACCAATGACTTAGATATCGAAACACTTGAATTACTCGAATCTATGCTTGCAGACTACCCAGGAACATTGTTACTCATCAGTCACGACCGAACGTTTTTAAATCACACCACAACAAGCTTACTAATCTATGAAAATGATGGTCATATCTACGAGCACATCGGAGACTACGACGACTATATCAATTATAAAAAGCAGCAACTTGAGCCTAAAAAGAAAGCACCCAAACAAAATGCCAGCCAACAAAAGCTTACCGTAGCCGAGCAAAAAGAGCTCAAGCTGCTGCCCAAGAAAATAGAGTGCTTAGAGCAAGACATCGAAGACATACATCAAAAAATGGCATCTCCTGATTTTTACGAACAAGACAATGCCACTATCAATGAGCAAACGAATCACCTCAAAACACTTGAAGAGAAGCTGCAACAAACTTACGCACGCTGGGAAGCACTTGAAGCTTTGAACTCGCGCTAAATTTCGTTAATATACAATCATTTTTCTGTTAGATTAAAGCTCATGATGCGCCTATTTTTAGTTCTTTGCCTTTGCCTGCTGGCACCCTTCACAAGTCTTCATGCACGTACCCCCGTACTGCAAGACATCGATGGGGCTGAATTCACACTAAAATCACTGAAGGGCAAATGGGTCTATATCAATTACTGGGCCAGCTGGTGCGCCCCATGTCTACATGAAATTCCTGAGCTTAATCAGTTTTATCAAAAATACAAGAATAAAAACATTGCTGTATTTGGTGTGAACTATGATGGGCTTTCTAAGGAGGAGCAACGTCCTTTAATCAAAAAATATCAGCTGGCCTACCCAAGTCTTGGGATTGACCCAGCTGATGCTTTAAAACTTGGGGATATCAAAGGGGTTCCTGTGACGTTCGTCTTCAACCCAGAGGGAAAACTGTTCGACATTAAGTACGGTGAACAAACAACTGAAAGTCTAAGTGCGTATCTTTAGTCTTGTTTGGCAGGCACAACCGTTGAAATCGCGTGTTTGTAGACCATCTGCGTCACGCCATTTTTTAAGGTAATCACCCGCTCATCAACATGCTCAATGCTGCCATGTAGTTTAATACCGTTGACTAAAAAAATAGAAACCGGCACATGGTTATCATGTAAGCGCTGTAAAAACGCCATCTCTAACGCATGTATCTCAGACATTGCCTTCTCCTTATTATTTGTTCGGCATCTCTTTTTAAAACCATATCTCAAGCTATCGGCACACTCAGCCAGAGCTTTAATCTCCAAAATTTGCAATCATACACAGGTTCTTTTATGCTAATAGCTCTACCAAACGGACTGGTTGACTCACTATGAATAAATTAATACGTACTTGCTTGCAGTCTGCTGTACTCGTTCTATCTTGTTCATCTTCAATGGTTCATGCAGATCACTCCTCCTCTAACTTTTTTAGCATAGCGTCTACATTTAGCTCCCTGGGGATAGGCGTAAACCCAGCGCTTGGCTCACGCGTAACGTATGATGCAGTATTAGACATTGGCCCAACAACCCAAGGCTACGCGCTAAGCGCAAATGCTGGAGGAAATTTCACGTTCCAAGAAATTCCGGCAAATGGCCGTGTCACTTTGCCAAGCAGACTATGCTCTAGCGTTACTCATGCCTTCATTTGTAACAAATTAAATCTAGAAAATTCAAACTATACACCCTCCGCTGTAAGACTTGTGGGCGGTCCAAAAACCGTCGTCGGCACAATAAGCCCATCCAGTCAGGGTCCAGCGAATAGTCAACGCTTTAGAGTAGACACTCATCCAGCAATACTCCTTGGCACCTCAACTGGCTTAGCGTTGGTTTACCAAGCAAGTGACCGCACCTACGCCCCCCCCCAAACTTTTACTCAGACTTTTACTGACCTCGTTCGCGTCGTAAGTGATTTCCATCTATTTGGAAACGAGCAAGGCGGCGCTCATGTCTTTGCGCTGGATAACCCAACAGCCCCTAGAATACTGGTGGGCGAGGTGAACGAAAGCAGCGCTGCATTGAGCCAGCCCTGGACAACGCTTAATCTTAACCTGAGTGCCTTTACCTCAGTGACAGATTTAACTGTAACTCCTATAGGGGATCAGCTTTTTGTTGCAGCAGATAACGACCTATGGACTGTCGAGCTTAACTCAGATGGACAACCAGCCGGAGCTCTTTCGCAAGTGCAAACGACTGGCCTCTCTCTCACAGGCCTTGTTCGCTTTATAGAAGTCACACCCGCAGGCAGAAGCTTTATCGTAAGCAACGCAGATGGCTTTTCGGCTGAATGCCTCAGCACCTCAGACAATACCAGTTTCCGCTGTGCCCCCCTCGCCAACACAGGCCCAGCACTAGCTGCGGCAGGAAAACCAAATATTTTTAGAATGAGTAATAGGTTTTATGGTTTTGTTCCTGACGGCAACATTCTCAAACTTTGCCAGCAGGCGGGAGCAAACCAAACAAACTATTCATGTACTGACCTCACTGACTTTGGCGTTCCGGTCAATGCAATTAGTGGACCAATTGCATTGACAACAGAACGCAATAACAGCAGCCTCCAGGCCAACAGCAATATCGCCGCTTCGACGACAGCCCACTACGCCGTTGCCTTGGAGGCGCCAGCAAGTGATCTCTTGGCTGTAGCGCCAGCAGCAGCTAGCACACTCCTGGTCTGCAGTACGTCCTTAAATGACTTTACCACCAGCTGCGCTCCGGCGCTTACTAATGGTCAAACACAAACAGAGGCGGTGAAAGCACTAGTGGCTGCTTAATCTATAAATAAACTGGTCGTATCAATATAAAGAGTGGAGGGTGAAAATATGTTCAACATCAAGACGAGACGTCTATATTTCACCCTGATTAGTTTTTCACTTCCAATGAGCCAGCAACATTGACACCGGTAGTCGATACTATATTTGACCTACTATACGCTTAAAATAGGAGCCCAACATGATAACCAACAAGAAAAATTTTATCGGTGCACTTTCTCTACTTTTAAGTGTGGCGTCCAATGCTGGTACAGCCGGAGAAATATCAGATATGTTGAGCTTTCAAAGGCTTAAAGAAGATACTTCATGGCTTTTACACATCGGAGGTTTTATTTCATCTCAGGGCATAAGACAGCATATTAACCTTAGTGGCCTAGTTGGCAACGAATATTATCCGACGCAAAAACATTCTGGGAATGTCATTGTAGGAACAGGGTTCTTATTGCCTGGCATATCCAACGATACAGTTGGGATTGAGTATGGTGTGCAGCTTTATTATTTGCCGAAAGTAACCTCTGCAGGAAGCATTTCCATAGAAAATGTACTACCAAACCTTACTTATAAATATGGTGTTGCCTTCTTGCCACTTTATGCCAATGCTAAGCTCAACATTGCAACCAAGTATGATAAAACCAAGGTCACCATGGACTTTGGAATTGGCCCTGACTTTATGACGATGACAGGATATAGTGAAAGGCCTCTCACGACTGCGACCATCCCTAACAACTTCTACTCAAGGCAGAGCCAAACTCAGCTCTCAGCCTTGTTTGGCGTTGGTATAAGGTCTGCTCAAATCCCTGGTGGGGGTGCACTTGAAGTCGGTTATCGCTTATTCTATCTTGGCAGAGGCAATTTTTCACCCAATAATAGCCAGGTTCTGACAAACTTCGACACCGGACCTATTTATGCGAACGCAGTAACGCTTACGATGAGAGTATAAATTGATTATGCTCCGACACATGCTGACTATAGGCTTCATCTTGTTTGCGCTGGGGGCACAAAGTGCCTCCATTACCATTAAAGTCTATGGTACAGATGATGAGCACCAAGAAAAGGGCACCATCACTTTTAGGGATAGCCCAGGTGGACTTTTAATCAACTTACGTCTGCACGACTTACCTCCAGGGCCACATGGCCTACATATTCACCAAAACCCAAGCTGTCGCAACCATGGCATGGCAGCAGGAGAGCATCTTGATCCGAAGCATACACATAACCATCTTGGCCCTTATGGCGAAGGGCATCTAGGTGACTTGCCAGTCATGTATGTGAATGCCGATAGGGAAGCACGCGCTTCCCTCATTGCACCAAGGCTCAGTGTTGAATCCATAGAAAAACGTAGTATCGTGATTCATGCTGCAGGAGATAACTATACAAACACTCCTCCGCTTGGTGGCGGTGGCCCTCGCATTGCTTGTGGCGTAATTCGATGATCAAACCCTCTTCTTGGGTTTTGGCTACACTTCTTTTCTTTATTCTTGGATCTCTGCTTTTCTACTTTATGCAAAGAAGCTTAATTTACGCCCCATCAAAAACAAAACCATCACGTGCAGTTTTTAAAGCAGAAGACATGCAGCAGCTCACACTAAACTCCGCGGATAATATTGTCTTAAATGCTTGGTATAAATCAGCACAAACAAACCACGCAACAGTGATTGTCTTTCATGGCAATGCCGGCCACATTGGCAAGCGCATGCCACTTGCCCGACAGCTAATACAACAGGGGTTTGGTGTGCTCTTACTTGAGTATAGGGGATATGGTGGCAACAAAGGGCAACCAACTGAGCAAGGTTTATATCAAGATGCGCGCACTGGTATGCGCTTTTTAAAAAAACAACACATTCCGATTCAACGCATTGCTTTGTATGGTGAATCCCTCGGGACCGGGGTCGCAACTAAAATGGCAGAAGAGCACCCGAAAGCGTGTGCTCTCATCTTACAGTCTCCCTACACAACCCTCGCTGACCTCGGAAAATACCATTACCCTTGGATTCCTATTGCCCCTTGGGACAAATTTAACTCTCTAAAACGCATGCAGAGCATCCATATGCCTCTTTTAGCTTTACATGGCACCCAGGATAGAGTTGTGCCTTATAAATTTGGCAGAGCGCTGTTTGAAGCGGCTAATCAACCTAAACAGTGGGTCACTTTAGAAAAACAAGGGCATGGTGGCTTGTGGACGCCGGAATTTATCGATGTCGTTAGTCACTTTATTTCTGCACATTGTAATCCACAGCCTACAAGCTAAGGCGTATTTGACATCATGACAGCCGACAATAAATCGGTATACTTGTTTCCTAAGGGATGACAAGGATTGTCTGACAGGATGTCACCTTATCTTACACATCAATGTTTTCTGCATTTAAAGCATTGGCCTCAATGAAGTCCCTTCTAGGCTCTACGTGATCCCCCATAAGTGTTGTAAATATTTGATCAGCTGAAATGGCATCTTCAATTGAAACTTGCATCATACGGCGCACTTCTGGGTCCATGGTGGTCTCCCATAACTGATCAGGATTCATCTCACCAAGACCTTTATAACGTTGAATGGTTTGTCCCCGCTTCGCTTCTTTCATCAGCCAGCTGACCGCATCTCCAAAAGAAGAAACCATTTCAACCTTTTCGCCTCGTTTGACAAAAGCACCCTCTTGTACAAAATCACCTAGCTGCTCACCGAGCTCAATCAGCTCTCGGTAATCTTTTGACAAGAACCAATCCAAAGAAAAAACAACTTTGCGTTCCACACCGTGTTGAATAACAGTCACTTGTGGTAAAAAGCCCTCTTTTTCATCACGCACAACATCGACCATAAAACGCCGCGTTGCATCTTCATGTGCAGCCAGTCGAGTGCAGAGTGAGTCAGCCCATATTTTAATTTGAGACTCATTTTGCAAGCTTGTTTGTTCAAGCATCGGCAAGAAAACCAATGCCATCAAGATAGCTTCGTGATATCGCCTTGCATGACGCTCAACAATTTTCTCCACACAGCGGTATTGCTGTACTAAACGCTCCAGTGCTTCTGCAGAAATCGCTGGTGCATCTTTAGAGGGTGAGAAAGAAGCCTTATCCAGTGCAGCCTCAGTCAAGTAGTCATATAATGCATCATCATCTTTCAAATAACGCTCTTGCTTGCCACGTGTCACCTTGTAAAGTGGTGGCTGTGCAATATATACATAACCACGCTCGATTAAGTCTGGCATTTGACGGTAAAAAAAAGTCAAAAGGAGGGTTCTAATATGCGCACCATCCACATCGGCGTCGGTCATGATGATAATTCGGTGATAGCGGGTCTTATCTGGGTCGTATTCTTCACGACCAATACCACAACCAAGCGCTGTAATTAAAGTGGCGACCTCCTGAGAAGCAAGCATTTTATCAAAACGCGCTTTCTCAACATTCAAAATTTTACCTTTGAGTGGCAAAATGGCTTGGAAATGTCTATCTCGTCCTTGCTTAGCAGAACCACCCGCAGAGTCTCCCTCAACCAAGTAAATTTCTGAAAGAGCCGGATCTTTTTCCTGACAATCCGCCAATTTTCCAGGCAAACCAGCGATCTCTAAAGCACCTTTTCGTCGCGTCATATCTCTCGCACGACGAGCAGCTTCACGAGCACGAGCAGCTTCAATGATTTTTGAGACAATTCCTCTAGCAAGGCCCGGGTTTTCTAACAAAAAGTCATTTAATTTTTCCGTAACCAAAGACTCAACAACTGATTTCACTTCCGAAGACACCAATTTATCTTTGGTTTGTGAAGAAAACTTTGGATCAGGTACTTTTACCGATAATACCGCAGTTAGCCCTTCTCTGGCATCATCTCCAGATGTGGCTACTTTAGCTTTTTTAGCAAATCCTTCTTGCTCGATATACTGGTTTAACGTTCGAGTTAATGCTGAGCGAAATCCTGCTAAGTGCGTTCCACCATCTTTTTGTGGGATGTTATTAGTAAAACAGAGTAAATTCTCTTGGTATGAATCATTCCATTGCATCGCCAAGTCAACGGATATGCCATCTTTTTCCCCTTGCATCGCAAAGGCCTCAGGCATAATTGCAGTTTTATTTTGACTGAGAAATGTCACAAAAGCTTCAATTCCACCTTCATAATGGAAGGTTTCTTTCGTTCCATCACGCTCATCATGTAAGTGAATACAAACCCCCGAGTTTAAGAAAGCAAGTTCTCGCAGACGTCTAGCCAAGTGGTCATAACTAAACTCAATATTAGAAAATGTATCCGCGCTTGGCTTAAACCAAACTTCTGTTCCGGTATGCTCAGTATCTCCTTGAATAGCAATCGGTGCATCAGGAACACCGTGCGTATAAGACTGCTGATGAATTTTCCCATGTCGTTGAATAGTCAGTCTCAGCGCCTCAGAAAGTGCGTTTACAACAGAGATACCAACTCCATGCAAACCACCAGAGACTTTATAGGAATTATCGTCGAATTTTCCGCCTGCATGCAGGACCGTCATGATGACTTCAGCCGCCGATCGTCCTTCATCTTCATGCACATCAACTGGAATACCACGACCATCATCACTGACAGTGATCGATTCATCGGTATGAATAGTAACGTTTATCTCTTGGCAATAGCCTGCTAAAGCTTCATCAATGGCATTATCTACCACCTCAAAAACCATATGATGTAACCCTGAGCCATCATCCGTATCGCCAATATACATCCCGGGACGTTTTCTAACTGCATCAAGCCCCTTGAGGACCTTAATATTACTAGAATCGTAACTGCTGGCACCTGCGCTCATGAAGCATCCTTTTGTTTAGAAGGGAAAATTCAAATAAGGCAATTATTGTAACACGTATCGGTGCAAATTTATACGGGGAGCGGCTCTGTTTCACGTGAAACAGAGCCCGCTTGAAGCTGAAAAAAAGAAGCTTCTTCGGACAACAGTTGCTGCCTAAAAATCGTCGGCTCTATCGAAGTAAAAAAGAACTGTCCTGTCACCGTTTCAAGCACTTTAAACAGACGATCAATATGCCCAGCATCAAGCTCGGTGGTAATATCATCAAATAAGTAGGTACATCCGCTACGCAACAGTCTTGCTTGCGCAAGCTTTAAAGCAATCAAGACGATTTTTTGCTGACCTCGAGATAAAGTTTGCCTGGCCTTTTGTCCGTGTGTTTCGAAGAGAATATCGGCCTGATGCGCTCCTGAATGCGTATACTGGCGCTGTAAGTCTAACTCAAACTGAGTATCTAAAATCTCCTCAAGACTCATTCCAGTATGTTTTTTATCCCAGCCCTTATCATAACCAATACGACAAACCAGGGGTGTCAGCAAAGGTAAAATCTCATCGAAAACATTTGTCCATTTTTCGAAATAGGCAGCCCTAAATTCATCTAAAACCATTGATAACTCAATAAGTTGTTCATCCCATGGCGCAAATTGGTTCCGACTAGCTCGCCCACGCAGTAGTTTATTTCTTTGCTTCAGTACCCGCTTATAGTCTTTCCAAACCGTATGATAATCCGGTTCCACGTGAAACAGTCCCCAATCAAGCACACCACGCCTTACCGCAGGACCTGCATCCATAATTTCGAAGATATCCTGATAAAAAACTTGGCATGGTAAATACCTGGCTAAATCACTACTGCGCTGACAAACGCGCTGATTCAGTCGCACTGATGTTTTCGTTTTTGTTTTTTGAATACTAATGGAATCGCCAGCAAGCATTTCTCCAAACACGGTGAGACTAGGTTCATCAAAAGAAAGTAGGCCGAGTATTTCACGAGAACGAAAAGAATGCCCGCTCCCTAGTAAATAGATAGATTCTAGTAGTGAGGTTTTTCCACTACCATTCGGGCCAAAAAAAACATTAAAGCGCTCACCAATCTTCAGTCTTGCCTCTTTGATGTTTCGGACATGATGAATATCTAAGCGGACAAGACTCATATCTTCATGGGCATAATAACATATTGGTAGTGTTCATCTTGCAAAGACTCCACCAAAATACTGCTGTCGGTGTCTAAAAATGACAGGCTTACTTCGCCTTCGGGAATCACCCCCAATACATCCAACAAATATCCTGCATTTACCCCAATTTTTAATTCATCCCCTTCTGTGTTTGCCTCAAGGGACTCAACTGCCTCTTCTTTTTCTTGATTATTGGCAATGAGCGTTAACAGGTTGGGCTGAAGATGCAAAAGTATGGCTTTTGATTTTTCATGCGCCAAAATCACAATACGAGAAAGCGCGCGCTTCAGTGCATCTCTATCCACACAAACCGACTTATTTTGTCCCCGAGGAATCGCTTTAGTGTATGGTGGGAAACGCGCCTCCATCAGCTTGGATGAAAAAGTGTACTGCTCTGTAATCAGCTTTACATGCTTTTCACCCGCAGAAAAAGTGACTGTTTTATCTGTGATGGTTTGCAATAAACGCAACATATCTTGAACCGCTTTTCGAGGAATCAATAACTTATGACGAATATCCCCTACCTCCATCGGAAAACGAATAATTGCCATACGATGCCCATCGGTTGCAACAGCTGTCACACCTTCAGGATTAAACTCTAAAAACAGGCCATTTAAAAAAACACGTACATCTTGTTGAGACATCGCAAAATGAGTACATTGAAACACACGAATTAAAGCAGATGTCGGAATCGTCATCTCAAGCTTACTGACTTCATCTTGCATATAGGGGTAATCTGCAGCAGGGAGCGTTGCTAATTTAAAATGACTTCGCCCCTCTTTAATGGATACCCCTTCATCTTTATAAAGCACACGAGGCACTGCTTTATCTTCCAGCTGCCGAATAATATCTAAAAACTTTTTCGCTGAGACGGTCGTTGAACCCTCTTGCTTTTCTGTCTCACATGCAATACGTGCTGTGATTTCAATTTCAAGATCTGTGGCCGTTAAAATCAAATGCTCTCCTTTCAAAACCAGCAAAAGGTGAGACAAAATAGGCAAGGGCTGCTTTCGGTCCAACGCGCTCGAGACCATAAGCAAAGGATTGAGTAAATCACTTTTAGCAATATTTAATTCAAACATAATTGTGACACCATTAAGAAGAAAGGATTCGCATCAGGTGTTTATAGTCATCTGAAAAATCGCCGGCTTCCTGAATAAGCTCTTTAATTTTTCGACAAGCATGAATCACAGTGGTATGGTCGCGCCCTCCAAAATGATCGCCAATTTCAGGCAAACTATGATTGGTTAATTCTTTAGCAAGGGTCATTGCCATTTGTCTCGGACGTGCAATCGAGCGACTCCTTCTCTTTGAGAGCAAATCAGCCACCTTGACCTTGTAGTATTCAGCAGTTGTTTTTGTGATATTTTCAAGCGTTACAAGTTTATCTTGTAGTGCTAATAAATCTCTAAGCGCTTCACTGACAAATTCAATCGTAATCGCTTTCCCTGTAAAGTGTGCATTTGCAATCACACGTCTTAAAGCCCCTTCCAACTCCCGAACATTGGAGCGAATGCGCTTAGCAATAAAGAAAGCCACTTCATAAGGAAGTTCAATATTCGCACCTTCTGCCTTACTCATTAAAATAGCAACTCGCGTTTCAAGCTCTGGAGGCTCGACGGCAACAGTTAATCCCCAGCCAAAACGAGATTTTAGACGTTCTTCCACGCCAGTAATTTCTTTCGGATAACGATCACTCGTCAAAATAATTTGTTGCTGCCCTTCAAGTAACGCATTAAATGTGTGGAAAAACTCTTCTTGCGAGCGGTCTTTGCCTGCAAAAAATTGGATGTCATCAATCAGCAGCGCATTCAAAGAGCGATAAAATCGCTTAAACTCATTAATTGCATTGGTTTGCAATGCTTTTACCATATCTGCCACAAAGCGCTCGGAATGAAGATATAAAACCCGAGCATCCGGATTTCTCATCAAGATTTCATTGCCTATCGCATGCATTAAGTGCGTTTTACCTAAACCAACCCCTCCATAAATAAAGAGCGGATTATAAGCATCTCCCGGTCGCTCGGCGACTTGAAGCGATGCTGCTCGAGCTAATTGGTTAGAGTTCCCCTCCACAAAACTCGAGAAAACAAATTTTTCATTTAGATAAGTATTCTTAAAATGATCACTTGCTTTTTTCACAGATGCCACTTTGGTCGGTTGATCGGTCACTACTGTTTTCGGCGTCTTTTTTTTAGGTTCAGCTTTAGGTGCACTAGAGCCAATTTCAATACTCACTACCTTAATTGCACTGTCACTAAACTGACCGGCAAGTTCTTGGATACGTGAATAAAAGTTTTTTTTAACCCACTCCACAACAAAACGGTTCGGTGCGAGCAATGTCAGCGAATCATCGACCTGATCAGGGCTCAGCTGCAGAGGTTTCAACCAGGTATGGAATTGTTGAGGTGTAAACTCGGATTCGAGCACCCCCAAACATTTTTCCCAAACTTTTACAGCCACGAAATCCCCCTCCCCGAAAAGATCACTACAAACTCAACTCTAATTGATATATATGCACACAAAGAAAACAGGTGAACGCATTTTTCAAACCGAAGTCTTAGATAGTGCCATTGAGAAGCAATCTCATCAAGTAAAAAAATTTGTACACTGCAAAATCGAATTTAAATCAAAAATAGAGCAAATTTGAATATCCTGAGAAAAATACTTGAAAAAAGAGTAGGATAGCGTGGGGATAAATGGGCATATTTTTTGCCAAGCCAAGTTATCCAGATCAAATAAAACCTAGAAACAGCATTTTTACACACAAAAAAACCACACTTAACTTATTGAAAAATAACGAAAAAACAAACCAATACATAAAAACTTATTACATAATAACAAATAGTATTTTAAAAATTTCATTTTTTATAATTAAAAAAAGGGAATATATAAAATGGTTTGCTGACATCAAGACAATTTAACCTGCTGTTTATAAATTTGAAGCCTCTGCATGTACTCAAACTTTAGTTGATAAATATATCAACTGGAAAAAAAGTGAGTCTGAGAGTGGAGTAACCAGAGGAAAACTTTTGTAAAAACGCGATAATCTTCTCTGTATAACAGGATATTTCATCGCATAGCTCTTTTTATCCTAGTGCTCTCCCCTTAAAACCAGGATAAGATCACAGCTTAAAAAAACCATAACCGCATGTTAATTAACAATTTTTAATAGCTATACACAGATTTTTTAAACTTAATAACAAATTCTAAATATATACTTAAAAAATTAATATTTATTAGGTTTCTGGCAAGACAATATATTTCATCGTCTTAATTGACAGCGCAGGTAAAGTTTTTTATCATGACGTGCTTTAATTTTTAACGAGTTCTCTGATGAAACGTACATTTCAACCAAGTAATATAAAACGCAAACGTGATCATGGTTTTCGTGCACGTATGGCTACACGTTCAGGCCGTGCAGTAATTAGACGTCGACGCGCTAAAGGTCGTAGCCGTTTATCTGCTTAAACCTAGGATGTATGGTTTTAATAAATCTCGTCGTTTACTAAAAAAACAGGAGTACGATGAGGTTTTTAAGTGTGCAGCTAGACTTTCAACCCCCGAGTTCATTGTGCTGTTTTGTGAAAATACGTTTAAACATGCACGGCTCGGGATTGTTTTGTCTAAAAAGGTCATTTATAAAGCACACGATAGAAACCGAATAAAAAGGATTCTAAGAGAATCTTTTCGACTCAATAGCCATTTGCCTGCTGTTGATATTGTGGTTTTGGCAAGACCTGCAGTCAACAAAGCCATGCCTCATCAAATAAGAGCAAATTTGGGTAAGTTATGGAACGCATTAGCCGAACCGCACGCGCCTTAGTTATTTGGCCTATCAAGCTCTACCAATATCTCATTAGTCCTTGTTTGGGACCTAGATGTCGTTTTTACCCCAGTTGCTCTCATTATGCAGTTCAAGCATTAGAACACTATGGCGTTTTTAAAGGGACGTGGCTTGCGGTTAAGCGTATTTTGCGCTGTCACCCTTGGTCTTTAGGCGGATACGATCCGGTTTTACCAACGCAAACAGCGTGCAACATGAATTTGAAGAATAAAACTTAACAGAGAAAAGTATTATGGATATTAAACGTATAATTTTAGGGGCTGCACTGGCGGTGCTTGCTTATAGTTTGTGGACAGCGTGGCAAGTAGACTACCCGAAGCCTGGCGCGTCACCGCATAGTCAAGCGAGCTCCAGTCAACATCAAAGCCCGAGTGATGCGCTTTTACCGACACATGCGGGGCTTGATGCAACTCAAAGTACGTCATCGAATACCCACTTACCTCAAGTTGCTCCCGAAATACAAGTTGAGAGTGAGTCAGTTATTCATGTTAAAACAGATGTACTTGATTTAACCATTGACTTAGCTCAAGGGGATATTACTTCAGCAAAACTACTTGATTATGCGCAAACTGAAGCTGATCAAGCCCCTTTTTCCCTTTTGAACGATAATCAAGGGACACGTTATGTTGCCAATAGTAGCTTATTGGTGGTTAATCAAGGAGCTATTGAGCGCACAAAACTTGGATTTCAAGCGGGGCAAAGCCAATACGTATTAGATGCTAATAAAGATCAACTTATAGTGACTTTGACGGGTGAAAATGAAGAAGGATTAGCCGTTAAAAAACGATTTACCTTTAAACGTGGTAGTTATCTGATCGATGTAAAATATGAGCTTGCGAATAAAGGAAGTGAAACTTGGACTGGTTACTTTAACACACAACTACTCAGAGAGTCTCCCAAAGAAGATAAGAAAAGTGTCACCAATATGGGATCATATATTGGTGCTTCTTACTCAAACCCAGGCCACCATCGTTATCAGAAGCTTACGTTTAAAGATATGAACAAGCATGCGCTCGATATCGAGGTTGAAGGTGGTTGGTTTGCGATGCAGCAAAGGTATTTTTTAACGGCTTGGATTCCTAGTGCTGACGCAAAAAAACGTTTTTACTCACGAACATCTAATGGCAGCTATGCGATTGGGGCTGTGAGCCAGGCCATGCATTTAGCTCCTGGGGCCACTGAAACCATAGGCGCTTCATTGTATTTAGGGCCTGAAATTGCAGACAATCTGAAACCGATTGCTGATGGACTTGATTTAACCATCGACTATGGCTGGCTTTGGTTTATCTCCTCCTTATTGTTTTCTATTATGAAGGCCATTCACTCGGTTGTTGGAAACTGGGGCTGGTCTATTGTTTTAGTGACAGTACTTGTTCGGCTTGCGTTCTATCGTCTGTCAGCGAAAAGCTATCGCTCGATGGCAAATATGAGGCAATTACAACCCAAGCTGCAAGCACTTCGTGAAAAATATGGGGATGATAAGGCTAAAATTAGTCAAGAAACGATGGCGCTTTATCGTAATGAAAAAGTGAATCCCTTGTCTGGCTGTTTACCAATGCTGGCACAAGTGCCTATTTTTATGGCTTTGTACTGGGTCTTGATGGAAAGTGTTGAGCTAAGACAAGCGCCATTTATTCTTGGAGTTACTGACTTATCAACGCCTGATCCGTATCATGTGTTAACTATTTTGATGGGGCTTAGTATGCTGATTCAGCAAAAGCTGAACCCAGCACCACCAGATCCGATGCAAGCAAAACTTATGATGCTTTTACCTGTTATGATGACAGCACTTTTATGGAACATGCCATCAGGGTTAGCTTTGTACTGGACTGTAAATAATACACTAACGATTGTGCAACAGTGGTATATCACCCGAAAGTTTGGAGATAAGAAGTAGCATGGCAGAGCGTACGGTTGTTGCCATTTCAACGCCGCCTGGTCGAGGTGGTGTTGGCATCATTCGTCTTTCTGGCCCTGAGGCCCATGCAATAGGCATGCGGATTTGTCGGCGCAAAGAAGCATTTCCGTTGCGAGTTGCTCATCACGCCAGTTTCTATTCTGCCGATGCTTCGCGCGCTGACTTGATTGACTCTGGGCTTGTGCTCGCCTTTAAGGGCCCTCACTCATTCACTGGCGAAGATGTAGTAGAGCTTCAAGGTCATGGAGCGCCAGTTTTGCTCGATCGTTTAATTTCAGAATGTGTTGCCTGTGGTGCGACGCTCGCACGTCCCGGAGAGTTTTCTGAGCGTGCCTTTTTGAATAACAAAATTGACTTAGCGCAAGCTGAGGCAATTGCTGATTTAATTCATGCAAACTCGGAAGCGGCAGCCCGTCTTGCTGTGCGCTCATTACAAGGTGATTTTTCACAAAAAATCAATGCAATTTGTGAGCAATTGATTGCGCTTCGTTTGTATGTGGAAGCGGCCATTGATTTTTCAGATGAAGCGATTGATTTTTTAAGTGATGGGAAGGTTGCAGCTTTATTCGAGACAGTGTTCGACGATTTACAAAAACTGAGAGCAGGGGCAACTCAAGGTGCTTTACTGCGTGAAGGAGGCGTCATTGTCATCTCTGGTCCACCTAATGCAGGTAAATCGACTCTGCTGAATGCTCTGTCGGGGTATGAGGCAGCAATTGTGCATGACGAAGCGGGTACTACGAGAGATATTATGCGAGAGCATGTATTACTCGATGATATTCCGCTGCAATTGATTGACACAGCAGGCCTTCGCCAAAGTGATAATGTGGTTGAGCAAGAAGGTATTCGACGTGCTAAAGAAGCTATCCAGCGTGCAGATGCTGTGTTGATGATGTGTGATGTGACTCAAACTGAAAGTGAGCAAGCATTAGATGACACTATTCAAGAGCTTCTGCCGGCTCATGTACCTGTGATACGTATTTTCAACAAAATAGATAAAATCAAACAAAAAGCTTCAAAAGAAGGTCTACGTATTTACTTGTCAGCCAAAGAAAAGGAGGGGCTTTCTTTATTGAAAAATGCCATCAAAGAGGCTTTGGGGCATGCTCCAACAGAGGGGCTGTTTCTCGCGCGTAGACGCCATATTGAAGCTTTGAACAAAGCGCAAAGTTTTTTAGACTTGGGGCGAGCACAACTCTTTGAGCATGCTGCAGGTGAATTACTTGCAGAAGACTTAAGACAAGCGCATGATGCTTTAGGTGAGATTGTCGGACAATTCACCCCAGACGATTTATTAGGCGAAATTTTTTCGACTTTTTGTATCGGAAAGTAAGCAACATACCCTATATAGACAAGGACTAAGTCATGATTTACCCAAATATCTTGGAAGTAATAGGAAAAACCCCTGTCGTAAAAATCAACCATATTGCCAGTCATTTAGATTGCGATGTATATGCTAAGTGTGAGTTTTTAAATCCTGGTGGCTCTGTCAAAGACCGAATTGGTTATGAGATGGTAAAAAGAGCCGAAGAAAAGGGAGAGATTAAACCTGGAGATACCCTGATTGAGCCGACGTCTGGAAACACAGGGATTGGAATTGCGCTAGCTGGGGCAGTACTTGGCTATAAGGTGGTTATCACCATGCCTGAGAAAATGAGTCACGAAAAGCAAGTCGTGCTTGAGCGCTTAGGCGCAGTGATTCACCGAACACCGACTGAAGCTGCATTCGATTCTCCTGATAGTCACATTTCACTGGCTAAACGGTTACAAAAAGAACTCCCTAATGCACATATCTTAGATCAATACGCAAACCCCAATAATCCTAATGCGCACTATATAGGAACAGCAGAAGAAATAATTCATGACTTTGGAGATAACTTGGATATGGTGGTGGCTGGTGTTGGGACTGGTGGCACGATTACTGGGATTGCAGAACGCTTAAAAGAACATAACGCAAGCATCAAAATCATAGGCGTTGATCCCGTTGGCTCTATTCTTGGAGGAGGAGATGAAGTAACGCCGTATTTAGTTGAAGGGATTGGTTATGATTTTTTCCCGGAAGTCTTAAATAATGCGCTGATTGATCAATATATTAAGCTTAGAGACAAAGATGCGTTCTATATGGCAAGGCGCTTAATTGAGGAAGAAGGACTGCTTGTGGGAGGCTCAAGTGGAGGGGCTATGTGGGCGGCACTTAGTGCCGCAAATACGCTTGGGAAAGGGCAGCGTTGTTTGGTGATTTTACCCGACTCTATTCGTAACTATATGACAAAATATGCAGACGATGCTTGGATGGAAGCGCAGGGGCTTTTGGAGCACTAGGCTCCAAAGCGCATTGAATCTGATGGAGTCTCTTGTCCTATATGGACATTTCTTAACTGCTCTCTTTCGGCAAAAACAGTCGCATAAGTGAGGAACATGATGAGTCCTTCACGATAGCTTCCATAGGGTTGAGATGGATAGCTTTGGGATGGGATTTTGCTTCGTGTTTCAATGAAAGCTTTTTCTAACTCTTCTGTTGTCATATTTCTAAAGTCGAGATTTGAAGAAGCTGCTAACCTAATTAAGTGGTCATTTTCTTCACGAAAACGAGTTACTTGTTTTTTTTCTCTTTCTTTACAAGCTTTATCTAGGAGTGAGTCTGTTGGGTGAGAAGCTCGGGTATTCAAAAAGTCAAAATAAGCGCCAAATTCAGCTGGTACAGAGTAAATAGTCTGATGTGGTTGCCGATGTATAATGATTGAAGCATCTGACGTGCTATCTTTTTTTAGTGGGAGGCGTTTATTACCTTTTGTTTGAGCAATGTTTAATTGAAGTTCTAAAGCTTTAGTTAGCGCCTCAAAAAACCAAAGTTCAGGCGTTGTTAATGGTTCTATGTCCGTTTCCAGGGCTATCTCTTTGAGTCGATTGGTTACCAGGTAAAGCCAGGCAGTTATTTTTTGTGGGGATGAAACATCAAGTGCAGCAGGTAATCCTTTGCGTGTGAAAGCTGCTTTTACGCTAGGATCATCAGCAAGTATCAGATTTGCGTAGTACAAACTGGCAGCTACGTCTCCCCGCTCTTTTAAAGAGATGACGGCCGGCGAAGTTCGCGGATGCTCTGTTGTCGCTCTATCAAAAAAACTGTAAGGCATAGTGTTTCCAAAATTTAACAAAGTGTTTGTTTCCCAGTATAAAAGGAAAATCAGAAAAGAAGAAGGGCTTGACATCAGGTGGTTGAGCACTCGATAATTCTGGGATTGCTTGCTTTTGAGAGTTTTTTTTGAGCAGGCAGTTGAGCATGAGGGACAACATGTTCGGCATGCGAGAGTTGATTTTTAACGGTGTTGTTGACAAAGGGCAAAAGAGGCTTGATAATCGTTCTAGTGTACGTTTTCGAATGAGCGATGATGGCGTACCGAAGTTGATACAACGTTGTGGCTTATATAAACGGAAGCTTATAATAAAAAAGTGGAGAAGCGCATGTTAAACTTAAAAAAGACAGCAGTCGCAGTTCTTGCTCTTAGTAGCAGTGCTGTATTCGCTGGAACAATGGGACCTGTTTGCAGTGCTGTAAATGTAACTGTTCCTTGTGAAAGCACGGCTTGGGATGTTGGTGGTCGGGCATTGTATTTACAACCAGTTTTCTCTGGTGGTGGATACAGCTATGCAGCGGTTAACGATAACAACCGTTACTTAGATTACAACAATACATGGGGATGGGGCTTCATGATTGAAGGCTCTTACCACTTCGAAACCGGTAGCGATGCAAATCTTAACTGGTATCACTTCAGCAGATCTGCAAGTAAGAGCTATACAGTAACTAATACTGGTGCGTTAGGTAACTTGGTTGCTGTAACAAATACCACAACCGGTACGATTTCAACAGATCCTAAGTGGGATGCTGTTAACTTAGAGTTCGGACAACACGTTGACTTTGGAGAGAAGAAGGACATTCGATTCCATGGTGGTGTTCAGTACGCACGAATTGCTAACACAGCAACACTTTCAGGCACCTTGGTAGGTAGCATTACTAGCATTTTAGGTAATGCTGCTGGAACCTATGAAGCAACCTTCCAAAGAAAGCCAACCTACAACGGTTTTGGTCCTCGTGTAGGTGCTGATATGGGGTATGCTTGGGGGAATGGCTTAAGCGTTTACGCAAATGGAGCTATGGCTCTGCTTGCTGGAAGTAGCAAAGTTAGCCACTCCTACACCGATAACCAAGGAAACAACCTGACCCAAAGCGCGTCTAAGTCAGCGATTGCTCCTGAACTTGAAGCGAAACTTGGTCTTGCTTATGACTATGCTGTAGCACAAGGTGACTTAACCCTGGATGTAGGTTGGATGTGGGTTAACTACTGGAACGTTACACAGTCTGTTGCAGGTGTAGGACCAATTGCTGGTGCTCAAGAAGGAGACTTTGGTGTTCAAGGTCTTTACTTTGGCCTGAAATGGTTAGGAAACGTTGCTTAATTGCTCGTTACTTGCTAAAAAAAAGGCCGTCGATTACGACGGTCTTTTTTTTGTTTTAAATTTAGAGAAAAGAAATGGATTTTCAGCTGAATCAAGAACAAATTTTATTGCAAAATATGGCGGCCGATTTTGCACAAAAAACACTTTGTCCGAATGCCGCAACCTGGGATGAAACTGGTTATTTTCCAAAAGAAGCCTTACGTGAGGCAGCAAGGCTTGGCATGGCTGGGATGGTTGCTCGTGAAGATATCGGAGGTTCTGGGCTTAAGCGCTTAGATGCAGTCCTCGTGCTTGAGCAACTTGCATCAGCTTGTGTCAGTACAAGTGCTTACTTATCGATTCATAATATGGTGACCTCCATCATAGATAAGCACGCATCTTCTGAGCTTCAAGAAAAGTTTGGTCGTCGCTTAACTCAAATGGAAATTATTGGTAGTTACTGCTTGACTGAGCCTGAGTCAGGTTCAGATGCAGCGGCACTAAAAACACGTGCACGAAGAGAAGGTGATGAGTATGTTTTGAATGGCTCTAAGGCGTTTATTTCTGGTGGCGGAGAAAGTGACCTTTACGTGTGTATGGTTCGAACGGGAGACGGCACGCATCATGGTATTAGTTGTCTTCTCATAGAGAAAGACACCCCTGGACTGACTTTTGGGGGGCGAGAGAAAAAGCTCGGTTGGCATAGTCAGCCAACAGCGATGCTTTTTTTTGAAGAGTGCCGTGTTCCTGCAGGTCACTTGATAGGTGAAGAGGGCATCGGCTTTAAAATTGCGCTTGAAGCTTTAGATGGTGGGCGCATTAATATTGGAGCTTGCTCTTTGGGAGGGGCTTTAGCATGTATTCGTTTAACAAAAGCATACTTAGAAGAGCGTCATCAGTTTGGAAAGTTACTTAAAGAATTTCAAGCACTTCGTTTTCAACTTGCAGAGATGATAACTGAGTTTCATGCCGCACGCTTAATGGTGTATCGAGCAGCTCACGCTTTAGATAATGGAGAGCCTAATGCGCCAATGTATGCTGCAATGGCGAAACAGTTCGCGAGTGATACAGCTTTTAAAATCAGCGATAAAGCACTGCAGGTGCACGGTGGTTATGGTTGCTTGAAAGACTATCCTGTTGAGCGATTTTTTAGAGACTTACGTATTCATCGCGTAGTTGAGGGAACCAATGAAATTATGCGAGAAATTATTTCAAAATCAGTCTTAAAAGAAGACTTTATGATTGAATAGGGAGCGTTGTATGACGGATGTATTGCACCAAATCGATAAAGGTATTTTAACCATTACATTGAACCGGCCAGAAAAGTTGAATGCGCTAAATGGTGGCGTTTTAGAGGCTTTGCTTAGTTTATTTAATGATGCAAAAAATAGTACAGAAGTAAAAGCGATATTGATTACAGGTGCTGGCAAAGCGTTTTGTGCTGGAGCAGATATTCGAAGACTTGCTGAATGTAATGCTGAGACAGGATATGCGTTTGCTCGTGCAGGTCAGCATGTGTTTCGTACGTTAGAGACTTTAGGTAAGCCTTCACTGGCAGCGATTAATGGCTATGCTTTTGGTGGTGGTTGTGAGCTTGCGATGTCTGCAACATTACGTATTGCATCCAAGAAAGCACAGTTTGGCCAACCAGAAGTGAAGCTTGGCGTGATACCTGGCTACGGTGGTACTCAACGTCTTGCTCGGCTAGTTGGTAAGGGACGTGCTCTGGACTTATGTTTAACTGGCCGCTCTATAGATGCAAATACTGCTGAAGCATGGGGGCTTGTGAGTGAAGTTACTTCTGACGATAATTTGCTTGATCGTGCTAAAGAAATTTTAATGAGTATTTTAGCGGTCGCGCCACTTGCAGCCAAAGGTGTTATGGACGTCATTGATGCCGGCTATGATGTGTCTTTACCTGATGCGTTTGAGTTTGAAGCGCTACATTTTGCGAAGGTATGCGCAAGCCATGATAAAGCAGAAGGGGTGTCTGCCTTTCTTGAAAAGCGCTCTGCGGTGTTTAAAGGAGAGTAAGCATGGCTGAAACAGAAGAGGTTCTTTTTTCGGTTGAGAATCATATTGGAATTATTACACTCAATCGTCCTAATGCTTTGAACGCCTTAAATTTCCCAATGTTTAAAGCAATGCTTGCAACCCTCGAAGCATGGAAAGTAGATGAAAATGTTCATGCTGTAGTGATTCAGGCTGCTCCTGGACGTGCTTTTTGTGCAGGTGGGGATGTACGCTGGGTATATGAAGTAGGGCAAAATAGTCCTGAGACAGCACTTCAATTGTTTGAATGTGAGTATCGCCTAGATTATTTAACTTCTGACTTTGGGAAGCCTTATATTGCTTTAATGGATGGACTTACCATTGGTGGGGGTGTTGGAGTAACTTTGCATGGCTCGCATGCAGTTGCGAGTGAACGGTTTGCATTTACTATGCCTGAAGCCAGTATTGGCTTTTTCCCTGATATTGGATCAAGCCATTTGCTTTCAGCATGTCCGGGTGGGTTTGGCGTGTACCTTGGTTTGACAGGGCGTCGGGTCAATGCGGCTGACTCAAAAACACTAGGCTTCGTGAAATACACAGTACCAAGTGAGAAATTTCCAGTTATATTACAAGACTTATTTGCGGCCGACTTATCCAGTGAAGCAGATGAGAAAGTTTCTGAGTGTTTACGTCAATATCAAGAAGATATGCCTGCTGGAAGTGCTGCTGAAGAGGCTGATGAAGTGAGCAGAGTTTTTGAAGGAAAACAGGCGCTTCGTGAAGTTTTTGACGTTATCAATGCGGTTGAAAGCCCTTTTACCTCTGGTTTGCTAGATGATTTATCCCAGCAGTCACCTTTTAGTTTGCATGTAACGCTTGAGCAATTAAATCGTGCAAAAGGGTTAAGCTTAGCCGATTGTTTAAGAATGGACTATGGTTTAACCCATCACTTTTTGAGAGATCACGATTTTTATGAAGGGGTGCGAGCTCGTTTAGTGGATAAAGATAAGTTACCTAAGTGGCGGCCTTCAACGTGGGAATCTGTGTCACAAGAGCAAGTTTTAGGTTACTTTGAAAAAACAGCAGAACCATTGTCTTTGGGGTGATGTTTTATTCCCTGTGAGCTGTGGTAAGATGAAGCCGTTTTGTTTGGCTGGAGTGTAGAGAAATGGCAATTAAATCCGATCAGTGGATTGAGAAAATGGCGCTTGAGCATGGCATGATTTCGCCATTTGAAAAAGGCCAAGTTCGTGAAAATGAGCAAGGTCGTATTGTGTCGTATGGTGTATCTAGCTATGGTTACGATGTACGTTGTGCCAATGAGTTTAAAGTATTTACGAATATTAACTCTGCGATAGTCGATCCGAAGGCTTTTGATGAAAGTAGCTTTGTGGATGTCACGTCGGATGTTTGTATTATTCCACCTAACTCATTTGCACTTGCAAGAACGGTTGAGTATTTTCGTATCCCGCGAGATGTACTGACCATTTGTTTGGGTAAATCGACTTATGCTCGTTGTGGCATTATCGTGAATGTGACACCGCTTGAGCCTGAGTGGGAGGGGCATGTTACGTTAGAGTTTTCTAATACAACGCCACTTCCTGCAAAAATTTATGCCAACGAAGGTGTCGCTCAAATGGTATTTTTAGAAGCTGATGAGATGTGTGCTGTGTCTTATAAAGATAGAGCGGGCAAGTACCAAAAACAAACGGGCGTTACACTACCACGAACGTAAGTGGTGCTTCACTCATCATCTTGAATGGGATGCGTAGCACAAGAAGCAGTGACTCGTGCGCGCAGCTCCTTTCCTGGTTTAAAGTGCGGTGTGTGTTTTCCTTCTGTAATGATTTTTTCACCGGTTTTTGGGTTATGTGCATTACGAGGAGGTCTATATCTCAGTGCAAAACTGCCGAACCCCCGGACCTCGATACGTTTACCATTGACCAGGGCATTACTCATTTCTCCGAGAATTAAGTTTACGCTTTCCATGATGCGTTTTTCTGGTAAGTGCGTCATGTCTGCGGCAAGGTTTGCAATAAGCTCCGATTTAATCATAGCTCCCTCGACCGTTCCGATTCATATTCTTTTTATATTACGTGATAAGAATGAATTTGAAAAGAATTTATTCAAATTAGGATAAAATTGTTTGAATCTTTATTGCGTTATGCAAAAAAATTGTTTATTCCTAATAAGAAGGTGAATCAATAAAGGCGATAGAAATGCAGATTAGAAAATGGTTTGTAGGGCTTTGCTTGTGTTTACCAGCTCTTGCGTTTGCAAGTATGAGGGAGGACGTCAGAGGGACGCGCTATTGTGAAATTATTGTCTCCGATGGGTGGTTTCGGTGCGCTGTGTATACAACAGAGGGCGTGAATAACTGTCCGAGTCGTGCGTGGAATACGTTGACCCCGAAAGATGTGAAAGCGGCAACGCATTCCTCAAAAGCTATTTTACAAGGGCCGCGTTATTGGCTCATGGATACGATACAAACAACGCCTTTGATACAAGTAGAAATGAAACAGTTTAAGCAACTCAATACCAAGAAAATTGCTTATGTACATATTGGGTTATCAGATATATTGAGCGGGAAGAGACCTTATCATCGTCATGAAATAGATTTAAAAAACACATTTACTTATGAGGCTGGAAAGCCAGTGTATGAACTCATTGATCCCAAGGGTCGAGTTTATGTGATGCAGTCTTACAGTTTAGCTAAAGCAAAACAAACGGAGCGCAGTTTGTCCAAGCTTGGCTCGAGGCTGCATTTGCCAAAAGGTTGGCGCTTTAAAACAGGTGTTTTAAGTCAAAAAGCACAATTAAAAACGGTTGATAATAAGGCTGTAGTTTTGCATGATGACCTCATGAACCGATATCAATTGAGTTCACGGGATTTTTTACAGTAAAATGAGGTCTTTTTAGAGAGCTTAATGCAAACTATTCGTATTACACGGCCGGATGATTGGCATGTTCACTTCAGAGACGGCGGCTTACTAGAGCATACTGTCTCTGCAACAGCACAGCACTTTGGGCGAGCATTAGCAATGCCTAACTTAATTCCTCCCTTGACGTTTTTGGATGCACTACAAGCTTATCACGACCGTATTAAAGCCGCCGCTAAAGCATATGCACATTTTACGCCTTATCTGACTTTCTATTTGAATGAAGAAGTGCTGCCAGAAGCTTTATCTGAAGCACAAGTATATCCGTTTATTCTAGGTGGAAAACTATATCCAGCTGGTGCTACAACGAACTCAGAACAAGGAGCTCGTTCTATTCGCGCCTTGTATCCCTTGTTTGAGGTGATGCAAGAGCGTGGGTTGGTACTACAAATTCATGGAGAAGAAGTAAAAGGAGATATTTTTGATAGGGAGAAGCTTTTTCTTGAAAACCATTTAAGCGATATCTTAAAGCACTTTCCGAAACTTCGAGTTGTACTTGAACATATTTCAACAAAAGTGGCTGCTGAGTTTGTCGAGCATGGCCCTAAAACCCTTGCTGCAACGATTACACCGCACCACTTATTCTATAATCGTAACCAGCTGTTAGCAGGTGGTATTAGACCACATTACTATTGCCTACCTATTTTAAAGCGTGAAGATGATCAAATCGCCTTACAGCTTGCGGCTACAAGTGGAAACCCTAAGTTTTTTGCGGGGACAGACAGCGCACCGCATGGCGTTCATCAAAAAGAGTGTGCATCTGGTTGTGCTGGCATTTACTCAGCACCATTTGCGTTGTCGATGTATGCAGAAGTATTTGATTCATTGGATGCATTAGATAAGCTGGACCGATTTTTGGGGCACTTTGGGGCGCAGTTTTATAAGCTACCCGTATCAACAGAACAAATTGAGTTGACTCGAGAGCCAATGCACGTACCGAGTAGCCTTCAGTTTGGTGATGTGGCAGTGGTACCTGTACATGCTGGAGGGAGGTTTGCTTGGAAAGTACAATGAATAAGCGGTTTCGTGGGTTTATGCCCGTTGTCGTTGATGTTGAGACCGCAGGGCTGGATGCTAAAAAACACGCTCTTTTAGAGATGTGTATTGTGCTACTAGAGTTTAATAAGGCTGGAAAGCTTATCTGCGGCGCATCTCAGTTTGAGCACATCTTACCTTTTGAGGGCGCCCTTCTGGATGAAAAGTCACTTGAGTTTAATGGGATTGACCCCTTTCAACCCTTGAGACTTGCACTGAGTGAACGCGATGCACTGATCCGTTTGTTTGATCCTATTTGGCAAGCACTTGATACAAGTAAATGTCAGCGAGCAGTACTGGTTGGGCACAATGCTTGGTTTGATTTGTCCTTTGTGAATGAGGCGGCGAGTAGGACTGGGATTAAGTCTCCTTTTCATCGATTTACTTGTTTTGATACGGCAACACTTTCTGGGGTGCACTACGGGCAAACCGTGCTTGCAAAAGCAATGCAGGCAGCAGGAATTCCTTTTGATGCTAATGAGGCGCACTCAGCCATTTATGATGCAGAAAAAACGGCTGCCTTATTCTGTAAAATCATGAATACTTGGCAGCCGTTTTTGCTAGAATAGAGATGATTATAAATCTTCGCTGTGCTCTGTTAGGTAGCGTGCAACGCCTTCAGGAGAGGCATTCATACCACTTTTACCTTTTTGCCAACCAGCAGGGCAAACTTCGCCGTTTTCTTCGAAAAACTGTACGGCATCGATAATACGAAGCAGCTCATCAACATTTCGGCCGATTGGTAAGTCGTTTATAATTTGCGAGCGCACAATCCCGTTGTTATCAATGACAAAAGCGCCACGGAGTGCAACCCCTGCTTCAGGATGCTCAACACCATAGGCTTTACAGATGTCGTGATTGATGTCTGCTGCCATGGTGTATTGCACAGGGCCAATTCCCCCTTCGTTGATAGAGGTTTCACGGTAGGCATTGTGTGAGAAGTGTGAGTCGATGGAGACGGTGATGACTTCGACGCCACGCTCGCTAAACTCTTTAATTCGCTTATCGAGTGCAATTAGCTCAGATGGGCAGACAAAAGTGAAATTTAACGGGTAGAAAAAAACCAACCCATATTTGCCATTTAAATGCTTGTGTAAGTTAAATTTATCAACAATTTCGCCTGATGCAAGCACAGCTGGCACTGTAAAGTCGGGGGCTTGTTTAGTGACTAAAATACTCATATTATTCTCCAAAAGTTTTACTGCAATTAAGTGCTTGTGGCTTCTTTAAGCAAGGGGCCTAACTCATCTTGTTCATGCATATCCAGAATGATGTCTGAACCACCAATCAACTCACCTTTAATATACAGCTGTGGAAAGGTTGGCCAGTTTGCGTATTGTGGCAAAGTTTGTCGAATGTCAGGATTTGCCAAAACATCAACGGTTGCAAAAGAGATATTGTATGCTTCAAGGCACTGAACAGCGCGTGATGAAAAACCACACTGTGGAAATTGTGGGGTGCCTTTCATATAAAGAATAACGGCGTTTTCTTCGATTTGCTGCTTGATTTTCTCTAAAGTATCCACTTGTTATGTACCTACATTGTTAACTCATCCAGGGGTGCCTAATTATCGTTTAATTTGCATGCTTATGCAACCGGGTGAGAATCACTTGCTTTTAGCGAAGACGTGTATTTTTTATTTTGCTACACTACCAGGCATACTTAAATATCATTTATATTGAGGAGAAAAAGATGACGTTTACCTTACCTGCTTTACCTTATGCGATGGATGCACTAGTGCCCCATATGTCACAAGAAACACTTGAATATCACTACGGGAAGCATCATCAAACTTATGTCACTAACTTAAACGGCTTGGTTGAAGGCACAGAGTTTGCAGACATGACACTTGAAGAAGTGATCAAGGCGTCGTCTGGAGGGGTTTTTAATAATGCTGCGCAAGTTTGGAACCACAGCTTTTTTTGGCAATGTCTAACTCCAGAAAGTTATGCTGAACCAAGAGGTGCATTGCTTGAAGTGATTCAAAAAGACTTTGGTTCATTTGCTGCCTTTAAAGAGCAATTTACAGAAGCTGCCGTTAAAACTTTTGGCTCTGGCTGGGCGTGGTTGGTTCAAGATGAGAGTGGCAAGCTTCGTATCATGAGTACCAGTAACGCTGAAAATCCAATGACCTCAGGTTTAAAGCCTTTATTAACTTGCGATGTATGGGAGCATGCCTATTATATTGACCATCGAAATCGTCGTCCTGACTATTTGCAAGCATTTTGGTCGCTGGTTCACTGGGACTTTGTGAGTGAACAACTGGCCAAATAAGGGAGACTTAAATGGCACTGACAACAACATATAGTCCACTTCCTGTGACATTTACGCATGGTAAAGGAGTATTTTTGTACGATGAGACCGGCAAAGAATACCTAGATGGCTTAAGTGGGATTGCGGTGTGCGGCTTGGGTCATGTGCATCCTGAAATAACAGAAACCATTCAAGCGCAAGCAGCGAAGCTTTTACATACTTCTAATGCCTATCATATTTTGGAGCAAGAGAAGTTAGCTGATAGGTTATCTCAGCTTACAGGGATGCCCGAGATGTTTTTTTGCAACTCGGGCTCTGAAGCGAATGAGACAGCGATTAAGTTGACTCGCTTGTTTGGGCATAAGAAAGGCGTTAACACACCTTCTATGGTTGTGATGGAAGGCGCTTTTCATGGTCGTTCGCTTGCGACCTTAACCGCAACAGGTGGCCGAAAGCACCAGGCTGGGTTTGAGCCTCTAGTGCCTGGTTTTGTACGTGCACCCTACAATGATATTGAAGCCATAAAAACGATTGCCTCGAACCGCTCTGATATTGTTGCTGTCATGCTTGAACCTATCCAAGGGGAAGGTGGGGTGAAGGTTGCTGATGAAGCTTATCTTCATGCTGTTGAAAACTTGTGCAATAAGAACGATTGGCTTTTGGTTTTTGATGAGGTGCAAACAGGTAATGGGCGAACGGGAGATCTGTTTTTAAGCCTTGGTCTTGGAATAGAGCCTGATATTTTGACGACAGCGAAAGGGCTTGGAAATGGGTTGCCTATCGGTGTTTGCTTAATTAATGAAAAAGCACGAGGACTCTTCAAACCAGGTAGCCACGGCTCAACCTTTGGTGGTAATCCGCTCGCGTGTGCAACGGCACATAAGGTGCTCGATATTATTGTGCGAGACCAACTTTGTGAACGCGCGGCAAGCCTTGGTTTTAAACTTAAGCAAAACTTGATGGAAAAAATAGGGGATCATCCTAATGTTCGAGGGATTCGAGGAAAAGGGCTGATGCTTGGTGTTGAACTGGATAGGCCTGCAGCCGATATGCGCTTGATTGGACTTGAGGAAGGGGTCTTGTTTAATGTAACGGCAGAGACAGTTGCTCGCTTACTGCCACCACTAGTTATGTCCGATGAAGAGCTGGATGAGTTGATTTTGCGCTTTACTCGAACGTTCAAGCGATTTATTAAAGACGCTGCCTGAGTACTTCATACAAGCAAATACCAGTTGCGACAGAAACGTTTAGGCTTGAAACTTGTCCACGCATTGGTAAAGCGAACAAGCCATCACAGACTTCTCGTGTTAAACGACGCAAACCAGGCCCTTCAGCACCCATGACAATCGCAGTTGATGTGCCCTGGTAATCTAAGTCATAAATCGACTGCTCTGCTTCCCCCGCCGCGCCATAGACCCAAACGCCTGCTTCTTTGAGTTGTTTGATGCACCTTGCAAGGTTTGTGACGCGAATAAAAGGGATGGACTCAGCAGCGCCTGACGCGACTTTACTGACAACGGGGGTGATATCAGCACTATTGTCCTTGGGGGCAATGACAAAACTTACGCCTGCAGCATCGGCACTTCGCAAGCATGCGCCTAAGTTATGTGGATCTGTAATACCGTCCAAAATTAAAATCAAGCAGGGTTTAGAGGCTGCTTCCAAAAGCTTTGGCAAGTCTGCCTCTGTATAGGCTTTAAAGGGCTCTGCTTCGGCAATAATACCTTGGTGCTGCATGTGTCCAAAGCGTTGCTTGATGAGCTCGGGCGATAGTAACTCAATGAAGATGTTACTTTTTTTTGCGATATCTAAAGCTTCTTGTAAGCGTTTATCATTTCGTGCTTTACTGACATAGAGTTTGTAGACTTGTCTTTGTGGATTCTGAAGAAGCGAGAGCACTGGGTGAATACCATATACTAAATGTTCAGCCATCTTTTTTCTCATTAAAGCTAGGGGTTAAAACGGGTTCAAAATCTATTTTTCGCTCATCTAAGTCAACACGAGCGACGAGCACTGTCATAGTGTCACCGAGTCGGTAAGTGTGTCCTGTGCGCTCACCGGTTAAGCGGTGCTTCGCTGTGTCAAATGCGTAGTAATCACTTGTGAGAGAGGTGACGTGAACTAGACCCTCGACATAAATATCATCGAGCTCAACGAAAATACCAAAACTGGTGACACTCGCAATTTTACCACGAAAGGTTTGGCCTATTTTATCTTGCATGTACTCGCACTTTAGCCAAGTAACCACTTCACGTGTTGCTTCATCAGCGCGTCGCTCCGTAGATGAGCTGTGTTTTCCAAGACGGTTCATTTCTTTATCATCGTAGGCAAAGCCCTCTGCTGTACGATTGTCGAGTAAGTGGCCAATTGCTCGGTGAATCAGCAAGTCAGGATAACGACGAATGGGCGACGTAAAGTGTGTATAAGCGGGATAGGCAAGACCAAAGTGCCCACTATTCGCTTCGATATATTGTGCTTGCTTAAGTGAGCGCAGCATAACCGTCTCGATGAGGTGGCGCTCAGGCCTTTCACCCACTTTTGTGAGAGTCACTTGAAAATCTTTGGGACTTGGTTTTTTTCCACCACCGAGCGTTAAGCCAAACTCCCCTAAAAACTGCCTGAGAGCAAGGAGCTTATCTTCAGCTGGTGGCTGATGAACTCGATAGAGGATGGGAATATCTGCTTTTTCAAGGAAGCGAGCTGTTGCAACGTTTGCTGCCAACATACACTCTTCAATGAGACGGTGCGCATCGTTTCGTACCACAGGAATAATGCGTTGAATTTTCCGGTTTTCATCAAAAACAATTCGTGTTTCAGTCGTACTGAAGTCCATCGCACCTCGTGCTTTGCGAGTATTGAGTAGTACTTGGTAGAGACTATGTAAATTTTGCAATGCTGGGAAAATAACAGAGCTATCTTCTAAATCACAGCTACCAGATTTAATCCATGAATCAACTTGCGTGTAGGTGAGGCGTGCGTGTGAGTGAATGACACCTCGGTAAACACGTGAGCGCTGAATTTTTCCACTGGCGGTTATCGCCATCTCCATGACCATACATAGCCTATCCACTTTTGGCTTAAGCGAACAAATGCCATTAGATAAGACTTCGGGAAGCATAGGGACGACATTTTCTGGAAAATACACCGAGTTGCCGCGACGGGCGGCTTCTTTATCGAGCGGCGAATTTATCGTGACGTAGTGACTGACATCAGCAATAGCGACATAGAGTTGATAGCCGCCTTTGGCCTTTGGTTTGCAATACACGGCGTCATCAAAATCTTTAGCGTCCTCTCCATCAATTGTGACGAATGGGAGGTGGCGCAAATCAGTTCGGTCTTTAAGGTCGGATTCAAGGACTGTATCGGGGATATGTTTGAGCGAATCATGTACGTCATCAGGCCACTCAGTTGGTATGCCATGCGCCAAAATGGCGACCTTGATTTCCATGCCTGGTGCCATATGCTCACCCAAGACTTGAATGACTTTTCCAATCGCATCTGCTTGTTTATTGGGGTAGCTTTGTATTTCAACAAGGACAACTTGGTTATTTTTGGCGCCATTGGTATGTTCTGGCGGAATAGAGATGTCTTGCGTTAAGCGTTTGCTATCAGGGACGACAAAGTGAATGCTCTGTTCTGAGAAAAAGCGGCCAACAATCCGAGGATTTGCATGCTCGACTACCTCATGAATTTTGCATTCAGGACGTCCTCGCTTATCCACGCCTGTTTGGTAGGCAAGTACAATATCTCCATGCATGACGGAGCGCATTTCTCGAGGAGAAATGAGCAAGTCTTTTTCTCCCTCATCGGGAATAAAAAAGCCAAAGCCATCTGGATGTCCGTGAATGGTGCCTCGTTGCAAGTTAATTTTATCTAGTAAGCAGTACCGTCCTTTTCTGTCTTGCATGAGTTGGCCATCCCGAATCATCGCGCGCAGGCGAAAGCCAAGTGCCTCTTGCTCGCTTGTTTTCGAGAGGTTTAGAGCGCCAAAAAGCTGCTTCTGTGAGATAGGCCGGCCAAACACCTGAAGCGTTTCTAAAATAAATTCTCGGCTGGGAATAGGCTCAGCATATTTTTCCCGTTCCCTTTGATAGAATGGATCCTTTTTGTAGCGGGAAGATTTTGATTTTTTAGTCACAATGCCCTAAGTAAGTAGACAGTCATGTGTCTAGTTTAACATTTATTGTGCCTTTTGGGGTAACTCAAAGCCATGTCGACCAATGTAAGCAATGAGTACTGACATTGGCATGTTCTCTCCTGCCCAAAAAGAGCCAGGTGTTTTTTCTTCTTTTTGCTTTAGCGGCCACTCGCAGATAGCAAGGACTTGCTCACAGGAGACTTGCTGCTCATGTCCTGGTTTTGACTCAATACAGTTTATTTCGAATGCATCTGTTCCTAGTACGAGAGCGGACCAATAATTTTGTTGTAGGCGGCTACTCCAGGGAGCATCGTGTTCGTTTTCTGCTGGGTGGGTCAGCCAAATTTCAAACTGGGAGAGGTTGTGTAACATGGCAAGGCGGGGGGAGGCTGCTGGAAGGTGTGCAGATTCACCACGAATGGAGAAGGGCTTACAGTTTTCTGGCAGTACTTCTTCAGCTCTGGTTATCGTGGGGCCTAAAAGGCAGAGCGCGAGCAAGCATGAAAAAACAGTACGCATGAGTATCCCTTGAATGAATTTGGTAGGTAGACAAAATTAGCAGTCTATCATAATTCACTTTAGGATGAAGGGCTGAGAAGGATGTGCTAGCATTGGCATTTTTGTCTTTGATTGGAGCTGTAAAATGAACGTATCTGAGATTACGACATTGCAACGTGATGCGATTGTCACCTGGAAAGCTTCAGAAGTATCTTTTAAGGCAACAGATTTTTTAGCGCTGGTAGAAAAAAACCATGCTTATAACTATTTACTTTGGCATGCAGAAGATAAAGCACGTCGAGAAGACAAAGGCCATGAGTTTGTTTATCGTGCCAAGCGTGAAATTGATGGGTACAATCAAAAGCGGAATGATTGTATGGAGGCGATGGATGACTACTTGGTTGCGCGACTTAAACCAGCACACTACGACGATTGTCCTGTGAACTCAGAAACGCCGGGTATGATGATTGATAGGTTATCGATTTTAGCACTGAAGCATTACCACATGGCAGAGCAAACTCGAAGAGAAGATGTAGATGAGGCGCACCGCAAGCGCTGCTTGGATAAGCTTGAAGTGATTGCCTTGCAAAGTAAGCAACTGGCTAGTTGTCTTGATATTTTATTAGGAGAAGTTGCTGAGAGAAGGCGAACTTTTCGAGTGTATCGACAGTTTAAAATGTATAACTCTGCAGAGCTTAACCCAGAGCTATATACGAATTAATAGCTGGGAACAGGTGTAGATGGAGTTGTAGGAATAAGGCCTAATTTGTCCAAAGCGCTTTTTAGGTCATTTTGCAAGCTATCGTCGCTGTTATCTCCCTCGCTTTGTGCGCGTGACTTTTTGCGAGTGCGCATTTCATCATCAGCACCAGGTGGTTTAGGTTGTGTACCGAAAAATTTGAGTGCTGAGCCTGAAGCACGTCTTTTTTGGGGAGGCTGCGTAGGTGTTTCTCCCGAGGGCGCGCTGCCTTGTTCTTTTTTTGTTTCTTCGTGTTCTACCTCTTTATATGCTTTGTCAGATGTAGCACCGACACCTTCAGTTGGTTTTCTAGAGGGTGAGGCTTTATTTTGATCTGAAAGTGAGAATTGTTTTGAGACTGAAGTATCACTTGAGGTTTCAAACAGCGATTTGGAGTATTTTGCGAGTGAACGAAAAGCAAAAACGAGGGCGAAAACGATAGCGCCAGGAATAGCGAGCCCCCACAAAAGAGAGTTATCGGATGAAGCGAACTCAGGGTTTGCTACTAGAGACAACATAAAAACGGCAAGTTTAAAAGCTTTACGAGCGCCTGAGAAAGTTGCACGGACGATGTCTGTCCAGCTCAGCAGTACGTAGGCAGGGAGCGCAAAGTCAATGCCGAGTTCTAAGAGAGAAGGAGATTTTTGTTTCGTGTTTTCTTTTGGAAATTCTTGGAATAGGGTAGCTTGAGGCTTGTTTTTATGGTGCTCAATAAACTGATAAACGCTTTCATCACTATGCTCGCGAAGCTGGTTTCGTTTGGCTTCATGTGTATTGGCAACACTAAGCGCATAGAGCATTGAGCCAATACAAAGTGCGATACCGGCTGTGATGGTACATAGCGCGACGATTTCAGGCAGCGCGGTTGCAAATAAGATTTGACTGACAAGTGATACTGTAAAAACAGCCGTAACCAGCGCGGTATAGGCTGCGAGCGCATGTCTCAGCCCGACCATAATAATGTCGAGTGTTGAAATCTTGTGTGCGTCATGCAGCTTATCTCGCGTGGCATTGAAATGTGCTAGCGCTTCATTAAGTGCTTTATCTGCTTTTCTTTGTAGCTCACCGAGGTGTATCTTCTCTTGATTTTCTGAGTAGGTCGGGAGAGTTCCTCGTGCTTCTTTAGAAAATCGTTCTTCAAAATAAATCTTCTTCCACTGGATTTCATTGAGTTTTGCCAGCTGAATTTCAACTTCTTTTGCAGATAAGGCAAGTTCAGTCTTTTGCTGCTCGATGAATAAGTTATTTTGGAAGTCTTTTTCTTCATGAAGCCGTGTTAAAATACAGACTGCAGAAAAGAAAATGGAGACACAGGATACGGCAATTAGCACACTGGGTGACATGCTGGTGAGCACAATCAGTCCCATAAACATGTAAAGGCCATCGATAAACCCTGCGTAGGTTTGTGAGGCATAAGCGAGGCGCTCGGTAGTTTTGGTTTGTTTATTCTTTTGCGCCCGAGTTCTGATGGCCTGGAGGAACTCTGCATAATGTTTTTCTGCGATACCAGGCAATAAGTGACGCCACTGAAGAATGCTTGGGCGCAGAATATTGGTATGATCGAAATCGTTGAGCTCAGCCAGAAAGGCTTTTATTTGTCTCTCGTTTACATTTAAGCGGTGAAGGGTGGCTTTTTCTGTGTCGTAGTCGTAGCTGATATAGTAAAGCCCCTTTTGAGTTGGGTCTTCATCGTTTTTTATGAGACGAAAGCCGTTGGCGTGTTTTTTGAGGTCAGTGTTTGAACTTGGGAGCTCAGAGAGTTGCCTGAAAGAACCCCACTCATCAAGACCTGCTCGCAAGACCTTTTTTAATTCGTCTTGCATGTCTTTGCGCTTGTTGACCATACTACGATTCCACGCCCGGTTCCCCATCGATAGCACGCCAAATATAAGTGCAAGAGGCATCAGAAGATAGGTATAGTCCTGGGTCGCTAGCAGTCTGATTGCGGTGAGTCCACTCTTGGTCCCGGTAAAGGCATTTTTTAAACCTTTTACGCTATCTCGAAAAGCTTGCCAGCTCCGATAGAGTGCTTTTCCTGCTGCAGTGTCAGAGCCAAAGAAGGTATTGGCAAATGCGGAGTACAAGGCGAGAGGAATAATGCCAAGGCTTGCTGCGATAATGCCTTCAGGGGTGCGGAGCCAATCATACATGGCAGTTGATGCAATATCAGAGCTTTCCATGGTATGTGTGACGTTGAAGCCGTAGCCCACCATGGCTGTGCCGAGTGTGCCTGTATCAATCAGGCCATAACCAGCGTAAGAGCTGCCATCTGCATGGAGGTTATTTGCTGAGTTTTGTATCCAGTCTGACCATGATTGTGGGGCTGAAGGTTTAGCGGGCGCAATTTTTGTGGCTGCCGAATTAGATGCGGCGTTTTGTGGGGGTGAATCTGCTGTGCCTAACTTTGCCATCGATGTGGTAAGCGGTAACCGAGATTGGAATTAAGTGTAAAGGATTCGTTAAAAATATACAAGTATTATTTCAATTTGCTTTTTTTTGAGTCAAAATACAAAGCAAAACCAAACGATTCTATCATGCTATTTATCTGGACAATACACAGGCGCTCTTTTTTTTTGTAAGAAAATCATGATAAGAGGCGTAAGGGGGTTAAAAAGTGTATTTAGCTATCATAAAAAGCACATTTCCAACTCCTCTTGAACCGGGGATGTAGATAGCCATCACGGAAGCTCGGCGGTAATTTAGACCAGCCCAAGGCAGCGCACCTGGAAAGGGGACGCCATTTAAAATATCAGGTCTTGCAGTGATGAACACGGTAAATCCAATTCCCGCACTGCTGGTTTCACTGATGTGGAATGTTTTTAGGAAAGCGTAACCCCCAATAGGTTCCACTTTGCTGTGTGACTCGAGAAAGGCAAAGGCATAAAGGCCATGCCAATCTCCTTTTTCGTCAAAAAAACTTCTACCAAGCCCACCACCCCAAGCATGTTCGTTGTAGGTGCCTAGTTTATGTTCTGGGTAGGTGAATCTATTGTGCCAAGCATAGCCTGTGAGGTAGAGGTCATTGTTTCCTTCGGTCCATGCTTGGTAAGGACGAACGCAGACAGGCTTGAGCCAATCGGGCCAGTTCTTGCAGTGAGCGGGAGTCTCTGCATATACCGTTTGAGCGAGTGTTAAACTGAAAAACAAAACAAAGATCAATCTCATGGTTTATTTTAGCCAGCCAGAGGGGTTTTTCAGTAACTCCCTTTAGTGTTAATGTGGGTAGATAATCCCAAAAACATGAGAAAGCATATTATCATGGACCTGTTTCGTAAGAAAGCACCACATGCTTCATCAGATGGATTGGAACTTCAGCGATGCTTATCTGGCTTTGATCTAACACTGCTTGGAATCGGGGCTGTCATTGGCGCGGGAGTTTTTGTTTTAACGGGAGTAGTTGCTGCAACTCAAGCGGGCCCCGCTATTGTTTTTTCCTACGTTTTAGCAGGTCTTGCCTGCGTTTTTTCCGCGCTTTCTTATGCAGAGCTTGCGGCAATGATAGGGGGATGTGGTAGTGCCTACGGTTATGCTTATACCGGTTTTGGAGAGCTGCTTGCCTGGATTGTTGGTTGGGATTTGCTTTTAGAATATACGGTGTCTGTGTCAGCCGTGTCTGTGGGGTGGAGTGCCTATGTTGGAGATGTGTTTTCGAGTCTTGCCTTACACTTCCCAAAAACTTTGTTGCATGGCCCGAGTGAAGGGGGGATTGTCAATATTATGGCCCTGATGATTATTTTCTCTCTCACAGGACTCCTAAGTATTGGAATGCGCTCTAGTGCCCGCTTTAATCATATTATGGTGTCTATTAAGCTTTTGGTAATCACGCTTGTGGTGGTAGTGACAGGGCTTGCATTTCGGCATGAAAACTGGGTGCCGTTTGCACCGTTTGGCTTTTCTGGCGTTGTTGAAGGCGCATCCTTGATTTTTTTCGCGTACGTTGGGTTTGATGCAGTTGCAACAACCGCTGAGGAAGTGATTAACCCGCAACGAAATCTACCTATAGGAATCGTTGGTTCATTATTTGTTTGCACGGCTATCTATATCATTGTGTCTGCTTGTTTAACCGGAGCAGTGTCCTATAGGCTCTTGAATGTAGCTTCTCCAATTAGCCATGCTTTACTTTTACTTGGGCGCCCAGCGATAGCGGGTATTGTTGGCGTCGGGGCTATTGCTGGCCTGACAACTGTGATGCTGGTGCTTTTTTATGGATTGAGCCGAGTATTTTTAGCGATGGCACGAGATGGTTTATTACCACGCTATTTTTCAAAGCTGCATCCTACAACACGAACACCGGTTCGGATTCTTGTAACGTGTGGTATTGCGATGGCCTTAATTGCCGGCTGGGTACCGATTGGTGAGCTCGCTGAGCTTGTGAATGTTGGCACTTTGTTTGCTTTTATCATTGTCTGCGGTGGGGTAATTATACTACGTTATACGCAGCCGGATGCCGAGCGTCCCTTTAAAACGCCTGCTTCTCCTTTAATACCAGCACTTGGTATTTTAAGCTGTCTTTACTTAATGGTTAACCTGCCTTGGGTGACTTTGCTTCGATTTGTAGTTTGGATGGCGATAGGGATGGTGGTTTATTTTGGATTTAGCCGCTCAAATAGCTCGTTGTCGCCTAAGCATATACCTCTTGAAGATGTTTAGATTAAAAATAAACTCATAATGCCTGCTGCGACAAGTCCTGCTGCGGGCAGGGTGAGGAGCCAGGCGATACAAATTCGTTTGACCATGCCCCAATGGGTGCCGCCTTCTGTATTTGAGAAGCCAACACCGGCTATTGAGCCTGTGACTGTTTGCGTGGTTGAAACAGGAATACCGCCTTCGGTAGAGGCAAGAATCACGGCTGCGGCGCCAGTTTCAGCAGCACAACCCCGCATGGTATTGAGGTGTGTGATGCACGAGCCCATTGTATGAACGATGCGCCATCCTCCAAATAAGGTCCCAAGACTTATCATCAGATAACAAGAAATCACTACCCAAAATGGCACATGAAAAGGGCCCTCTAGCCATGAGGCAGACATCAAAAGTGCGGTGATAATGCCCATGGTTTTTTGAGCATCATTACTACCATGAGCAAGGCTTAGTAGAGCTGATGAAGTGAGTTGTAAGCGCTTAAACCAACGATTGAGCTCTTCCTCTTGATTAGACTTGAAGAGATGCTTGAGTAAGACACCGATAAGTGCGCCGGCAACGAGCCCTAAAAGCGGTGTGACGAAAATACCAAACCCAACTTTAATGAAACCAGCACTTTGTAGGCTACCCAATCCCCCTTGTGTGATACCAGCACCTGCAAGTCCGCCAATGAGTGCATGTGATGAACTGGAGGGAAGTCCAAAATACCAGGTAATGAGGTTCCAGCTGATGGCTCCGATAAGCGCCGAGAAAATTAAGTTTGGGGTGACAGTATTGGGGGCAATGATGCCTTTTCCGATGGTTTTTGCAACCATCAAGCTGAAAAAAGCGAAAGCAATAAAATTAAAAAAGGCTGCCCATAAGACCGCTTGCTTTGGGGTGAGGACCCCTGTTGTGACAATGGTTGCAATGGAGTTTCCGGCATCATGAAAGCCGTTAATAAAATCGAACATGTACGCTAGAGCAATAATACCTACAATAAAGAGGGTGCTTGGTTCCATGGCACGCTATCCTCGTTTAGAGGTGATAACTGCTTTGGGTCAATAACTTTGATATAGCACACATTAGTTGACGAATCAAAAAAGGGAGTTCAGCAGCCCCCGCATCTTGCGCAAGCTTTGCATGTGCAATTTCGTCGATTTTCATTTGATTGAGTACAGCACTACTTTTTTGATCAGAAGGGGGTAAGTGGTTTAAATGGCGCTCTAGGTGAGCTGTGACTTGTCTCTCGGTTTCAGCGACAAAACCAAGGCTCCATTTATCGCCAATAAGTCCGGCAAAGGCTCCAATGAACCAAGAGCCTGCGTACCAAAAAGGGTTTAGAATACTGGGTTTACTCTGTAGTTCTTCGAGTCTGGTCTCGCACCAAGCTAGATGATCAATTTCTTCGACTGCCGCTTCATTCATTTGATCGCGTACAGTCTCAAGTTTTGCAGTCATGGCTTGTCCGCGGTAAAGCGCTTGGGCACAGACTTCGCCGGCATGATTTACGCGCATGAGGCCTGCTGCATGTTTTTTTTCTGACGCACTGAGCTCGGCTTCGGGCACATCTGTGGCTGGGCTTTCGCGCTCACACTGACGTTTTTTGGGGTATCTGACTGTACGCAACGCACCATCAACTTCGATGAGGAAACGGTCAAGAAAGCTAAATCTTCGCATGCTGGCATACTAGCAAGTTTGGGTTGGTTCAGCAAATCCGTTATGATTAAGGAAATTCGATCTACATAGATATCCTAACTTATGAACTATCAAGCGCGCAGGCATGCTTTAGCAAAACGTCTTCCTTCAAACTCACTTGCTATTATTCCTGCAGCCACAGAGAAGTTACGCAACGGAGATAGCCATTATCGGTTTCGGCAAGCCAGTGATTTTTATTATTTGAGTGGCTTTAATGAACCAGAAGCCACATTAGTGATTACGTCTGATGGTGAAAGCATGCTATTCAATCGTCCTAAAAATCCCGTTGAAGAGCGCTGGGTCGGGGCGCGCTTAGGGCAGGAAGCTGCACTGACGACATTGGGCATAGATGCTGCTTTTTCAAATGAGGAACTGTATACACGTTTACCTGAGTTGGTGCTGGATAAACATGGCATTTATTATCCTATGGGGTGTGACGAAGCGCTTGAGGCGTGTCTGCATGAGGCGTGGCGTATTGCGAAAGGTAAAGCGCGTCGTGTGCAATCACCGCCCGAGGTATTCGCTAACCTCACACCGATTTTGGGCGAGATGCGACTGATTAAAGAAGATGCAGAAATTCAATGCATGAAGGAGGCGGCAAAAGTTTCTATTGCAGCGCATGAGCGGTTGATGCGCGTGTGCAAAGATGCACAACATGAATATGAGCTTGAAGCAGAGTTTATTTATTTTCTCGGGCGCTCAGGTTGTCGTGATATGGCCTATGACGCCATTGTGGCAGGGGGCGCGCGAGCATGCACACTGCACTACACAGCAAACAATCAAGCATTGACACCAGGTGAGTTACTGTTGGTGGATGCCGGAGCTGAGGTTCGGCACTATGCAGCGGATGTCACGAGAACGTACCCAATCAATGGCACATTTAGTACTGAGCAGCGTCTAATTTATGAGTTGGTTTGGCGAGCACAAAAGAAGGGCATGGATTGTGTGCAGCCAGATGTGCCTTGGGATGGCATCCAAAAGGCCGTGGTGCATGAGTTAACCACAGGCCTAGTTGAGCTTGGCCTTCTGAGTGGTGCTGTAGACGATTTGATTGCAGAGGGGGCTTACCAATTTTTTTATATGCATACTGCAAGCCACTGGCTCGGGCTTGATGTGCATGATGCGGGTGCGTACATGCAATCTGGTGCCCCTCGCTTACTGAAGCCTGGTATGACCCTAACGGTTGAGCCTGGCATTTATATTGCCAGTGATTGTGAGTTGGTGGATGAGAAATGGCGGGGAATCGGTGTTCGCATCGAAGATGATTTGCTTGTAACAGAAACGGGGCATGAGAATTTAACTGAGGCGCTGGTGGTCAGTCCGGATGATGTTGAGGGACTAGTACGTGGTTGAAGCAGCAGAAAAAATAACAAAGGTGGATATTCTCATTGTTGGGGGTGGTTTAATTGGCATGGCTTTAATGCATGCGTTAGTACCGCTTGGTGTCAAAGTGCATTTGGTCGAATCCAGAAGTCAAAAGCAAACGATGTTCCCCGATATTTTAGAAACCCGAAGTATTGCACTATCACCTGCCAGCATACGGATTTTGAAGCAACTGGGGGTATGGTCTTTTTTGGCATCGAGTGCTGAGGAGATTCACACCATCCATATTTCAGAAAAAAGTAAGCTGGGTCAGGCACGACTCAATCGCACTAGTGAGTCTGAGCCACTGGGCGCGGTCGCGGAAATGCACCGGCTTGAGGAGGTGCTACAAGCACAGCTAAGCTCTGAAGCCATAAGCTTTGCAACTCGGGTGACAGAGCTAGATGCTAAGCAAGGGCTTGTGACTCTTGAAACTGCGCATGGCAAGCAGCTGGTGCAAGCCAAGTGGATTTGCTCTGCCGATGGTGCAGACTCCTCTATTCGAAAGTTGATTGGGGCAGAAGCACGAAGTAAGACTTATCCTGAGCATGCAATTGCCACCAACATTGCTTTGTCTCGAGCACATCATAATGTGGCATATGAGCGTTTTACATCTGATGGTCCTTTGGCGCTCTTACCCTTGAGTGGGCCGCATATGGCATTGGTTTGGACGCTTAAGCCAAGTGATGCCGAGAGACTGAAGAATATGGATGAGTCAGCGTTTCTAAGTGCTTTACAACAAGCATTTGGCTATCGTGCAGGGAGGTTTAATGCAGTTGGACCTCGAATGACTTATCCATTGAGGCAAGTCATGATGCCTGAACAAGTGCATGGTCGCGTAGTGTTTCTTGGCAATGCTGCGCATACTTTACACCCTGTCGCAGGACAGGGATTTAATTTAGGGCTTCGAGATGTTGCGATGCTTGCCGAGTGTGCGGCAAAGCGTGGACTTACAGAAGAGGCACTGAACCAGTATAAAGCACTCAGGCAATCCGATCAGAAAGTGATTACCACGGCAACAGATGGTTTAGTTTTTTTGTTTAAAAGCAAGCTACCAGGCCTTGGGCTTGCCCGGCGTATGGGGCTTGTTGCGCTAGATAATAGTGCTGTATTAAAAAACTTGGTGTTGCGACATGCCAGGGGATTTGGTGGCGTTGTGCCTGATTTGGTTTGTGGGATTCCCCTGGATGTGCGTTGAGAGGCTGTGCCGTGTCTGAACTTGTAGATGTTTTAATTGTTGGTGGTGGGGTGATTGGCTTGTCTTCAGCCATCGCCATGGCCGAGCGTAATTTTTCGGTGCTGGTTTTGGACGCGGGTGCATTGACAGTCGATGATGTAGCAAAGAGCGCTCGTGTTTATGCCATTAATGGCGCCTCAAAGGCGCTATTGAAAAGGCTAGGTGTTTGGGAACTGTTGCCTAAAGATGCCTTATCACCTTATCAAGGCATGCATGTTTGGGATGAAGCAAACCACCTTGCCAAGCTTGAGTTTTGTGCGCGAGATTTAGCCTCTACCGAGCTTGGGTTTATCATTGAGGAGCACGAGCTCAAGACTGCTCTACTGAAGCGTGCATCTGTGATGGACATCACATTAATCCCTCATGCACGGGTTTCAAGCTGTGCGGAAATAGAAGGTGGTGTACACATTACAACAGAAGACGGTCAGGTTCGAGCTGCTAAACTGTGTATGATTGCAGATGGAGCTAATTCAAGCACCAGAGATTTATTAAAAGTACCTATGACTTCTTGGTCGTATCATCATGATGCCTTGGTTGCGACGGTTGAAACTGAAAAACCGCATCAAAAAACAGCGTATCAAGTATTTCTTAAAGAGGGGCCGCTTGCTTTCTTACCTTTGCAAGACGAGCATCAGTGTTCCATTGTTTGGTCACATCCGCCGGAACGTATCAAAGCGTTAAAGGCGCTCGACAAGCAAGTATTCGAAGCGCAGTTAACTCAGGCATTTTCAGAGAAGCTTGGCTGTGTTAGTGTGGTGGGCGAGCGTATTTCTTTTCCACTTAGAATGCGGCATGTGAAGCAGTATGTAGGCGATAACTGGCTGCTGTTAGGGGATGCTGCACATACCATTCACCCATTGGCAGGGCTTGGGTTGAACGTTGGGCTTGCTGATTTAAAGGCTTGGCTTGACTTGGTAGATAAGCAAGGTGTTTGGTCTAAGCGTACGCTTCAGGCTTATCAACGTGAACGTAAGCATGCTGTTTGGGGCATTATTGCTTTGATGCAGGGCATAAAGACGATGTTTGGTCTGTCTTTTGAGCCTTTGAGCTTTATGCGAGGGCTTGGCATGCGTATTTTAAACCAAACTTCATCCTTAAAGCGTATGTTGATGCGATATGCTGCGGGAGATTGATGTATATTACTATTTCAACTACTATCGGTGTTTCCAACCTTTTTAAAACAGAGCAAGTCTTTATATGGCCATAATGACAGAGCAAAAACCACTCACAGATTTTACTGAGAAAGCGTATCTCGACTACTCCATGTATGTGATTTTGGACCGAGCCTTACCGCACCTGGCTGATGGGTTTAAGCCTGTGCAACGTCGTATTATTTATGCGATGTCGGAGCTTGGTTTAAAAGCTGCCTCCAAGCATAAGAAATCAGCACGAACGGTTGGGGATGTATTGGGTAAGTTTCACCCGCACGGGGATACTGCGTGTTACGAAGCCATGGTGTTAATGGCGCAGCCTTTTTCGTATCGTTACCCGTTTGTTGATGGTCAAGGGAACTGGGGTTCACCTGACGACCCTAAATCATTTGCTGCGATGCGATATACAGAAGCGCGTTTGTCTCACTATGCTGAAGTATTACTTTCAGAGCTTCGTCAAGGGACAGTCACCTGGCTTGATAATTTTGATGCAACATTAAAAGAACCCGCTTTATTGCCCGCGCGGCTTCCTAATGTGTTACTGAATGGGGCGACCGGGATTGCGGTGGGTATGTCCTCTGATATTGTGCCGCATAACTTAGTTGAAGTTGCTGATGCGTGTATTCACTTATTGGAAAAGCCAAAAGCAACGCTTGAAGATATTCTAGAGATTGTACCAGGTCCTGATTTTCCAACTGAAGCTGAGATTATTACGCCAAAAGTGGCATTGCAAAAGATGTATGCAGAAGGTTTTGGCTCTGTAAAAATGCGCGCGGTGTATAGTGTAGAGGACAATCAAGTGGTTATTACAGCGCTCCCATATCAAGTCTCTGGCGCGAAAGTAATTGAGCAGATTGCCGCGCAGATGCAGCAAAAAAAACTGCCTATGCTCGATGATTTGAGAGATGAGTCTGATCACGAGCACCCTACGCGTTTGGTGATTATTCCACGCTCAAACCGTGTGGATTTAAATGGCATGATGTCTCACCTGTTTGCGACGACTGATTTGGAACGTAGCTATCGAGTGAACTTTAACATGATTGGCTTAGATGGCATGCCGCGCGTTAAAAATTTACTGGGTATTCTAACTGAATGGTTACACTTTCGAGTTGAAACGGTTCGAAGTCGCTTGCAGCATAGGCTTGATCAAGTATTAGATAGACTGCATGTACTAGAAGGGTTGCTGATTGCGTATTTGAATATTGATGAAGTGATTGCCATCATTCGAGAAGCAGACGACCCCAAACAAGCCTTGATGGATAAGTTTAATTTAAGTGAGCGTCAAGCAGATGCCATTTTAGAAATTAAGTTGCGCCACTTAGCCAAGCTCGAAGAAGAAAAAATAACGGCCGAGCGTGATGCACTGGCACGTGAGCGAGATAAACTCACACTCACCTTAGGCAGTGAGCGTCGTTTGAGAAGTTTGGTAAAAAATGAAATTACTGCGGATAAAAAACAGTTTGGAGATGAGCGGCGCTCGCCGATTGTTGAGCGAAAAGAAGCGCAAGCACTCAAGCAAACTGATATTCTGCCCAATGAGCCAATGACCGTTGTGCTGTCAGAAAAAGGCTGGATTCGAGCAGCTAAAGGCTTCGATGCCGATGGCAAGGCACTCAACTACAAAGCTGGAGATTCGTTCAAGGCGCAAGTGTCTGCTCGTAGCAATCAGCAGGTGATTTTTTTAGATAGTGAAGGAAAAGCCTATAGTCTTCCGGTGCATACTCTGCCTTCAGCACGTGGGCAGGGTGAGCCACTGACAGGAAAGCTAAATCCATCAGACGGTGCAACCTTTGTCGCTTTGCTTGCAGGTAAAGTGGAGCAGCAAGTTTTGTTGGCTAGTGATGCAGGTTATGGTTTTGTAACCAAAATTGAAGAGCTGTATGTGAAGAGTCGAAATGGCCGCGCCTGTTTAAAACTGCCAGCCAAAGCTTCTGTTTTGTCTCCTCGAGTGATTGTATCAAAAGAGGCAACCCATGTTGCTTGTGTCAGTAGTGCCGGACACTTACTAATTTTTCTTTTGGCGGACTTACCTGAGTTGACTCGTGGTAAAGGGAATAAACTGATGCATTTAAAGGGAGATGAGCAAGTCGTCGATATGCAAGCGTTGACCCCAGAGGCCGAACTCACCGTATTTGCGGGTAAACGGCACTTTACCTTAAAACCGGCTGACTGGGCATCTTATGTGGGTGAGCGTGCGAGACGAGGCCATCTATTACCTCGTGGCCTTAGGCAAGTTTCGGCGCTCGGTCTTGATGGTGCGTAAAATTTACCTTGGTAAACTTGCGAGATAGTGGGCAAGGGCGTAGATATCGTCTTCGCTCATTTGCTCTGTAATGCGCTTCATGGTGTGGCTTGGATCGTTATCTCGCCCACCTGATTTAAAGGCTTTCAACTGATGGGTAATGTAGCCAATTTGTTGTCCCCTGAGCGCTGGAAACCCAGGAAGACCATTGCCCTTGGCATCTGCGCCGTGGCAGGCAGTGCAAGCTAAGATACTTTTACTTGGGTTGCCCGAGTGGTATAAAGCTTCCCCATCTTGATTTTTACGTCGTAAGTGATGGCTTCCGGGTGGGCGTGGCTGTTTTGCGTAGAAGTTGGCAAGATTACTGATGTCTTCATCGGTTAAGTGTAGAATGAAGGGGAGCATGGCTGGGTCCGCATGGCGAGTTTTTCCCGTTTTTAGGTCTTGTAATTGTTTTTTTAGGTAGTGGGTATCTTGTCCTGCTAGATGAGGCCAGAGTGGATTTAAGCTTTGACCATTTTGGCCATGACAAGCGGCACAAGGTGCGGATACGGCCTTGTCTACTAGATTGCTGCCCGAGGCATAACTGGATGAGCAGGCTAGTAAAAAAAGAAGTGCTTGGATGAACTGCATGGCATTTCTCAAATCAGATTGCTGCGGTATGATACATTATTTTCAAAGTGATAGGTATAAGTGATGCGTTATAGTGAGGCAAAGTTTTTAAAAAGTGCAGCAAAAGTTGATCAGCTCCCTAAAGATATTGGAGCGGAAGTTGCTTTTGCTGGGCGCTCTAACGCCGGAAAATCAAGTGCCATTAACTGTCTAACGGGTGTGAAACAACTGGCCCGAACTAGTAAAACACCAGGCCGAACACGTTTGATGAATTGCTTTGTGCTTGAGGATGAGGCGCATCGCTTAGTTGACCTGCCAGGCTATGGTTATGCCAAAGTGTCTCGTGCGATGCAAGAAGAGTGGCAGAAGCATTTGGCGCATTATTTTGAAGTGCGGCAAAGTTTGAAGGGTTTGGTTGTTCTGATGGACATTAGGCATCCCCTCATGTCATTGGATAAGTCCATGGTAGACTGGGCGATTTTCAGTCACTTGCCGGTGCATGTGCTTTTGACTAAGGCCGATAAGCTGAGTCGTAGCCAAGCCAAAAGTACATTATTAAAAGTACAAAAGCAGTATGCCGATGAAAAGTTATTCAGTGCTCAAACGTTTTCTTCTTTGAAGCGTCAAGGTCTTCCTGAGCTTCATCAAGTGCTTGACGGTTGGTTGCTTCAAGCTCATCTGTGAATGTATTCCCTTTTCTAATTACAGGCCTGCCCGGTGAGCGGACCCAAAGGTTGCTCTTGAGGGTGTCAAATTCCTCCTCTGATATATCAATAGAGGTTTTTGAAAGGCCAGCGTTTTGGCTTCTTGCGGCGAGGTATTTGTTGTGTATATCCTGACTAATGATGTAGCCATCTCTCGTGGTGTTGATGCGTCCAATGAGTGCTGAATACGGAGTGAATATAAAGTGCTCATCAGAGTAATGCAGTTTTATTTCATTGAGAGTTGGTACACAACCCCTAGGTGCACCAATGGTTAAAATATAACTTTCTGAGTCAAGGCCTTTAAGACTTAGTGGGATATTATACAAAACGTACAGCTTGACCATTTATGAGACTCTTGTTGGTTTTTGGGAAAGGGTTCATTCTTACTATAAAAACATTTTATGTCAATAAGTTACTGAGGGTTTATGGGGGGCAGAGGTGGCCTTTTCTGTGACTTCTTTTGAGTCTTTTGTTTTTTCTGCTTTTGAATCGCTTGCCACAAGCGCTCACCTTGCCAAGGAATGGTTTGGTCCGGGTGATAAAGTGCTTCAGAAAGTTCTTTTAAGGCTTTTGTGAGTGCATCATCTGATGCGAGTTGAATGACGTCGTCTAGATTGAGTATACGAGCATCGGGCCAGGTATGCTGAGCCCAAGCGAGCAGGGCTTCCCGGGCCTTTTGGGGGTTGTTTTTAAGGCATGCGTTTTTGAGTGCTTTCGCGTGTGCACCTGAGGGCTGCCTCGATGGAGTACCTTGTTTTCGTGTCAGGATGAAGATGAGGCTTATCAGTGCAAAAGTAAGAAGCAGGGCCAAATGAGGCTTGAATCCTTCTATGACCGAACGTTTCTCAGGCGTTGGCAAGGGTTGTTCAGTGGTTTGGGGAGCAGAGGTGTGTTTTTTCTCAGAGGGAGGTGCTGCTTGACCAGCTTCAGGTGTTACCTGAAGCGTTCTTGCGGGAAGTGTAGCTTCGGCTTTTTGGCCTGTGTCTGTATTAAACCACATGATGGTTTGTTTCGGGATGGTGATGGTCCCGGTTTGATTTAGCAAGTAGCTCACTTTAATCGTTGCGCTGCCCACTACATTGTCGCCTTCAATGGTATTGTTGAAGGAGGGGCGCTCAGGGTACAACTTAAACTGGCCACCTTGTTCAGGCTCTAGCGGGGGCATAAGCTCAGCAGGCAGGCCCGTGACCTTGAGCGTCATGGTGCGAGTGAGGGTGCTGCCTTCCGTGAAAGTTTTCTCTTTTTGGTCATAGCTTTCTTTGAGAGAGAGCATTTTCGCAGGTAGCCAAGTGCTTGCATTAAAGCCCGCAGGAATTTCTTGAATATCTAGAGATGCTGAGTCACCCTGAGCTTCAGCGCGTCTTGGAATGTCGTCATAAATTAAAGCCTGAAACTTTGGGGGGAACAGAATGACTGTGCCTGCTTTTTGTGGAAAAAAGGCATATTTTTGCTCTTCAACCAAATAAGGACGACCGTTTTCAATCACTTGATGTTGCTGATTGCCGCCAATGGGGATAACCAGTGCATCACTCAGATTAGGCGGCTGGTATGCAGCATCCAAAATAGAGGAGTAGTGATAAATTTTAACGGAGTACAGCAGTTGCTGGTTCACAAATGGGTGAGGGTTAGAAAGTTTGGTTTTGACGAACAGAGCTTGATCAACGCTTTTAGGGGAGGTCGGTGATTGGGGGGCTTTATGGCTTGCGCCTCTACCAACATGCAAAGTGATGGGGTTGCTGCGTGCTTTTCCTACTTGAATAGCAGGAATAGTGACTTGTCCACTATGTTTGGCGACAAGCGTCACATCCCAGCGTGTGGATGCTTTGGATTGCCCATTTTGAAATACGTAAGACGCACTATGTGCTGTACCATGAATATAAAAGTCGTGGCTAAGTGGTCCAAAGTCTGGAAGGCCTGATGGGGCATTTTCATCGAGTTCTAAGGTGAGCGTAAAAGGCTCGCCTGGCGAGACATGGGTTGGCTCTATATGTGCTGATAAGGTTGATGCAAACAAGGCGCCGGCTATGGCCCAAAGGCAGCCTATAAAGAAGAGACGGTTCAATGTATTTAAGATGGTCATGGGCGTTCCTCTTTGAGACGGCGCCAGTGGTCACGCCAAAATTTTTCGCGTAATAGCCCGCCAGGATCGTCAGGTATTAGCCTCAGTACCTGCTCTTTTTCTGGTTGGATTTTGCTTTGTTCTTGTTCTCTTTGTTCTGAATCTTGTGGGCTTTTATTGTTAATTTGCTCGCCTTTGTTGCTATCTTGTTTGTTTTCGTCCTGTTCTTTTTCCTGTTGGTTTTGCTCTTGCTGATTTTGGTCCTGCTGCTGCTCATTTCTGTCTTTATTTTGCTCTTTTTGATTGTTGTTTTGCTGTTTTTGATTGTTGTTTTGCTGTTTTTTGTCGCGATCTTGTTGGTTTTGGTTTTGATCTTGATCTTGCTGATTTTGATTGTCTTTATTGTCTTCAAGGAGTTTTTTTAACAGATCTCGATTGTAAATTGCGTCTTCATGTTTGGGGTTCAGCTTGATGGCTTTTTCATAAGCGGCGATAGCTTCTTTATATTGCCCAAGATAAGCCAGCGCATTCCCTTGGTTATAAAACCCCAGTTCACCACCAAGTTGTTTAAACCGCTCTGAGGCTACTTTGTAATTTTTGCCCCGGTAGCTGGCAACTGCTTTCCAGTCATTTCGAGTAAAAGTTTTTTCGGCTTCAGCAAACTTTTCTTCTTTTAACAGGCGAGCTGCGCGTTGATTTAGGTTTTCAAACCAGGTGCTGAGGTTAAAGGCGTACGCTCCAGACACAGAAAATAAAAAACCAAAAATGAGTAGGTAGAAACGTATCATACCGGTATCCTCATAAGCCAAAAGCGCCTAAACACAGGGAGCAAGCAAAAGAGTGCTGGAATTAATAAGAAGCGACCATCATCACGCCAAGTTGGCACAGTATGCTCTAAGTTTTCCTGAAACGTTTCTTCCAGTGAGTTTTGTCCAAGCCACTGTTTTAGATCTGCCTCTGTGTTCTTAAACGGAATGGCATCTCCTCCTCCGGCTTTGGCAAAAGCACTGAATTCCGCGAGATGTTGTTTCGAACTAGTTAGCATGAGCACTGAGCTTCGAATGTGTTTGCGATAGAGTTTTTTAGCGGTACGTATGGCTTCTTCTGAGGGGGCGTTACCTGTAATAACTAGAATATCACCGTAACTAATGCCCGATTGCAAGATCAGCTTTTGTCCTTCTTTTAGGGCGTCAGTCAGACTTGAGCCTCCAACCGGCATAATGCTTGGTTCAAGTTGATTGACGAGAGCATCTATAGTTTGTGCATCAAGCGTCATCGGGGAGACCACAAAGGGCTCACCGGTATATACAATCAGCCCGAACTGACCCTTGTCTTGATACTGAAACAAATCATGTAACTTAAACTTGGCTCGGGTTAATCGGTTGGGCGCTAAGTCTTTTTTAAGCATGCTTCGAGATAAGTCCATAATGACAAGGCGTGGATGTACCGAGTGATAGGTTGGCCGTGGCAGCTTCGTGCCGGTCGGCCCTGCAAGCGCAAGAATCACAAAGCAGGCAGCGGCTAACAAGTAACAAAGTGCGCGTTTTTGTGCACCATGCCCTTTGGCTTCGATAAGATGAGGCAATAAGTGCTTATCGCAGATATGGTCCCACATATGCGAGATGTCTTTTTGTTTTAAGAGTACAAAAGCGATTATGCCAAGTGGTATGAGTGCCCAAAACCAGTCAGGACGTAAGAAGTGCAGTTGGTAATTCATACGCGTCTCCCCCTGAAAGCTATATGAATGAGTTTCAGCATGAGCATAACCAGCGCGAGCGTCAGAGGATACGGGTAGTACAAACGCTCTGGACGAATAGTAGAGCTTTCTTGTTTGACGGTTTCCAACTGGTTAATCAGTTGATAAATATGCTCAAGCGAACTTTTATCAGTGGCACGAAAATACTGACCTTTGGTCATAGCTGCTATGGTTTTGAGCGTGTCTTCGTCTAAATCATCAGGACCTGCGGGCATGCCGCCAAACATAGGAAGGCTTGAATCTCCACTGAGTCCAATGGTGTATACCTTGATGTCATCTTCTTTGGCGAGTTTGGCTGCCTTAAGCGGGGCAAGCATGCCAGAATTATTGGCACCATCTGTGAGGAGAATGATGACGCGTCCCTTTTTGGGGACATGTTGCATATGTTTGACGGCAAGACCTAATGCATCGCCAATAGATGTGGTTTTTCCAGCAAGGCCCACTGTTGCATCGTTCAGTCGCATTAAAACCGTTGCATGATCTCTTGTGAGCGGGGTTTGCAGGTACGCCCGAGTGCCAAATAGGATAAGACCAATTTGTGCATCTCCTCGGTTCTTGATGAAGTTTTCAGCAGCACTTTTTACCAGCTGAAGGCGGGTCGTAGGTCTGCCGTATTGTACTCTATCCCGGATCTCCATGCTGCCTGAGATATCAAGAATTAGCATGATGTTATGGCCTTCTTGTTTTTGTGCTATGGGCTCGCCAAGCCACCTAGGCCCCGAAGCTGCAAACACCACCAAAGCCCAAATCAGGTAAAACCAGGCAAGTAGTCCGGTTAGGCTTCTATGAGGTTCGGTCTGTTGGGTGCGGACAAGCTCAAAGAAAGGGACCTTGAGTGTACTCTGATGGCTCTTCTTGGCGCGAGGCAGGAAGAGCCAGACTAGAGGTGGCAGTAGGAGAGCAAGCAGGGCAAGAGGTGTGGCTAGTTCGAACATCGTTTGCTCCGTTGTTGAATCCAGCGGCGGGCAGCACTCAGCAAAGCATCTAGGTCTTCTTCTGAATCAGGGTTAAAGGGAGTGTCAACTAAACCGGCTTGAACAGATTTAAAATCGATATTGCGACTGGTGCTTTCCAAAAAACTGAGCCAGTCCACGCTATGCAAGCCTGCGACGTCCGTTCTTGGATGATAAACCAGTGCAACCTGTTTGAGCAGATGATTCACTTCTGCGGCGACAAGTTTGGGGGGTGCGCCTTCGTGATAGCTGGTTTCAATTTTTGTGAGTGTCAGGAGTGCTTCACGCTTTGGGGCGGTACGGTTTCTATGATGTCGGTGTTTGATGATAAGTAGTAGCACGACAATGACAAGTGCAAGTAGCGCATAGTAACCAGGCCCCAGAGGCCAGATGCTGACAGCTTCGGGCAGATGGATGTCGCGCAAGTTGGCTAGTGGATTGGTATCAGCCATGGGTATTCCTTGGAAAGCTATGATGGGCAAGAGAGACCCATTCAGTTTCAGGGGTGACGACAAAGTATGGGCTTCTTAAGCGCTTAAAGCGCTCTTTTATGGCGTTATTCCGGGTGTTTAGCGTTTCGGCATAAGCTTTTTGTGCAGCTTTTTTCCTTAAATCTAGGTAGCACGTTTCTTTTCCATTGGTGATGGGGTAGAGACCTCGTTTGGGGGCATCTAGTTCGAGTGGATCTGCGATTTGGTAGGCTACCACATCATTATGTTTTCTGAGGCGGTTTAAGAGCGGCTCTGAGGCATCATCTAATGAATAGAAGTCGCTGATCAAAATCAGCAGGCTGCCAGGCTTTAAGGCATGCTTGAAGCGCTTGAGAACGGTATTGAGTGACTCTGGTTCAATATCTGGCGTATGGTGAAGCTCAGTTGTGTAATGCGCAAGGCCTGCCAGCATCGGGAGCACCCCTTTATGACGATTTTGCGGGGGGCGCGTGTCATGATGTTTGCCAGAAAAAAGAAAGCTGCCAACGCGGTCTCCTTCAGCAAGTGCAATCCAGGCAAGTAGTGCCGCGAGTTTTGCGGCCAGTACGGATTTAAATACACCACGGGTACCAAAGTGCATAGACGGATTAAAATCAACGAGGATGACAACAGGTCGTTCGCGCTCTTCTTGGTAGAGCTTAATGTGCGGGCGCCCCGTACGTGCAGTTGAGCGCCATTCCATATGCCGAATTTCATCTCCTGCCTGATAGTTTCTGACTTCGGCAAAGTCCATGCCACGACCACGCAGTCGAGTGTGGCGATGTCCGATTCTCGACGCCTTTGAGCGCGCGCCTTGTTTTTTGGTTTGCACAAGCCCTTCAAGTGCCAGTAGCTCAGGAAGGGTTATAATGGTGCCTTCATCCATTGGCAGACTCCTTTAAGGGAGGGCAACCAAGCGCAGAAGCTCATCTAAAAATGCATCGGTTGTAATGCCTTCAGCTTCTGCTTCAAACGTTAAGATAATGCGGTGACGAAGCACATCATGTGCAATCACGTGAATATCTTCCGGGGTGACATAATCTCTTTCATTGAGCCAAGCATGGGCTTTAGCGCAGCGGTCGAGCGCAATGGTTGCTCGAGGACTTGCCCCAAATCTGAGCCAGCGAGCTAAATCGTCGCTGTAGCGTCTTGGATCTCTTGTTGCAACGACAAGTTCCACCAAATAATTTGCCAGTGCATCACTGGTATGGACATCTAAGACTTCTTGGCGTGCCTTGAAGAGCGTTCTTTGGGGGACGGGCTTGGGTGTGGTCTTTGAGGTCTCTTTTGTTGTCGGGGCCATTTGTTTGGCCTCGTCTCGTGCCAGCATCAAAATATCGTGTTCAACAGAAGCATCTGGATAATCAATGTTGACAAACATCAAGAAGCGATCAAGTTGTGCTTCAGGCAAAGGATAGGTCCCTTCTTGCTCAATCGGGTTTTGGGTTGCCATGACTAAAAAAAGCTCAGGCAAAGGATAGGTTTTCCCTCCAATTGTTACCTGGCGCTCAGCCATTGCTTCAAGCAGTGCTGACTGCACTTTCGCAGGTGCGCGGTTGATTTCATCGGCAAGAATTAAAGGGTGTAGCAAGGGGCCTGGCTGAAAGACGAAAGAGCCATCTTCTGGGTGGTAAACATCAGTACCAGTGAGGTCCCCTGGTAGTAAGTCTGGGGTAAATTGAATCCGTCGAAAGTCGCCTTCAATGCCAGATGCAAGTGCTTTGACCGCGCGAGTTTTGGCAAGGCCCGGTGCACCTTCAACCAACAGGTGTCCGTCTGCAAGTAGCGCAATCAGAAGGCGTGAAATTAAACCTTCTTGCCCAAGCACCTGAGCGTTTAGCGTGTCCTTTAGTATTAAGAGCGTTTGTTTTGTTGTTTTTTCTGAAGACATGCGTTCCATTCCGTCGGTTTTTCAGTAAGTTAGGCGATTTCGATGCAGTCGGCCTGTGGCCCTTTTTTGCCTTGTATCAGTACAAAGTGAACACGAGCACCGTCCCTCAAGCCTTTGACATCTTCAGGGCGTGCAGCACTTGCATGAAAAAAATATTCTTGTTGGCCAGAAATGATGAAGCCAAAGCGTTTTTTGCGGTCAAAAAATTTAATAACTCCTTGTTTTTTACCGCCTTTAGGAGAAGAGAATAAACGGCTAATTGATTGGATAATACGTGTAATGATATTCATGATAATTATGTCCTAGGTATTGGCCCGCGTAATTATGGTATTCAGCGTAAGATCACGCGAGGTATATTTAAATCGGTTCGAGCTTATCATGAACTCGGGTTTTTGGGCAATTCTAGGGGTTATTTTAATCTTCAAATCTGCTAATATTGCCTTCATTTAGGGTGTTTTGGGGGCTATCTATGCGGTCTCGTATATCTCTTTTGGGATTATGCGTTTTTATCTGTGCACAAGCGGTCGCAAGTCCCGCGCCCGTGCATTCAAAAATTGTGTATGGTTATCTAGAGAAGGCGGTATTGCCAGAGAAGCAACTGACATTAAAAGCAAAACTAGATACTGGGGCAAAGTCGGCATCACTTTACGCAAAACGTATTCGTCAAATTGATAAACAGGGTAAAAGTTACCTGAAATTTGTTGTGCCCACCAAAGCAGGCGATATCCCTTTCACTTGCGAGCATGTCGGGGATGTCAGCATTAAGGCGCGCTCAGGTGAGATAGGGGGAGTGCGGATAAAAAACCCATTTATGAAGCGGCCGGTTGTGAACATGCCAGTACAACTAGGTGACGAGACACGTACCATTCGAGTGAACTTGGCTAACCGCAAGCGTTTTACTTATCCACTGCTTTTGGGGCGAGAAGCATTGGTTGCATTTAATGGTATAGTTGATCCCGCGCAGAAATTTACAATTAATCATACAGTGATGAAGCAATGAAATCGCGAGCACAGCATCTTTATGGCTTGATTGGCGTACTGCTCGCATTGGGTATTGGTATTTTTCTGTATCGTGCTTTGGTATTGGATGTACCATTTACAGAAAATAAAACCATCAATAGTTGGATGGTGGAGGCAAATTTACGCTTTAATGCTGATAGAAATAGACCCGTTCAGGCGCGCTTCACCATTCCATATATGCCACCACACTTAGCCATTTTAGATGAGTACTTTGTATCGCAAAATTATGGCGTCATGACGAACCTTTTAGGGGATAATCGCCAAGCAGTTTGGTCATTGCGCAGAAGCTCAGGCCCTCAGTCACTCTATTACCGGGCAATTTTTCGTGAAGCAGATAATCAATTAGGTGCCCTCAGAAAGCCGTCTTACTTGAAAGTGCAAGCGCTGCCGGATAACCAAAAAGCAGCAGTCGAGACGCTCATTACTCAGGCACGACAATCGTCAGTTGATATCCAAACCTTTGCACAGCGCACTATTCAAGAGCTAAATAAGCAAGATGGCAACGCAAAGTTACTCCTCGAGGGCGATACCAGTGAGAAAGCGCTCGTCCAAGCCCTCGTGAATGTGCTAAATCAAGCAAAGATAGAGGCCATTCCAGTGCAGGGCGTATATTTAAAGCAAGAAACTAGAGCCGATATTAAATGGTTTTTGGCGGTGTATAACGGTCAAACTTGGTTGTATTTAAACCCAGAAACAGGAGCCGCAGGGTTGCCTAAGCACTTCCTGGTTTGGCAATACGGGGTGGATGCTTTGTTTGAGGTCAGTGGTGGGAAAAGTCCCCAGTTTAGTTTGACCGTCTCTCCAACGCCAATGAATGCGCTGAGTGCTGCAAAAACGCGAGGACTGCAACTGGAGTCTAAGTTGATGCGCTTCTCTTTATTAGAGTTACCCGTGAATGTTCAGGAGACCTATAAAATCTTACTGATGATACCTATTGGTGCTTTCATTATTTTGCTGTTGCGAAATTTTGTAGGATTGATGACGTTTGGTACCTTTATGCCCGTTTTGATTGCCCTTGCTTTTCGTGAGACTCAAGTTATTTGGGGCGTGTTTTTATTCACGCTTATTGTGTCATTTGGGCTTTTGGTACGTTTTTATCTTAATGAGCTTCGATTACTTTTGGTCCCTCGGCTCGCAGTGATTCTAACGGTTGTAATTTTGCTGATGCTCTTTATTAGTGTGATGAGCCAAAGCTTGAATTTGAGATCAGGACTCTCCGTTGCGCTGTTCCCGATGATTATTTTGACGATGACGATTGAGCGTATGTGCATTACTTGGGATGAACGTGGTGCCTATGAAGCGGTGAAATGTGGTGTCGGGAGCTTGGTAGCTGCGGTGATTGCCTTTTCGGTGATGAACTTACAAGCACTCCAGTACTTACTGTTTGCTTTTCCTGAGTTGCTGTTTGTTTTACTTGCTCTCATTTTACTGTTTGGGCAATACCAAGGGTATCGCTTGTCTGAGTTGTTTCGGTTTAAAGCGTTGTTGGAGCCTAGCTGATGTGGCGAGTGTGGCGAGACTTACGCAAGCAAGGTGTTTTGGGGATTAACCGCCGTAATCAGTCTTATGCGATGCGCTATAATCCGAGAAACCGCTATCCCTTGGTGGATGATAAGTTGAAAACGAAACAGCTTGCCGAGCAGTTTAATATTCCCGTTCCCAAGTTATACCTTTCTATCAAAACAGAGCATCAATTGAAGTCCTTAGATACCCTGCTTGAACCCTACCCTGACTTTGTGATTAAGCCCGCACACGGAGCTGGCGGCGATGGTATTTTGGTAGTGACCAACCGAGTATTTGGCCGTTATCGACTGATTAATGGTGAAATTTTAACAACTAACGATTTAGCCTATCACCTCTCTTGTGTGCTTGCGGGCGCTTACAGTCTAGGGGGGCACCCAGATGAAGCCTTGATTGAGCATCGTGTGTTGGTTGATCCTGTGTTTGAGAGCATTAGCCATGAAGGGGTGCCTGATATCCGAGTGATTACCTTACTTGGTTATCCTGCGATGGCGATGTTACGTTTGCCGACACGAGTTTCAAGTGGAAAGGCGAATTTACATCAGGGTGCCATAGGCGTTGGGATTGATATTGCAACTGGACTGACGCTCGGTGGTGTAGTGCATAATGAAAAGATTGACTATCACCCTGATACTTTAAATTCGACTATCGGCATTCAAGTGCCCTTCTGGGATGAGATATTACAGATTTCTGCATCAGCGTATGAGCTGACAGGGCTTGGTTATTTGGGCGTTGATATTGTCTTAGATAAAACAGAAGGCCCTTTGATGCTTGAGCTGAATGCAAGGCCCGGGCTCAATATTCAAATTGCGAATCGGTGTGGGTTGTTGGCACGCTATGAGGCGATTGAAGCCGAGGCCGCAAAACATAAAGCGCCGCTTCCGGTGGCTCGGCGTGTTGCATTTAGTCAGGCCAAGCCGGAGGGCGGCGTGAACCCCACGGACTTACTCCGTGAATCGCTTGAGCGAACGGACTCGGTTTATCTCGAAGGCTAAGAGCTTGAAGTAATCGTAAGACATATAGAAGTCTCCGCCATCTCCAGCACTCTCCCCCCAAGAGTTTCTAAGCGTTAGTAAGCCTCGGTGTACACGATTGTTTTTATCAACGGCTGTTGCGTAGTCGTCGAAGCCAGTAATAACCATCGCATGTCCACCATAGTTTCTATGCTTCATGATGTCATCGAGTATTTCTGGTGTGAGCACCCAAGTGTCGTTGCGTTGATTATGTTTGCCAAGTGCACCAGCTGTGCCTTCGTTTAGACGAAATAACAGGCCACCAAAGGTTAGACGATCATGGTTTCTCAATGCCTGTTTGACCGTTTCAAGGGTTTTTTGTGGGTCAGTGCGGTCCAAAAACACTTGGTGAATGTCAAGTACTGAGCTCCAGGCAAAGTTTCTTTCTGATAAAGGCTCGCTGATTTCATAGTGCCGCTCTAGGGAGAGCTCACCCTCTGGTACTTCTCCTGAGACTGGGTATTCAGTGACACCACCACAGCCTTCCTCGCGCTGAGTTGTTTTATTGACGAAGCCAAAGGCACGGAGTTGGTCAAGCACGAGTGTATTTAGTGAGCCATCCCAACCACTTGGGTTATAGCCAAAGTGTTCGAGGTATTGGCCGAGTTGTAGGGTGCATACTTGGCTGATGTAATCCCCGGCCTCAAGGGCCGCATCAACAGCTGCTGTGGTGGCAAAGGTAGCACAAGTTCCATGAGCGCCTTGGTCCATAACAGGCACATTATCCATGCCCAGTTGAGTTTCTGTTGCTAGTCCTTTGAGATGAGGCGGCAGTGGGGGTGCTGGCTCCTGTGAGTTATGCTCCACGCGCTCAGAGAGCTTGTTCCAGGCTTTTTCTGAGAGTTTCACTTTCAGGAGTGTCACTGTATGAGACGATGGTTTTTGCGGGAAATAGTGAATGCTTGAGTGTGGCGTGTTGTCAGGAATTATCTGTTTTATTTTACCTTTTATTTCAATATCAGACTCGGCAAAGGCGGTAGTGTTTAGTAAACAGCTTGCAAGAACAGCATAAATCAGTCGCATGGGAGGCCCCTTCACAAATAAGAATGCGTGCAGAGTTTACCACAGAAACTCAGTTTAGACAGCAATGGGTGCTTTAATGCTTGGGTGAGACTCATAATTTAGAATTTTAAAGTCTTCAAAGCGATAGTCGAAGAGCGACTCAGGCTTGCGCTCAATTTGCAGTGTTGGTAAGGGCAGCGGTGTCCGTTCAATTTGGGTTTTAGCTTGCTCTAAGTGATTTTGATACAAGTGGCAGTCGCCGCCGGTCCAGATGAACTCGCCAACGTCTAGGTTGCATTGCTGGGCCACCATATGAGTCAGTAAAGAATAGGAAGCAATATTAAATGGCACACCAAGAAAGACATCTGCAGAGCGCTGATAGAGTTGGCAAGAGAGTTTTCCACTCGCCACATAAAACTGGAACAATAAATGACATGGTGGGAGTGCCATCTTATCGAGATCGCCCACGTTCCAAGCTGAGACAATTAAGCGGCGTGATGTAGGGTTGGCTTTGATGTCATGGATTAAGTTTGTGAGCTGGTCGATGGTTTGATTATCACGTGTGGTCCAGCTGCGCCATTGGTGACCATACACAGGGCCTAAGTCGCCATTTTCATCGGCCCATTCATTCCAAATAGAGACACCGTTTTCATTGAGATAGGCAATATTTGTCTCTCCATTTAAGAACCAGAGTAGTTCGTGGATGATACTTTTTAAATGTAGTTTTTTAGTGGTGACCAGTGGAAATCCATCGGCGAGATTAAATCGCATTTGGTGCGCAAAAACAGATAAAACGCCTGTGCCGGTGCGGTCTTCTTTCGGGGTGCCGTGTTCTAAGATACGTTTAATGAGTTCGAGATAAGTTTGCATGTCGTCTTGCCCACCAGAGTAAGAGGCCAGCCAAAAACATTGGAATGGATAGAAGTTGGCCCATGGTTAACCACCCAAAAGCAACAAAACCGAGTTGCAAGTCAGGCTCACGGAAGAATTCTATCACAATGCGAGCCGTTGCGTACCCCATGATGAATAAAGCGGCAATTCTGCCAGATGGTCTTGGTTTTCTGTCATACCATAAGAGCAAGATGAGCAAACCAAAGCCTTCTAGGCCCATTTCATAAAGTTGTGAAGGATGGCGGGGTAGAGGGCCAGCGCCCGGAAAAACCATGGCCCATGGCACATGTGAAACGCGCCCCCATAGCTCAGCGTTGATGAAGTTGCCAAAGCGACCCGCAGCAAGTCCAAAAGGAGTTAAAACGGCTGCAAAATCAATTACTTCCCAAATGGTTTTTTTCCGGCTGTATGCAAAATAAAACATAGCTAAGAGCACGCCTAAAAAGCCACCATGAAAAGACATGCCACCTTGCCACACTTTAAAAATGGACCAAGGAAACTCGAAATCGCTGGGAGTCGGGTAAAACAAAAGATAGCCTAGTCGTCCGCCGACAATGACACCGAGTGCTGCAAAAAAAATAAGATCGCTAATTTGTTCAGAACTCCAATCCAGATGACGATGTTTGATTCGCCAGTGCGCAAGCCCAAATGCGGCGGCAAAGCCTAATAGATACATCAACCCATACCAGCGAATATCGATGGGGCCAATAGAAACGGCGATAGGGTCAATATGCGGATACGGGAGCATAGTGTTTGAGTTCCTTAAGATTTACCAGCACGGATGAGTCCTCCAAGGCCTTCATGTTCTAGCGCTTTTTGTAGGTGAAGCCGAATGTCTGATGGATGATCGAGTGTTAATACATCCGCCAAGATTTTGCGGGCTTTTGCCATTGAGAAGCTGCGAATAATCCACTTGACTCGAGGAAGACTTGCCGAGTTCATACTCAGCGAATCAAACCCCATAGCAAGTAGTAAAATAACGGCATAAGGATCACTCGCCATCTCGCCACATAGGCTCACTTGAACACCTGCGGCATGTCCACCCTCAATGATTTTCAATAGAATCTGTAGCATCGCTGGGTGTAGCGCATCATATAGGTTGGCGACACGAGTATTATTTCTGTCTACCGCCAAGAGGTACTGTGCTAAATCGTTGGTACCAACGGAAAGAAAGTCTACTCGGTTAGCAAATTCACGTGCTTGGTAAACGGCGGCTGGCACTTCTATCATGATGCCAACTTCAGGCTTTTCGATGGGGCATTGCTCTTCAACCAGCTCGGCATAAGCTTGCTCAATCAGATAAGTCGCTTCATCTACTTCATTGAGCGTTGTGACCATGGGTAGCAAAATTCGGAGGTTATTTAAACCTTCACTGGCACGAATCATGGCTCGAATTTGCAGCAGGAATAAGTCGGGATGGTCTAAGGTGACGCGAATGCCTCGCCAACCTAAAAAGGGATTTTCCTCTTGAATGGGGAAGTAAGGCAGCATTTTATCTCCACCAATATCAAGTGTGCGCATGGTGACAAAGCGAGGGGCAAATGCTTTTAAAATTTGTCGATAAATGACATATTGCTCGTCTTCTGACGGGAAGCGATCGCGGTTCATAAACTGTACTTCAGAACGATACAAGCCAACGCCTTCAGCGCCAACACTCATAGAAAGTCCGGTATCTAGCGCAAGCCCCGTGTTCACCTGTAGCGAAACGCGATGAGCATCAGTTGTTTCAGCAGGTTTGTCGCGTAGGCTGACCAAGCTTTGGTTGAGTTCATCCTCTTCTTGAGCAAGCAGTTTATATTCAGCTAAGAGCGCTTTGGAAGGCGAGATAAACACATGGCCATAGTAACCATCGACGACAATTGCACGACGCGTTAAGTCTTCGAGCTTAAAGCCTTTTACCCCCATAACTGTTGGAATACCGAGTGCACGCGCTAAAATCGCAACGTGAGAATTGTTCCCGCCTTTGGCTGAGACCACTCCCACAAGTTGCCCTTCAGGGACTTCAGCAAGGGCTGCGGCGGTGACTTCATCTCCCATTAAAATGGTGCGTTTAGGATAAGTGATTTCTGTGGCCTGAGACGATTGAAGCTCCGCCAAGACACGGCGTCCTATATCGCGAAAATCACTGGCACGCTCACGTAGATAGTCATCTTTCATATTTTCGAAAGTGAAGATATGCCATTTCACAACGCTTGCGAGTGCTGCTTGTGCATTCAGTTTTTCTTCTCGAATACTGCGCTCAACTTCAGCACCCAAATTGTCTTTATCTAAAATTTGTAGGTAAACATCAAACAGTGTGTGCTCGCTCTCAGGAACAGTTGCATGCATACGTCGGCTTAGGCGACGCATATTGTCACGTGCCGCTTCCAGTGCTTCATGAAAGATATTAACTTCGTGTTCTACTTCATTTTCTTGAACAAATTGTTTAGGGACCGCGTTAATATCAGCAGGGGGATAGACAACGACAGCACTTCCAATCGCAACCCCGGGGACTGAGCCGGTCCCACTTAAGGCAAGATGCGTGGTTTCGTGTTTGGTGGGACCATGATGCTTGGGTTTTGTGAGGGCGGTTAATTCACCTGTTGCATCAGCATGAGCAATAATACCGCCAAGTTGTGCGGCAAGAGTAATAAGAAAGGCTTCCTCGGCATCATCAAATTCACGCTTTTCTGCTTGCTGGACAATCAAGACCCCATGCAATTTTCGGTGCTGGATAATGGGAACTCCGAGGAATGCATGGAAAGGCTCTTCTTTTAAGAGAGGGTCATGGTAGAAAGCTTTGTGGTCTGGGGCATTATCAATGTTGATGGGTTCTTCTCTTTGTCCAATTAAACCGATTAATCCTTGATCTAGTGGAATGCGGACACTAAATTCCGCGGCTTTATTTAATCCTTCAGTTGCAATTAAGACATACTCAGCACGCTTATGATCTATCAGAAAAGCGGAAACTGCATCGACACCGATGGCTTCTCGTACCCGCTTAACTAAAGTGGTGAGCGCATCCGTTAAGTCATTTGCGGTTGTTACTTCTTGGACGATGCGCTTCAGTAGTTTTAGCATAAGTTCTTAACGTGCATGGTGTCCTCGATGTTGCTTTGCACCGAGTCTCTGGGGTTTTCTTTTGGTAAAACTTTCAAGTTCCTTCAAAGCTTGGCTATAGACTTGTCTTTTAAAGAAAATCACGTGCTCTTCTGGCTCGTGGTAATCTATCCAGCGCCAGCTGTCAAATTCTGGGGAGTCACTTAGATCTAAACGAATTTTCTGTTCGCTGGCGGTCAAGCGTAGTAAAAACCATTTTTGTTTTTGTCCAATCACAAGAGGGTTTGAGCCATGTCTGAGATATTGTTTGGGCAAGCGATACTTGAGCCAGCGCTTGGTGACGCCTAAGATCTTAATATCATCACGCTCAAGGCCTACTTCTTCGTGTAGCTCTCGAAACATAGCCTCTTCAGCGTTTTCTCCAGCAGCCAGTCCACCTTGAGGAAATTGCCACGAATCGTGGCCTTGACGCTTCCCCCAAAAGACGCGCTTGGAATCATTGATTAAAATAATGCCTACATTGAGGCGGTATCCAGCGCGATCCACTACCATAATGCCGTTCAACCCAAGTCATTGAATCCTATAAAGCCCCCTAGGATTCTTCCATAAAAAGAGTAGGTTTGGCAAATGTCCTCTTGCCGCGTGAGTCAAGAGCTGAAACAATAAACGGAAAGAAAATAGCTTAACAGGAAAGTAGTTGGACAAAAAAATCTTAATTTTAAATACGGGTGGCACAATTAGCTCGATTAAAACCAAGGCCGGTTATCAACCAGCGCAAGGACATGTGACGAAAGCATTGAGTGCTATTCCAGCTTTCTCGCACATCGATATGCCAAAATATGATGTCCATGAGTATGAGCCGCTTCTGGACTCCTCTAACTTAAATTGTGATGACTGGAATCGGTTAGCAGCAGACATTGAAGCACACTATGACGCTTATGATGGCTTTGTAATTTTTCATGGTACGGATACGATGGCCTACACGGCGTCAGCGCTGTCCTTTATGCTTGAAAACTTGAGCAAGCCCGTCATTTTAACTGGCTCTCAAATTCCATTATCTGAATTACGCAACGATGCAGTTGATAATGCACTGACCTCTGTTTGGCTATGTGCCCATCGGCCAATTCATGAGGTATGTATTTATTTTAACCAGCATTTGCTGCGTGGAAACCGAACCCATAAGCTCAGTTCAACGCGCTTTGATGCGTTTGATTCCCCGAATTTCCCGCACTTGGCCGAAGTCGGCACCGATATCAATATGGCGGATGGCCTATTACTGCCAGAGTCTAAGCTTGCATTTCAAAGACAAGAACTACGCTCGGTTGCGATTGCCAATTTTCGATTATGGCCTGGCATTTCATTTGATTTGCTTGAGGCGTTACTTAATATGCCAATCGAGGCCTTAGTGCTTGAAACTTACGGGGCAGGCAATGCACCGAATCAATCGACGCGCTTTTTAGAGATGCTGGAGACAGCATGTGCGCGTGGTATTATTGTGGTAAATAGCAGTCAGTGTATTCACGGGCGAGTTCAAATGAGTCAATACGCGACGGGGCATGCACTCAAAGAAGTAGGGCTTGTGAGTGGGCATGATATGACGCCTGAAGCCATTTATTGCAAACTACTTTATCTACTCAGTAAATATAAAAAGCCGGAGACCATTAAAGCTAAGATGGATAAGCCGCTCGCAGGTGAGCTAAGTGTCCTATAATTGGGCTATAAAACCTAAAATAGAGTTGAACTTTTAATGGATGACACAGACAGTCAAGCGCCTAAGGGTTGACTTAGTTTCTGTAAAAAAATCTCATGAGATCTACTCCTTCGCTCTCGAACAGTCTATGATAACCGTCAAATAAAAATTAAAGGGAATCTTTGAATGGCATTACATGTGGTGATTTTGGCGGCCGGTCGGGGTACACGAATGTACTCCAAAACCCCCAAAGTATTACACGCTTTATCAGGCAAGCCGATGCTTCTTCGTGTGCTGGAAACAGCAAGGGCACTTAATCCTGCAAAAGTGCATGTGATTATTGGGCATGAGGGGGAGCGCATACAGGCTGCCTTTGCCGAGCAAGATGTGAATTGGGTTTGGCAAAAAGAGCAACTTGGGACGGGGCATGCGCTGATGCAAGCATTACCACATATTCCAGCAGATGATTTAGTGCTGGTCTTGTCTGCCGATGTGCCTTTGATTCAGTGTGAGTTGCTTGAGCGCTTAATAGATAAGGCGAGCGTTTCTGACGAGACTTCAGGGAAAGCGCCGCTAGTGTTGTTGTTGGCCTTACTCTCTGACCCCACAGGACTTGGGCGTGTGCTTCGAGATGCTGATGGGCATATTCGTGCTTTGGTAGAAGAGAAAGATGCGACAGAAGCCGAGCGTAAAATCCAAGAAATTTATAGCGGTATGTGCTGTGCTAAAGCTCAAAACCTGAACGCTTGGCTGCCCAAGTTGAGTGCTGGCAATGCCCAAGCGGAATATTATCTCACGGATATTATTGGCATGGCAGCTGAAGAGTTACACCCGATTGGCTTTGTACATGCAACTGCTCCCTGGATGATTCAGGGCGTAAACGACAGAGTACAGTTGCAAAGCCTGGAGCGTGTTTGGCAAGAGCGGCAAGCGACAATATTGATGGGACAGGGGGTGACCATTGCGGATAAAAAGCGCTTAGATATTCGTGGCCATGTACATTGTGAACAAGACGTGTTTTTGGATGTTGGTTTAGTGTTGTCCGGTGAGGTTCAGCTTGGTGAGGGTGTTCAAATTGGCGCGCACTCGGTGCTAAGTAATGTAAAAGTTGGGGCAAATACCATCATTGAACCACACTCTGTACTTGAGAACTGTGTGATAGGAGCTGACTGCTCTATTGGCCCTTTTGCTCGTATTCGACCAGGTACTGAGCTTGCTGACCAATGCAAGGTTGGCAATTTTGTTGAAACCAAAAAGGCGGTCTTTGGTGAAGGTTCTAAGGCAAACCATTTGAGCTATCTCGGCGACGTTTCTATTGGCAAGCAAGTTAATATTGGCGCGGGCACCATCACTTGTAACTACGATGGCGCAAACAAGCATCAAACCATTATCGAGGATGGTGCGTTTATTGGCTCAGATACTCAGCTGGTTGCGCCAGTGACCGTTGGTAAAAATGCAACGATTGGTGCGGGTACTACCCTCAGAAGGGCAGCACCTGCGGAAGAACTCACTTTAACGGCGTCACAGCAGAAAACCATTAAAGGCTGGGAGCGGCCTCGAAAGAAAGAGGCACTTAAAGAAAAATAAGAGAGTTAGGCTGCTCGGGCCCAAAGCATTATGCAGTTGCAGTTTGTATGTTTTGAGACTCGTCACTTAAGCACATGTTATAAGCTGTTGCAGCGAGGAATCCAATGACGACTCCAATCGTTAGTCCGATAGGCGCATAGCAGAACAGAAACGCAACGGTTGCGACTTGGAAGACCAACTGAGTTGTGTTTAATCCGCCGCCATTGTAAGTCAAATCGGCTCCAGCTTTTTTGGCTGCACTAAAAAAATTCATGATAGCTCCCATAGTTTGTGAAGTCAGAGTGAGGATTATACATAAAGACCCCTTTTTAATCAAGATTTATCCTTCTTGTTCTTTGATCGGGCTAAGGCCTCTAGAATGTAGGTGCGTTTGGCGGCAGCGTTTTGTTTTTCTGGATCTTTTTCATGCGTTTTAAGGTGGCGTTTTTCCCGATATTGTTGTTCTTTGGCTTGTTTTTCGCGAAGTTCACGGACTTTTTTGGCTTGAAAGCGGCGGCGTGCAAGCGCTCGGTCATAGGTTTCTGCAGGTATTTCGACCAAGTCGATACAATCAACCGGGCATGGGCTAATGCATAGGCCACAGCCGGTGCATTCATGGGATAATACCGTATGCATCTGCTTTGCACTACCAACAATGGCATCCACAGGGCATGCAGGAAGGCATTTGGTACAGCCTATGCATTCAGCTTCTCGGATGATGGCACGCCCTGGTGGACGAGTTGTTTCTTTGACCTTATCCACATAAGGCGTGGGGTCGATGTGGAGCAATTTCCCCAGTGCTTTCAGTGTGTCGAGTCCACCGGGTGGGCAACAGTCGATGGTTGCTTGTCCGTGTACGAGCGCTTCGGCATAGGGCAGGCAGCCGGGATAGCCGCACTCACCACATTGTGTCTGTGGGAGGACGGCATCTATTGCTTGACTACTTACCTTGGACATAAAAACTAGGCCGTTTGTGGTGCCATTAAGGCATCAATGCTGGCTTGTTCAACCCGAGTCATAAGGGGTTTAAACGCATGAATGGTATGTCCTAAAAGAGGCTCATCAATATTATGCCAAGTGAGCGGCTCGCAGTTTAAAAATTGCTCTGAGTCGAGTGCCATTTGCGGCAGTACGGGCTTTAAGTAGGTGATTAAAAGCCTGAAAAGATTGAGCCCCAAACTACAAATAGCCTGTACGCGCTCTAATTGTTCTGGATCTTTGGCAAGAATCCAAGGCTTTTCAGCATCTATGTATTGGTTCACGAGAGCGGCTACGTCAAGGATATGTCGGACAGCGCGAGCATAATCACGCTCAAGATAAGCATCAATGATGCTCTCACGCGCGCCAAGAGCGGATTGATAGAGCGCAGGGTTATCGAGGGTATCTGATAACTTACTGTCAAAGCGTTTATGAATAAAGCCTGCACAGCGGCTGGCAATATTGACGATTTTACCGATTAGGTCTGCGTTGATGCGATTCATAAACTCATCTAGATTTAAATCCAGATCGTTGACGTGGCCATTGAGTTTGGCGGCAAAAAAGTAGCGTAAATATTCTGGATTTAAATGTTCTAAGTACCGCTTCGCTTCAATAAAAGTACCGCGAGACTTAGACATTTTCTCACCATTGATAGTTAGAAAACCGTGGGTAAAGACAGCAGTTGGCAACCGTCTATCACTGCCCTTTAATGTCGCAGGCCAAAACAGCGTATGAAAATACATGATGTCTTTGCCAATGAAATGGTACAGCTCAGAGCTTGTATCAGGGCCCCAAAAAGCATCGAAATCTAGGCTGTTTTCTTCACAGTATTTTTTGAAGCTTGCCATATAGCCAATGGGGGCATCGAGCCAGACATAAAAATACTTATCAGTGGTGCCTGGAATGTTGAAGCCAAAATAGGGCTTATCTCGGGAAATGTCCCAAGGCTTTAAGCCTGCTTCAAACCATTCATTCAGTTTATTGGCGACTTCGTCTTGTAGAGTACCACTTTGTGTCCACTCTTTTAAGAAAGTTTCATATTTTGGTAAATCAAAGAAATAGTGCTCAGACTCTTTCTCGATAGGGGGCTCACCAGACAATGCAGAGACTGGGTTTTTAAGCTCAGTTGGCGCGTAAGTTGCACCACATGCTTCACAGTTATCACCATACTGATCGGCAGCGCTACAGCGCGGACATTCGCCTTTGATGTACCTGTCGGGCAGAAACATTTCTTTGACGGGATCGAATGCTTGCAAAATGGTTTTTTGAATGATGTCACCACGTGCTTTGAGGTGCGTATAAGTTTCTTCAGCAAGTGCCTGATTTTCTGCTGAGTGTGTGGTGTGGTAACTGTCGTAATGAATGCCAAAAGCGTCAAAGTCTGCTTCGTGACTTGCCCTGATTTTTGCAATCAAGTCTTCAGGCGTGATGCCAAGTTGCTCTGCTTTCAGCATGATGGGAGTGCCATGAGCGTCTTCGCCACAAACGCTAATGCAGGTGTGTCCAAGCATTTTTTGTGTATTCACCCAGATATTGGTTTGAATGTGCTCTAGTAAATGTCCAAGGTGTAAGGGGCCATTTGCATAGGGTAGTGCGCTGGTCACCAGCATTTGACGAGATGTAGTCATGGGTAAGCATGGGTAGTAAAAAGTGAACTGAGGCAAGATTGTACCCGGTTTTAATGCGAAATGCTGCATTTAATGTAATAATAGGTCCGAAAAGAAACACCATGAGGTTATTTTTACATGTCCAGCCCCCGCTTAATTATTGGTATCACCGGTGCATCTGGGACGATTTATGGCATTCGCCTGCTTGAAGTGCTGAAGTCTTTGTCGATTGAAACCCACCTTGTGGTGACTAAAGCAGGGCAGCTTGCGCGTGCGTATGAAACGGACATGAGCCTTGATGCGCTCAAAGCTTTAGCTGATGTGTACCATTCACCGAATGACATTTCAGCGACTATTGCCAGTGGCTCTTTCAAAACCTTAGGCATGATTGTAGCCCCCTGCACGATGAATACTTTAAGTGCTATTGCTCAGGGTACGTCAAGCTGTTTGTTGGCACGGGCCGCCGATGTGGTTTTAAAGGAGCGTCGGCGTCTGGTTTTATTGCCGCGTGAAGCGCCACTGCATCTTGGCCATATCAAGAATATGGCTGCAGTCACTGAAATGGGCGGCATTATTTATCCGCCAGTACCGGCTTTTTATCACAGACCTCAAACCATAGACGATATGGTGAATGAAACGGTCGGACGTGTGCTTGCTTTATTTGATTTAGAGACGTCTTTGCTGCAAGTGTGGGAGCCTAAGCGCTCTGGTTGAAGTTTTTTCTTGAAGCATCTAAAATGCGCTCCTTGTTTTTCATTTATCACTTAAGGGGAGTGACATGCCTAGTATCCAACGTGTTAGTAATATGGAGCGTCACTGGAACCAATTTTCTTATTCGCCAGACGAAGAATTACATCCGGTGTTATTGGCTGTACAAGCGGGAAATCTTGAACGGTTTGTAGCGGCAACACAATCACTTGCATCTGTGCATCTTTCAGAAGGTGATATGCAACCAGATTTCGCGAGTCATCTGCTTTTACAAGGTCAAGACTCGGTGTATGGGTATGGCGTTTGTAGGAATATTGTCTGGTTGGCTGCATGGCTCGGACATGCTGATCTTATTACCTATATGCTGGAAAATAAAGAGCGCCTTGGGTTAACTGACGATCATTTTATTCAAGCGGTAGACGAAGCCAATAGGCGTGACTCAAGTATTGAGCTTAAGCATGCATTAGAAGCGGACCCTGGAGTAATTACTGCATATAACCAAGAAATGAGGCCTAAGCAGTATCAACCTAGCCTATCAGAACCGCAGCCTGTAGATAGTACCTATCTCCGGTTAATCGTTTAAGTCGTCTTTAGGCCTGACCACACAAAAATAAGTCACTTCGCCAGGACAGGCCCAAAAATCATGCTATATTTTAAAATAAGACCAGTGTGCTCTTATATTTAGCACAGAACCAAGGTATCGTATGGCAGTAAGGTCAGGCGAGGCGAGTATTATTACGAGCTTTTCTTTTTCACAGTTGGACGACCCTCTCAAAGAGAAGGTGCTTGCTTGTGCCCGTGATTGTGGTACAGAGGCCGCGGAAACTTGGCCAGTTGACGCCAAGGCAGTTATTTTAAATCGTTTGAACTTGCCCAAAGCGCTTGCGCGCTCTAAGCGATTCATCAATGAAGTGGAGCCGATGGGTTTCCCTTTTATGGATGATAATCGTGCAAAATACTATGAAGAAGAGCTTTCTTTTGCTTTTTATTTGGCGCTTGCGGACTGTGAGCTTGCGATTTTAGATAAAACCTCGGGGCTTGCTGGGAAACGAGACGCGTTGTTGCACATTGGCGGGTTACTTGCACAATTACGGAATCGGAAGAAAGCACAATCGGATTTAGATAAAAACCCAGCATTAGCACATGACTTAGATAACCCAGCGCGTTATTTTGGGTTGCTTTTTATCGCGCCTAAAATTGCAGAAGCCATTCAAAAAGTGACCATTGATTCAGTGGCCGAGATGGTGGATTATCCGGCAAGCTTGAATGACGGCCGGTTGTATTTGGTGTGGGCAACCGAGATGGTGACCAATATTTGTGCGCTTATTCGTCGTTCGTTTCGTTATATTTCTTTCTTAACTGCTGATTCATTTTTGAGCACGATTTCATTTGGAACGGGTGCAATGGGATGGCTTTTGTACTTTTTGCGAGGTGGAGTTGCAACGGCTTTCTTACTTGAAGTCTCCGATGATATTAAATCCCTTGGGTTGTCTGATGAGGAAAAGTCAGAGTGCTTTATTGGGAAGTGGCATGAGAAGAAGTTTCTGATTCTGAATGATGCCGTTTGGGGATTGGTGAACTGTATTTGTTTTTTCATTTTAACAGGTGACGGCATATTGGGCTATTACGGTAATGCATTAAATGCCGTATTGTTTATCTTTGATTTTGCTTTAAGTGCTTGGCAATTGTCAGAGGGGCAAGCCAAGCATGAAGCTAGCATGTTGAGTTATGATGAAGATATTAAAGCCTTAACCAGAAAATTAGTAGAAGAGCGGCATGAAAGAGCAAAAGAAGAGCTGGCCACAGGCGCTGCAAGTCAAGAACTGCAAGGTAAAATTGCTCGGTTGGAGTGGCGACTTGCGTCTTTGAAGCGTGATAAGAAAAAAGCCGATCGTGAATGGAGATATAGCATTAAGCAATTCAAAATTGATGCGATGTACTCAGGCTCTATCATTTTGGCTTTTTCTGTTTTTTGTGTGCCGCCCACGGCCGTGCTACCGTTTACGGCGCTGATGCTTGCTTTGATTGGGAGTATTATGTGCTTTGGACTTGGGATTGTTTATGCTGCCTTTACCTCGCAGGTTGCGATTTCAAAAAATGGCGAAGACTCGCAAGCGATTGAGACCGATTATCAGGATTACCTCATTCTATTTAGGAAGGCTGGGAGTGATGACACTCAAAAACGGATGATTTTTTTGGATATTCGTCGCACCATGGCAAACACAGAATATCAAAAGCAACTGCTACAATATCAGCGTGCTGATATGGTGTGTCGTATCATTACTGATATGATTTTACCGGTATTATTTTTAGTTTCTTTTGTGTTTATGCCTTTTTCTTTTGGTGCGTCTATGTTCGCAGTGGGGGTGGTTGCGATTATTGCAACAAAGTGTTATGTCGCTGAGCTCGCACCACAAGATGTGCGAGATGAGAGCATTCCACTGACCATGCTGAGTAAGTTTTCAGGCTTCTTCACCGGTACCAAGGATGAGGTGAGGCAGGAAGAAATGCCTTTATTGCCTGAGCCATTCCCTGAAAAAGAATACCAAGCTTTTTGTGCAGACTTTGAGGGCGGTGCGAGTAGCGACGCGCTTCGTAAGCATTTTTTACCAGAATCCACCGATACAGAGACCGGGCCAGCTTTAGATGCCCCTTACCCAGAACAGCAATAAATGTGTATAATATGCGTCCATGAATGAAGATGAGTGTGAGTTGAAGAATGGCCGTGATTAAGCATTTTGATGTGATTGTTGTTGGAGGCGGGCATGCGGGCACCGAAGCAGCGCTTGCTTCAGCACGCCTAGGTGCTGATACGCTTTTGCTGACCCATAACTTAGATTTGCTTGGGCAAATGTCTTGTAATCCAGCTATTGGCGGGATTGGTAAAGGTCACTTGGTTAAAGAAATTGATGCGCTTGGGGGCGTTATGGCTGAGGCTGCCGATGAAGCAGGGATTCAGTTTAGAACCTTGAATGCTTCAAAAGGGCCGGCTGTTCGTGCAACTCGCGCCCAATCCGATAGAATTTTATATCGGGATGCGATTCGTAAACGACTCGAGTCTCAGCCCAATTTAACCTTGTTTCAGCAAGCTGTTGACGATGTATTGGTTGAAAGGGATGTGGTAACGGGCGTTGTGACTCAAATGGGGCTTCGCTTCTCTGCACGGGCAGTTGTTTTGACGGTTGGGACATTCTTAGGTGGTAAAATTCATGTGGGCATGAAACAGTCCTCAGGGGGGCGTGCTGGTGACCCACCTGCCATTGCACTTGCGGCAAGGCTTCGCGAGCTTAACTTTCCTGTTGGTCGACTTAAAACGGGCACACCACCAAGGCTTGATGGCCGAACGCTCAATTTTGATAAAATGACACCTCAGCCTGGAGATGAGCCAAGACCTGTCTTTTCATATTTGGGGACAGAAGCTAATCATCCAAGACAAGTGCCTTGTCATATTACGCAAACAACCGAAAGAACTCATGACATTATTCGTGAGAACTTAGGTGAGTCTGCTATGTATAGTGGCGAAATCGAAGGGGTTGGCCCACGTTATTGTCCCTCGATTGAAGATAAAGTGATACGTTTTGCCGATAAGGCGTCACACCAGATTTTTGTTGAGCCTGAGGGGCTTAGAACCTCGGAGATTTATCCTAACGGGATATCAACCAGTTTATCATTTGAGGTGCAGCTTCAATTCATTCGAACCATTGTCGGTTTTGAAGAGGCACATATTACGCGACCTGGTTATGCGATTGAATACGATTACTTCGATCCTCGAGGTTTGACCTGTTATTTACAAACCAAAGCGATTGATAACCTATTTTTTGCGGGGCAAATTAATGGGACCACGGGGTATGAGGAGGCGGCGGCTCAAGGCCTGTTAGCAGGGTTGAACGCAGCACGTCTCACGCAAGAGAAATCCCTCTGGGTGCCAAGGCGTGATGAAGCGTATTTGGGGGTTTTGGTAGATGACTTGATTACTTCAGGGACGCAAGAGCCTTATCGTATGTTTACTTCGCGTGCTGAGTACAGGCTTTTGCTCAGAGAAGATAATGCTGATTTACGATTGACAGAAGTTGGACGCACGCTGGGGTTAGTAGATGATGTACGTTGGCAAGCTTTTTCAGAGAAACAAGAGGCGATTCTTGCCACGCAAAAACATTTGCATCAAACGTTTATCCGTGCAGAAAAGCATCGAGCGGCGTTTGCAGACAAACTAAAAGGTCCATTGTTGCAAGACTGCCGAGCTTCTGAGTTTTTAAAGCGACCAGAAGTACTTTATGCTCATTTAGAAGCAGTGCCTGATTTGAAGATGCCAGAAGTGCACCCAACTGTTGCTGAGCAAGTAGAGATACAAACCAAGTATGCAGGTTATATTGAGCGTCAGGAAGCAGATATCGCACGACTCAAAAAGCATGAAACTATGCGTATCCCAAGTGATTTCACTTATGAGTCAATTTCTGGACTTTCGGCTGAAGTGGTCCAAAAATTGAATCAAGTGAGACCAGGGTCAATTGCACAGGCGGGTCGTATTTCGGGTGTGACACCTGCCGCCTTATCTTTGCTATTAGTTCACTTGAAAAAGCAGCGAATGCTCGTATGAATGATTTATTACGTGTAGAAGAAGCACTTAAAGCTGGTTTTTCAGCACTGGGGCTGACGCTTGAGGTCGCGCCTTTTGTGCAGTATTTAAAATTATTAAAGCAATGGAACCGTGCCTATAACCTGACAGCCGTGCGTGACATTCATGACATGGTTGGACGACATATTCTAGACAGCCTTGCGGTTTTGTCATGGATGCGGGGTAAGCGTTGGTTGGATGTTGGGACGGGTCCAGGCCTTCCCGGAATTCCTTTAGCACTGGCTTCTCCCGGGTCAGAAGTTGTGCTTTTAGATAGTAATGGTAAAAAGACACGTTTCTTGTGTGAAGTCGTGCGCGAGTTGTCTTTGTCCAAGGTGAAAGTGGTTGAATCACGCGTTGAAACCTACCACCCGGAGCAACGTTTTGATACAGTAGTCAGTCGGGCATTTAGCGCGATGGATTCGATGATTGAAAATACAAATCATCTGATTGATTCACAAGGATTGTGGCTCGCTATGAAAGGCCGTATGCCAGAAAATGAGTTACATAATCTAAAACAATCGTATCAGATTAAAAATTATCAGGTTCCAGGCGTTGTTGGCGCAAGAACCTGTATTATGATCGAATCATCATCCTAAGGAGCATTCATGGGCAAAGTGATTGCCATTGCCAATCAAAAAGGAGGGGTGGGTAAAACCACAACGGCGGTGAACTTGGCAGCATCGCTCGCAGTGTTGCAGCAAAAAGTGCTACTTATCGATTTAGATCCTCAAGGGAATGCCACTATGGGGGCGGGCGTTGATAAGCATGATTTGCAACACTCGAGCAATGATGTGTTGCTTGGGACATGCTCGGTCGATGAGGCCTGTGTAAGTGCCGCCGCAGGGTTTGATGTGCTGCCAGGGAACAGTGATTTGACCGTTGCTGAGGTGAGTCTGATGGCAAAAATTGGCCGAGAAACCATTTTGCGCCAAGCATTAAAACCTCTGCTCGATAATTACCACTATATTTTGATAGATTGTCCGCCAGCTTTGAATACGCTCACGCTTAATGCCTTGGTTGCAGCAGACTCCGTGCTAGTCCCAATGCAATGTGAATATTATGCCCTTGAAGGGCTTGCAGATTTGCTTTCCACCATTCAACAAGTGACAGCTTCGGTGAACTCGAAACTCACTGTTGAAGGGATTGTGCGAACACTTTACGATGGACGCAATCGATTGTCGTTAGATGTTTCGAATGAACTTGCAGCGCATTTTGGTGCGAAAGTTTACCAAACAGTGATTCCCCGAAATGTTCGTCTTGCTGAGGCGCCAAGTCACGGGATGCCTGCTTTGCAGTACGATGCATCCTCGGCAGGGGCCCGTGCTTATCAAGCGCTTGCGAAAGAGCTGATGGAGCGTGCCGAGATAAGTGCTGAAACGGAGGTAGCATCATGAGTGCAAAACGCACGGGACTTGGTCGTAATTTATCTGCTCTGCTGCAGCAAGCAGATGCCAGTGAGCAAAATACGGAAGTGACATCAGAAGGCTCAACACAAACACTCATCATGTTACCGATAGACGCTTTAAAGCCTGGTGCTTATCAGCCCCGAGGGGTTATGGATGAAGGTGCATTGAAGGCGCTTGCCGCATCTATAGAGCAGCAAGGTATATTACAGCCGATTGTAGTGCGTAAGCTTCAAGACTCAGAGCAATATGAAATTATCGCGGGCGAGCGTCGTTGGCGTGCATCACAGATGGCAAATCTGGCCGATGTACCTGTGATTGTGCGCGATGTGAATGATGAAACTGCCATGGCGTTTGCGTTGATTGAGAATTTACAGCGCGAAGCACTGAATGTGATGGATGAAGCACGTGCCATGCATCGTTTGCAAGATGAGTTTGGTTTAACGCATCAAGAAATTGCCCGCTTACTATCTAAATCAAGAGCTGCGGTAAGTAATTGCTTACGCCTGTTGCAGTTAACAGCTTTAGTTGCGGCACTGCTTGAGGCAGGCAAGCTGGATATGGGGCATGCACGCTGCTTGGTTAATCTTGAGCCATCAGAGCAAGAGCGAGTTGCTAACCTCATTGTGAGCCGGGGTTTATCAGTACGAGAGACTGAGGCGTGGGTTGCTCGCTTGAAGGCGGGGGAGCAGGAAGAAAAGCCTGATGCAGCGCGTGGTGCTGATTTGGTGTTTGACAAAGAGTTGAAGCAAGTCTCGGCATATCTTGGTGCCAACGTACAATTGAAAACAGGTAAGTCAGGCCAGGGTCGTTTAATGATTGATTTTAAGGATGCGAAGCAATTAAAAAAACTGTTGGAAAAATTAAAACAAAAGGACTCGGAAGTCGTTTCTTAGGACAGCAAGAGCAAGCTTTTAGTAAAGAGCATTGGGCTGAGCGTTATGCAAGACGTTACCTCACACAGCAGGGCTTGATATGGCTCGTGAGTAACTATCAAAGTCGCGTCGGCGAAATTGATTTAGTGATGCAAACGCAATCTGGTGTGTTGGTTTTTGTTGAGGTTCGGCAGCGGACTTCGAGCACATTTGGCAGTGCGCTCGAGAGCGTGACTCGGCGTAAGCGAGAAAAACTAATGAAAACGGCCTCTCATTATCTGATGAGGCATCCAAACGAGGGGCGGCAGGGTGTTCGGTTTGACGTAATCGCCCTAGATGGTCATCCGCCCTGTGTGACGTGGATACAGCAAGCATTTGAGGAATAAAAGCATGAGTGATATGACAGAGCGTGTTCAGCAGCTGTTTGCAACAGGTATTGAGTCAAAGATTGCCGCTGCAGACGTACTACCTGAACAAATAGCATTAGCTGGTAAGCGACTAGTTGATTGTTTGTTGAATAATGGCAAAATATTTGTTGGAGGGAATGGAGGCTCAGCTGCAAATGCCCTGCATTTTTCGACGGCGATGCTGAGTCACTTTGAAGCAGAGCGACCACCACTTCCAGTGATTCCTTTGACGACTGACATGGTGTTAACTACAGCTTTGCTGCAGGAAGGGCATCCTGATCATGTGTTTTCTCGAGCGCTTCAGGCTTTAGGTGCCTCAGGAGATGTATTACTTTTGTTGACAACTTCAGGGCAAACGATGAATTTAGTGCATGCAGTGGATGCAGCACACGACCGTGATATGGATGTGGTTTTGCTAGGAGGTGTTAGAGGCGGTATGCTAACCAACCATTTGGGACCTAATGATATTGAGTTGGGGGTACCTGGTGAAGGGGTTGCACGTGTTCGGGAGACGCATTTATTTGTGTTACATTGTTTTTGCGATTTAATTGATCAGGCATTATTTGGCCAGATGATGGGGTAAAAGGATTATGAGATTAAAGATAGGGATATTGATATTACTGTTTGGGCTTTTGAATAGTTGTATGCTGGGGGTGGTTGCTGCGGCAACGGGGCTTGTGGTGTATGACAGACGTAGTGTCATGATGATTGAGCGAGATGCGCGTATTTTTCATCTGATACACACAGAAATTGTGAGAAATCCTAAATTTCATGATTCACATATTGGGGTGACTAGTTTTAATCAAGTGGTATTACTCACAGGCCAAACACCCCAAGCCTCCCTGCGGGTGCTGGCTGAGAAAATTGCCCAGAAAACGCCAAAAGTTCGTCGCGTATATAACGAAATTACCATTGGAGAGCCAACGGCTTTAGCAGATAGGAGTCGTGATACTTGGATTACCGGTGAAGTGCGTGCGAAGCTGCTGCGTAAGAAAGATTTGGAGTCAGGTTCTATTCGAGTTGTGACAGAAGATGCTGTGGTTTATTTGATGGGTATTGCAACGCCTGAGCAAGCGAAGCTTGCAGTCGACGTGGCGCGGCAAGTGAAGGGCGTGCAGAAAGTGGTGAAAGTATTCCAGTATGTACACTAAACTGAAATGGATTTTTTTGGTCTGGTTTAGCGTGAGCCTGTTTGGTTGCGCGGATGTGAGTGGTGTCTGGACTGGAGTGATGCTGGTCTATGACAGGCATAATGTCTATAAGAAAATTGATGATTATCAGCTGGGTGCTCGAGCTAATCGACGATTATTTGCCGATGATAGGCTGAGGTGCGAGGGGTGTGCGATTGATCTGGCAGTTTTTCATCGTGATATTTTGCTGACAGGTCATGTGCCAACTCGTGTATTAAGAGAGGAAGCGAATGAGCGTCTTAAAGACTTACCTGGAGTGCGAAAAAAATACAACCAGCTTGCAATTAGATCTACAGCAGACCATACCCTGCAAGACAGTTGGATTACTGCAAAAATTAGAAGTCAGGTGATTGCCGATGCAGAAATTGACCCGCGCCAATTTAAGGTTGTGACGGCCGATGGCATTGTTTATTTGATGGGAGATGTTTTGCCGAGCCAAGGTGCGCGAGTGATTCAGATTGCGCGACAAACAGAAGGTGTTATTCGAGTGGTTAAATTGTTTAATTACTACCGATTGAGTCCTAACTAGCTGAATTTAAAACAAAAAAAAGCCCGAGTTTCTCTCAGGCTTTTTGAACTCTTTCCCAATCAGGAAGTGGCAAACCTGATCCGGATGTTTATACTGTATCAGTCCAAGGAGGTCTTCGCCAACCTTTTCTGACTTTTTATTTTAGAAATGCGCTTAATAAGTCCTGAGGGTTTTTTATTGTTTCAAGTTGCTTCTTTTTGTTCGAATTTAGCCTCTTATAGAAACGACTTTTTTGCTCCGGACTTCTTGTATGAGGATAGACTTGCGTGAGGGCGATGATTCTTTTATACTCTGCGCAAATCAAACAGGTGGGCCCGTGAAAAACCAGCGAGGATTGCAAGGCGCTAAGCGTCTTTTTTTTGTTCAAATAAGCCTTGTTGCAGTGTTTTCACTGCTGGTGTGGGGTATGACAGATACTGTGTCGGCACGCTCGTTCATTCTGGGTGGGGTTGTCTGGGTGATTCCGCAAATATTTTTTGCACTGGTTTTATTTAAAGACCAGAGAGCACGATACTCGCGAGCGATTTTGACGCGAGTTTATAAGGGCGAAGCCTTTAAGTTGTTGCTATCAGCGTTGTTGTTTGCTGGTGTTTTTCGCTTTGGGCAGGTAGTGCCTTTGACGTTTTTTATGGGTTATTTTTTGGCGCAAGTGCTATCTTGGCTTGCTCCTTTATTTTTTCGGACAGCCACGGCTAAAACGGGTATGAAAGTAGTATGATATCGAGCACCGACTATATTAAACACCATTTGACGTATCTGACGTTTAACCTAAAAACAATGAGCTTTGGCTCGGAAGGTGGTTTTTGGACCGTCAACCTAGATACAATTTTCTTTTCGTTGTTGGCAGGTGTAGTCGCTTTGAGCTTGCTGACGCTTGGTGCGCGCCGTGTTTCAACAGGTGTCCCAGGGAAGTGGCAAAATTTCGCTGAAATGATGCTTGATTTTGCAGACTCCCAAGTGAAAGACTGTTTTCATGGACGTAGTGCTTTGATTGGGCCCTTAGCGCTCACCATTTTTGTGTGGGTGTTTGTCATGAACTTTATGGATATTGTGCCTGTTGATATTTTGCCGGCAATAGGTGAAATGTTTGGCGCGACACACCTTAAAGTGGTTCCAACCAACGATTTGAATACAACTTTCGGTATGTCATTGTCAGTCTTTATCTTGATTATCTTTTATAGCCTTAAAGTCAAAGGCGCCAAAATGTTTGTGAAAGAGTTGACTTTTCAGCCTTTCAATCATCCAGCATTGATTCCTGTGAATTTTATTCTGGAGTCAGCAACCTTGATTGCTAAGCCTATTTCATTGTCCTTACGATTATTCGGAAATTTGTATGCCGGTGAGTTGATCTTTATTTTGATTGCTTTACTGACCTTGAATGCTGCTGCGTCCTCTTGGATCGCAAACGTTACGTTGACAGTGGCACAGTTCTTCTTATCACTAGGGTGGTCTATCTTCCATATCTTAGTGATTACGCTTCAAGCTTTTATCTTCATGGTGTTAACCATTGTCTATTTAAGCTTGGCGCATGAAGAGCATTAATGGGTGTTTAATCTTTTTATTTTAATCATGTTAAGTTAGAGGGGAGTATTATGGTGGAAGCAGCAAGTTTAGTAGCACAAGTTCAAGGCATGACAGTCGTTGCTGTTGCGCTCTTGATTGGCTTAGGTGCGTTAGGAACTGCAATTGGTTTCGGTCTTTTAGGTGGTAAGTTCTTAGAAGGTGCGGCACGTCAACCTGAAATGGTTCCTATGCTGCAGGTTAAAATGTTTATTGTCGCAGGTCTTCTCGATGCGGTAACTATGATTGGTGTCGGTATTGCGTTGTTCTTTACCTTTGCGAACCCATTCCTTAGCGCACTTGGATCATAAGCATGGATATTAATGCAACACTAATCATTCAAATGCTGACATTCTTGGTATTTGTTTGGTTTACCATGAAGTTTGTTTGGCCTCCTTTAATGCAGGCTCTTGAAGAAAGACGCGATAAAATCGCTGATGGACTTGCTGCCGCAGAGCGGGGGCGACGTGAGCTTGAGCTTGCGCAAGAGCGGGTCAAAGAAGAGCTTAAGCAAGTGAAGGCCGATGCTGCAGATATTCTTGAAAAGGCAGGTCGTCGCGCTTCTCTCTTGGTTGAAGAAGCCAAAGAGCAAGCGCGTGAAGAAGCTGCACGTATGACAAAAGCACACACAGAGCAGTTAGCACAAGAAGTGAATCGTGCTAAAGAGTCGCTCAAAAAAGAGGTGGGTGTTTTAGCGCTTGCAGCAGCCGAGAAAATTTTAATGGCTGAAGTAGACGAGGATAAAAACCGCGTGCTGCTCGACCATATGATTGAAGAGCTTTAAGTTATGGCAGACTGGACAAACATCGCAAGACCTTATGCAAAAGCTGTTTTTGGACATGCGCTCAAAAACAAAGAACTCTCTCTTTGGTCAGAGTGGCTCTCAAAGCTTAACGCCGTGATGTCATGCCCCGCAATGCTTGATTTTATTGAGAATCCAGAGACAACCACTGAGCTTCATGCGAAAGCGATTTCTCTGGTGATGCAGGCGCTACCTGGTCTGTCAGATAAGCTTCCAGAAGCCCTGGACGCTTTTATACAGATTGTGGCAGAAAACAGACGGCTGCCTGTTGTATCAGCTATTTTTGAGCAATTTGAAGCATTGCGTGCAGACGAAGAACATCGAGTTTCTGTTCAAGTATCCAGCTTTTCACCTTTAAGCACTGCACAACAAGAGCGGTTGATTGAACGCTTAACTAAGCGCCTTAATCGCAAAGTAGAGCTTCAGTTGTCAGTCGATCCTGAATTACTGGGTGGGGCCGTTATTTCTGCCAAAGATTGGGTGATTAATGCCTCAGTTAAAGGTCAATTAGAGAAATTAGGCGCAGAACTAGATGCGTCATCGAGAGGATAAGTTTCATGTCACAGCAAACCACATTAAATCCATCGGAAATTAGTGAACTCATCAGAGAGAAGATTGAAAGTTTTAAGGTCAGATCTGATGCACGTAACGAAGGAACCATTGTCAGCTTGAAAGATGGTATCGTTCGTCTACAGGGCCTTGAAGATGTTATGCAAGGTGAAATGATTGAGTTTGAAGGTGGTGTTTACGGCCTTGCATTAAACTTAGAGCGTGATTCCGTTGGGGTTGTGCTGCTTGGCGATTCAAGCCACTTGGCTGAAGGCCAAAAAGGTAAGTGTACTGGGCGTATTTTAGAGGTTCCAGTTGGGCGTGGTCTGCTTGGACGTGTGGTCGATGCACTTGGAAATCCAATCGATGGTAAAGGGCCTATCGAAAGTGATGGCTTATCACCTATTGAGAAGGTTGCGCCTGGTGTGATTGAGCGTCAGTCTGTTGATCAGCCACTACAAATTGGTCTGAAAGCGATTGATGCGATGGTTCCAATTGGTCGTGGACAGCGAGAGTTGATTATTGGTGATAGACAAACCGGTAAAACGGCGATTGCACTGGATGCCATTATTAACCAAAAAGGCACCGGTGTGGTTTGTGTATATGTTGCTATTGGTCAAAAGGCTTCATCGATTGCATCCTTGGTTAGAAAACTCGAAGAGCATGATGCGCTTGCACACACCATCGTGGTTGTTGCTGGTGCTTCAGATCCTGCAGCTCTACAATTTATTGCACCTTACGCAGGTTGTGCGATGGGTGAATACTTCATGGAGCAAGGTGAAGATGCCTTAATTGTTTATGATGATTTAACTAAGCAAGCATGGGCTTATCGCCAAATTTCGTTATTACTTCGTCGTCCACCGGGCCGTGAAGCGTATCCTGGAGATATTTTCTACTTACATTCACGTCTACTTGAGCGTGCTGCACGAATCAGTGCTGCGGAAGTTGAGCGCTTAACGGAAGGACGTGTGAAAGGTAAGACCGGTTCGCTTACAGCACTTCCAATTATTGAAACACAAGCAGGAGACGTATCTGCTTTCGTACCAACTAACGTGATTTCGATTACAGATGGTCAAATTTTCTTGGATGTCGACTTGTTCAACTCTGGGGTGCGACCTGCGATTAACTCTGGTTTGTCTGTTTCTCGAGTGGGCGGTGCTGCACAAACCAAAATCATGAAAAAATTGGGTGGTGGTACACGACTTGCATTGGCACAGTTCCGAGAGCTTGAAGCCTTTGCGCAGTTTGCATCAGACTTAGATGAAGCGACCCGTAAGCAGCTTGAGCGTGGTCAGCGTATTACAGAGTTGATGAAGCAGCCTCAGTACTTACCGCTTTCAGTTGCAGACATGAGTATTTCTTTGTTTGCAATCGAAAAAGGATATCTAGATGATATTCCAGTGGCTGAGATAACCGCCTTTGAATCAGCACTTCGTGCTCACATGCAGGCATCACATGCGGATTTATTACAAGCAATTAATGAATCTGGTGGCTATGATGATGCAATTCAGGAGCAGCTTGCTAAGGCTCTTGAAGAGTTCAAACGCATAGGTAGCTGGTAATTAAACTGAAATTTCCCGAAATAGGTGGGTAGTTAGATGGCTGGAGCAAAAGAGATACGCTCTAAAATTTCGAGCATTAAGAACACGCAAAAAATTACCTCTGCGATGGAGATGGTTGCCGCAAGTAAAATGCGCAAAACGCAAGAGCGTATGCGTGCTTCTAAACCTTATGCAAGTAAGCTATATGATATAGCAAAGCATGTTGCACGGGCTAAAGCTGAATACAGACATGTATTTATGGAGCAGCGTGAGCAGAAACGAATTGGCTTGATTGTTGTGACTTCTGACAGAGGTTTGTGTGGTGGCTTAAACGCAAATCTGTTGCGCGAAGCTGTGACTAAAATGCGCGGTTGGCACGATGCGGGTCAGGAAGTGAGGCTCTGCCTTATTGGTCGTAAAGGGAAAGGGTTTTTTAGTCGTGTTGGTGGACAAATTTTGGCCTCAGTTGAGCAGTTAGGCGACACCCCAAGTGTGGCTGATGTGATTGGAGCGGTTAAAGTGATGCTGGATGCTTTCGAAGCGGGTGAGATTGACGCGCTCCACGTCATTTCAAATGAGTTCGTCAATACGATGACGCAAAAGCCTGAGATGAAAGCTTTACTTCCTCTACCGCTTGCAAAAGAAGAGGAACAGACGCTTGGGCATTATTGGGATTATATTTACGAGCCCGAGGCGAAAACACTCCTTGATAGTTTGTTGACTCGTTACATTGAGTTACAAGTGTACCAAGCAGTGGTTGAAAATATTGCTTGTGAACAAGCAGCAAAAATGATCGCAATGAAAAGTGCGACTGATAATGCTGGTGAATTAATAAAAACATTCCAGTTGGCATACAACAAAGCTCGACAAGCCGCAATTACGCAAGAATTGGCGGAAATTGTCGGTGGTGCAGACGCGTTATAAGAGGGTAATTTAATGAGCGATGGAACAGTAGTTCAAGTAATTGGTCCGGTTGTTGATGTGGAATTCCCGCGTCAAAACGTTCCTAAGATTAATGATGCACTTACACTAGAAGAAAATAACCTAGTGTTTGAGGTTCAGCAGCAGCTTGGAGATGGTGTCGTTCGGACCATCGCCATGGGAACCACCGATGGTTTGAAGCGAGGCGTTCAGGTTAAGAACACCAATGAGCCGATTCAAGTGCCAGTGGGAACTAAAACCCTTGGCCGTATTATGAACGTGCTTGGTGAGCCGGTTGATAATGCGGGACCAATTGGTGCTGAAGAAGTTGCACCTATTCATCGTGCGCCACCAAGTTATGCTGAGCAAGCTGGCGGTCAAGAGCTTCTCGAAACCGGTATTAAAGTCATTGACTTACTCTGCCCCTTTGCGAAAGGAGGTAAGGTTGGTCTGTTCGGCGGTGCGGGTGTCGGTAAAACCGTTAACATGATGGAGCTGATTCGTAACATCGCAATTGAGCATAGTGGATACTCCGTATTTGCTGGGGTCGGTGAGCGTACCCGAGAAGGGAACGACTTCTACCACGAAATGAAGGATTCTAATGTATTAGACAAAGTATCTCTGGTATACGGTCAAATGAATGAGCCACCAGGTAACCGTCTCCGTGTTGCATTGACAGGTTTGACCATGGCTGAAAAATTCCGTGATGAGGGCCGTGACGTTCTGTTATTTGTTGATAACATTTACCGTTATACCTTGGCAGGTGTTGAAGTATCAGCACTCTTAGGCCGTATGCCATCAGCTGTAGGTTATCAGCCTACATTGGCGGAAGAGATGGGGATGTTACAAGAGCGAATTACATCGACCAAAACAGGTTCGATTACCTCGATTCAAGCGGTTTACGTGCCTGCGGATGACTTAACCGATCCATCGCCTGCAACTACCTTTGCACACTTGGATGCAACGGTAGTATTGTCGCGTCAAATTGCAGAGCTTGGTATTTATCCAGCGGTTGACCCCCTCGACTCGACCTCACGTCAGCTCGACCCATTGGTTGTTGGGCAAGCGCACTACGATACAGCACGTGCGGTACAGCAAACGCTGCAGCGTTACAAAGAGTTGAAAGATATTATTGCAATTCTTGGGATGGATGAGCTGTCTGAGGAAGATAAGCGCATTGTATCTCGTGCTCGAAAAATTCAGCGTTTCTTGTCTCAGCCGTTCTTTGTGGCCGAAGTTTTCACTGGCTCACCAGGAAAATACGTTTCATTAGCAGATACCATCCAAGGCTTCCAAGGCATCTTGTCTGGTGAGTATGATGATTTACCTGAGCAAGCGTTTTATATGGTTGGTCGTATCGAAGAGGCTGTTGCAAAAGCTAAAACGCTTTAATTCATGACACGGTGTAAATGATATGGCAAGTACAACGCATTTAGATATTGTTAGTGCAGAGCGCGAAATTTTCTCAGGTCCAGTTGAGATGGTTGTCGCGACAGGGGAGTTGGGTGAGCTTGGAGTGGTTCCAGGGCACGCCCCGCTGCTTACCATGCTAAAGCCTGGTGAAATTCGTGTAACACAGATGGGTGGCAGAGAAGAAATCTATTATGTCTCTGGAGGCATTTTAGAGGTTCAGCCTAACTGCGTGAGTGTGTTAGCTGATGCTGTTGAACGTGCTGACAATTTGGATGAATCTGTTGCACTTGCAGCTAAAGCTCAAGCGGAAGAAGCTATGGCCGATCGGGATTCAGAGATTGATTACTCTGTAGCCTCTGTGGAGCTTGCACGTGCAATTGCTCAAATTCGAGCAATCCAAAAAGTTCGAAAACAACTCAAGTAACACTGATATTAGCTCAAAAGAGCCCAAGCTTGTCAGCTTGGGTTTTCTTTTTCACACATAGTTATCCACAGGCTCAAAAGAAGCACAATTTGACCTCTTCTGGAAATTTTGTTTAAAATCAAAGAGTTATCTTCTATCCTTGAGGGTGGGCTTGATATTAAGAAAAGTTATCCACACCCCAGATGTGATACGCTCCAGGGTGTAGTGAAAAGTTACCGTTCGTAAGAAATGGCCTCAAGCCCAATAGGCGCTTCAAGGATCTCAATAAGCTTATTTAGCCTTTGTGTGAGCTCGTGCTCGGAGCTATATTCGAGTTCAAGCTGCAGCGCTTTAGCGTGTTCTAAGAACTGCGGCGCCTCTTCAAGCTCAAGGTTTACCTCGATCACATTCAAGTAATGCTTATACTTTTGGCTGGCCTCAAGCCTTTCGAAGATAGCATCCAAACGCAATCTGAAATCGTGGTTTGGAGCATATTTGAGTTTTTTGTATAGCGTGCTGATTTCATCTAAACACACTAAAGGTTCGTTGCAAGCTAAGTTGACCTCTAGTCTGCCTAGCATATTTCTAAAGCAGTTGTCTGTGTGAGCCATATCTTCAGCCACATAATAGTTATAAGATGCTTCAAGTAATGTGCGTGCTTGCTCATACTTCTGCAAGCCAATATACGCTTCGGCAAAGACGTTATTGCTGTAAGCAATGCCAAGCGGCGTATCAGGCTGTGGTATTTGTTGTAAACAAGCAAGTGCATCCTCATGCTGTCCGAGTTTGTTATAAACCTGAGCAAGATTCATGAGCATCCGGGAGAGAGGTGCACCTTCCGAGCCCATGATGGCGCACTCAGCATAACTCTTGATATGAGATGCACTGGTAGGTGTTTCGGCAAGGATTCTTGCCTGCTCAAAAAATGCTTTTGCTTCTTCATTACGATTTAATCTGAGTGCTGCGAGACCTGCTTGAATGTGTCCATGGGCTAATACGAGATCACTTTCTTCTGCTTCGCGAAAAAGTTGAATAGCATCTTTGGCACAATCAAGTGCGCCTTGCATGTCTCCTGTGCCGCGTTTAACCGCACTTGCAATATATTTCGCAAATCCTGTGACCTCAAATTGTAAGGCAAATTGAATATGCTTTTTAGCCTCTGATTTGTTTCTTTCAAGAATTAAAATCCAGGCGGCATGTGCACAAGTATCTGAAGCTTTTCTCATTGCACTGGGTGGCATGAGGCCAGATTGTTTGATTTGTAGCTGGGCGGATAACTCACGGTTAATTCCCTGAATAATAGCCATGGTATCGGGTCGTTCTTCGGAAGTTCTTGCCTGAGTCACATTGGGATTGAGCTGGCTGTACGTAGCGCTCCAGCCAAAGAACGGAGGAATACTTAGGTTGCTTGCTAAATCTTCAAAAAGTCTTGCCTTGTCATCTTGCTCGTCTTCTTCGAGTAAGTCGGTGGCATGCTTACACATTTTGGCTGCCAGGCGACGTGCTTTAAGATGGACTTTAAGTGGTGACAGAGGTATTTGATTAGCCTCCTGCCCAATGGTTCGAATGAGAGTCATAGTTTTTTCACGGTTCTCATCTGTGATTTTTTCAACACCTTTAAAAAGTGTATTTTCTTCTTCCCAGTTAAAGCATGGTTGAAACATTATAATTCCTTGCTAGTTTAGTTAAGTCAGAGGTGGCATTCTATGGCACGCAAGTACATTGTCAACCGGACAACTTATTTGTTACCTGCACCACATTGATTTAATTTTGTATTGAAAGATCTGCTTATATCCAGTATAATGAGCTTTTATTTTACGGAGAGGTCTGTGTTTGAACTAAAATCTCTGACTCGTACAGTACAGCGTTGGATGAATCCCACGACAGAATCAGTTAAAACAGCTTCTAATCCCCAACCTTCTGAAGACACCTGGGTTTATGTGTGGAATTTAACCTCAGATGGTGTTGGTCATACTGGGATACAGGTGGGGGATACTTACATGAGTATTCATCCAGGCCGTATCCCTGCTATAGGCCCCACGGTGGTATTTCCCTTGCCTGCAAACCTTACATCTAAGTTAACGGAAGATATGGAGTCAGAGGCTGCTGCTTCAAAAAAAGATACTGTCGGCCCAGATAGTTTCAATAGCGGTATTGCTTCTGATACGTCTCTTGACCAAAAAGCGCCTGATCGCACATATAGAGTAGCTGGGCTCGATACAGCTGCTATACGTAAGACCATGAGGCAAGTCGAAGCAGGAGTTGAGTCTGATAATATCTCATATCAGCTCGTTCCTCGAATTAATGCCCTGAGTTTTTTCAAGGAGTTACCCGCCTATCTTTCTCAAGATCCTGTTGATATGACTTTGACGAGAAAGCAGTCTTCTCAGAAGCAACAGGGAGCGGTTTATAACTGTGCTACACTGGTAGGTCATCTTTTGCAAGCAGGAGGCATGCGTCCTGTACCCCACTCACGTATCCCTTGGGAACCAACGCCCAATGCGATAGCAGATCACCTTGAAGAGAGTGGATTTAGGTCTACTTGATAAATAACCATGCACTAGGCTAAAAGTATCTTAATTTTACTTTATGATAATCTTATGCTCAAATTTGTGGTGCAACCTGCCCGGCTAGCAGCGGGTGCTTTTTTAGCTGCTGTGCTTGGTAGTGATCAAGTGTATAAAAAAGGGAGAGCCGCACATTCTCCGGCACCAGGAGGCGGACAAGTCTCTCGCGCTTATAAGGCGCAGCTGCAAGCAACAAACCAAAACTGTTACCTTGAGGTGTATGTGACTGATACCAATGAAGTAAATGGTCCGGGGCATGTATCGACATCTATGCTTAGGCAACTTCCAGATGGGAGAGTTGAGATAGCGGCACACACTAGTTATATGCCAGTGCCTGGGGGAGGGGTGGTGAATGCGCCACTGTTCGGTACAATCCCTGTTCCAGCAAAAAATTTCTCACCAGAAGAAATTAGAGGAGACGATGTCAGGCATGCGAACAGAATACTACGTATTCCGGTTTCAGAAGAAGAGCTACAAAGAGGGGTGGCAAAGCAGATAGAAATTGCAAAAGCAGTGTCTGAAGGCCGCTATTTTTATTCAGTCACCGGCGCATTGAGTGGCATAACCCGCGGGATTGCAGCGCTCATATGGGCTTATCATGCAAGTGAGCGGGCGATTGTGCAACACCAACAGGAAAAAGGTCTTCGTCCTGAAGTCGATCCAAACGATATGTTACTTCTGCTCGTTGAAGCAGAGGAGCAGGAGGCTTCTGATGTTTTAAACTGTACGTCTGCTGCAGAAGAAGTCATACGGGAAACCACAGGGTGTATCGCTCTGGAAGGCAGTGTTTTACCGGCGTCTTTAGGCAGTCGTGTGGCTGAGTTGATTGATGGCGCTGAAGATGTACAAAAGTCGTTGCTGCCATGCGAACCGCCGGAAAAAGTTGACGAAATCACAGACCGTTTTAATGGGCTGCCTACAAGTTAAACCCCAGCTTATGCTAAGTCAACGGGATCAACATCCATAGTAAAGCGCACGCCTTTTTGCGCCAAGTGTGACGGATAGGTGTCTTGAATGAAGCTGAGTGCCTGATGTAGGAGTGCTCTTTTCGGTGCTTTAATCAGGAGTTGCATATGAAATTGATAGGCTTTTCTTGCAAGTGGTGCAGGGGCTGGCCCAAGGACTGTAACATCAAGCGCTTGTAGCTGGGTTTTGATGACTACTAAAAAGTGTTTTAAATTAGCCTCGTTCTTGGCATAGGCGCGCAGTAGCGCCAGGTGATGATAAGGTGGCCACAAGGCTGCATTGCGAAGTGAGAATAATGCATCTGTAAAAGCCGTGTATCCATACTGAATCAGCTGGTTTAGCATAGGATTATCTGGGAAGTGGGTTTGGATGAGAACTTCTCCTGGATGACTTGCGCGCCCGGCGCGACCTGAGACTTGAGTAATGAGTTGGCCAAGGCGCTCAAGGGCACGAAAATCTTGGTTATAAAATCCAGCATCTGCATCCAGTATTACTACCAAAGTTAAATTTGGAAAGTGGTGCCCTTTGGCAAGCATTTGCGTGCCAATCAAAATTTGTAACTCTCCCGACTCAATTTTAGAAAGAGTCTCGAGCAGTGCTTTGTTTTGTTTGACTTCATCTCGGTCAATGCGGGCAATTTGAGCTTCTGGGAAGCATTCACTCAAATACTCATGGATGCGTTGGGTGCCCGAGCCAACAGGGACTAAATCTTCACTCTGACAGACCTCGCACTGGGTTTTAATAGGCTTTTTAAGGCCGCAATGGTGGCAAATGAGCTGATTTTTTTTGCGATGCAAAGTAAGGTGGCTGTCGCAGGCTCGGCAATCTGCCATCCAGCCACAGTCATGACACAGTAAAACGGGTGAAAAGCCACGTCGATTGATAAAAATTAATGCCTGATTGCCCGCTTTAATATGCTTTTCAATGGCATCCAGGGTTGGCTTTGCGAGGCCTTCGGTGAGGGTTTGTCGACGCATGTCAATCAACTGATAGTGAAGCGGCGTTTGATTTTCAGCTTTTTGAGTCAGCGACAAATGGGTATATTTTCTCAATGTGCAGTTATACAAACTCTCGAGGCTTGGTGTGGCCGAGCCTAAGACAATGGGAATCTGAGCCTGTTTTGCACGCACGAGGGCTGCATCGCGCGCTGAGTAGCGAATGCCTTCTTGTTGCTTAAATGAGCCATCATGCTCTTCGTCAATAATGATTAAGCCAAGGGTTGGCATCGGTGTGAAGAGTGCTGTTCTGGTACCAATAATGAGCTTAATTTGGTTGGTGCGAGCAAGCTCCCAGGTATCCATACGTGCTTTATCTGAAATATGAGAGTGGAGTGCGGCAATGGGTACATGAAAGCGTCTCTTGAAGCGCGCCAAAAGTTGTGGTGTGAGGCCAATTTCGGGGACCAGCACCAAGACCTGCTGCTCTTGCTCTAAAACACGGGCGGCCAGTTGCAGATACACTTCGGTTTTACCACTGCCTGTGACACCATCGAGCACAAAGGCTTGGTAGTGCTCAAGAGAGGCAAGTATCACTTGAAATGCTGAGGCTTGTTCGGGGTTGAGCGTCAGTGGTGCTTCAATGGTATCTTTGTGACCAGTCGGTGTCTCAGGTGGTGTGATTGCTTTGCCTTCTCGGTATTTCTTAGGTAAAGCAAGCGTAAGCACATCGGAAAGTGGCGCATGGTAGTAGCCTGCCATCCAGTGACATAAAGCAAGTATTTTCGAGTCTAAGAGCGGTGTTTTGTCGATAACCGTATGAATAGGTTTCAGCTTGATATTTGGTATAGGTGTCCCTTGGCCTATGACAATGCCAGTGCGCTCTGATTTGCGAAAAGGCACAGAAACTCTCACCCCGACAGCAAGCGGTTCATCACTTGGTGCCAAATAGTCGAAGTAATCTCTTTTGGTATTTGGGATACAAACTCGCACAATAGACACGAGTTTATCGCTCCCAAACGTGACTTGCACACTGCCCAGGGGCTGAAAATACTTTAATCACAAGACGTGCAATATGATGTTTTTCAAGCGCGTCTTGATCAGCTGTTAATTCTTTGATAAACCAGCGTGATAGCTCTTCGATGGTGATATTAGCCAGCGGCATGAGCGTGATATCTTCTTTTAAAAACACCATTTTTTTATGGTTAAACGTAAAGTAATAATACTCATCGTCTTCATCATAAATTAAGTGAGGTGACTCAGTCGGCATCAAAAAAGTTTGATGCAGCTTTTTACACAGCATTTGTACGCGGTCTTTGTAATAGCGGTAGTCGAAAGCGAGGCCATTTTCTTCAATTTGGGTGCTGATAGCTAAATACACATCGTATCGATGTCCATGCAAAGGTTCTCGTTCTGTTGCTGAAAAAATGGTGGTATGTCCGGCGGAAAAATTCATGGCAGGTTTTTGTAACTCTACCGTGGTCAAATAGGTGCTCATGTGCCCAAACTCGCTCGTTTATCGTGAAATTGAAACCCTATCAAGGGGGAATGAAACCCTTTGCTAAGCCCAATGACTTTAAATAATTCGCCCATTTCGCTGGGTTGTACCAGTGTTTTTACGGCTTGTTGTGTTTTGATTTGGGCGGATGTATTGCCTGGCTCTGCTTCAAGTAAGCTTAACAAACCGTTTGCCAGTAAGAAAGAGGCTTGATTGGTATAGCCTGCGACTTCAAAACCTGCTTCAAGTGCACTGTCTGCCACATGAGTAAAATCAACGTGAGCCGTGATATCTTCTTCTCCCGGATGACTCAGTGGGTTGGGATGTGCTTTGTGTTGATAGTGGCACATTAAGGTCCCTTGCTGCCGGTCAGGATGATAGTATTCATGCTGTGGAAAGCCATAATCAATCAATAATACGACGCCATGCTCAAGCAAGTTAAAGCAAGCGTCAATCCAGCTTCTAACGAATAAATTAGCTTCCGAGGCATAGGGTGTTACATCATGGGTGATGACGTGGTTTACATGTGTGATGAGCTCAGGGTTTTGGCAAGGCTCAAAGCGCTCTTCGAGCGCACCTTGTTCATTAAGCCCAATTATACTTTCAAATATTACTTCACCTGTTTTCAAAAAGCGGTGTATCGGCATTGCATCCAACACTTCATTGGCAAGAATAACCCCTTCAATTGGTGTTTCGGGGAGGCTCGTGTGCCATTGTACAAGATGTGCTAAATGGGGGATTTTCTCGGTGATTAGCTCTTGTTGCCGCGCTTTTAGCGCGCCACTCACTTCAAGAATGTGATAGGTGTTTGGTAGAGTTTCTAGCGCTTCCAAATGGGTTAAGACATCTACACAGAGCTGGCCTGTGCCTGCACCAAATTCAAAAATATCGGGTTGCTCAAGTTCTTTTAGGATGGCTTCACACTGGTTTGCCAATGTATGGCCAAACAAGGGGGTGAGCATAGGTGCTGTAATAAAGTCGCCACAAGCCCCTATGGGGGAGTTTAATCGGTTATAATAGCCCCATTTAGGCGAATACAGCGCTTGCTGCATGAAGTCGACAAAAGGGATTGGGCCGTGCTCAGTTAAGTGTTCGCGTAAGTGCTCTATCGGTTGCATAGTAGCTGATTAAATGTTTAAAAAGGGAACAATACCGTGAATCGGGACAAGACACAAGTAAGAGGTGTTGCCTTAGTGACTGGAGCTGCCCGGCGAATTGGCGCAGCAACTGCCAAGGCCTTACATGAAGCTGGTTATGATGTTGCTATTCATTGTCATCAATCCACGCGAGAAGCTGAGGTTTTAGCCGGTGCTTTGAATGCCAAAAGAGCACAGAGTGCCTGCGTGTTAACGGCTAATCTACGCGTGAAAGCCGAAGCTTTAGCCTTGGTGCAAGCAGCACACAGTTGGAAAAGCCGCTTAGATGTTTTAGTGAATAATGCCTCAACTTACATCAAAACACCGCTAGAAGGCTTCGATGAGGCGATTTGGGATGCACTTTGGATAGTGAATGTGAAAGCACCATTTTGGCTTTCTGAAGCTGCGCGCCAGTTTTTAGCGCAGTCAGAAGATGGTTGTATTGTGAATCTTTCTGATATTCAAGCAGAAAAACCTCGAGCTAAGTATGCAGTGTATGTGCAAACCAAGGCGGCACTCAATATGCAAACTAAAGCATTAGCACTGGAATATGCACCTAAAATTCGTGTCAATGCGGTGGCTCCCGGAGCAACCATTGAGCCTGAAGGGGAGAATGCATTAAGCGCTGATGAAAAGGCGGCTATCCTTACCAAAATTCCACGAGGATGCTGGGGGACACCTGAAGGGGTTGCGCAAGTAATTCTTGGTTTTGTCATGAATCCACATATTACAGGGCAAATCTTGCGAGTAGATGGCGGGCAGAGCCTGACTTAAATCGGTGTGGCCACCCCTTCTCTGAATTGTCCAAAGGGCAGAATGCGAGAGATACGGTGATCTTGGCTGAGATACAGCGCACCGGTTTGATTGTCTGTGCCAAGCGCTGGAAATAATAGCAGTGAATTGAGCTCCGTTCCCAAGGTATAACTATCCATGCCAAGCGCATATAACCTGGTGTAGCTATTAAACCCTTCTGGCCAGTCACGCTTTCTAGCACCTGGGTTTTTAAAGACCCACGGCATGTCACAGAAAATAATATTATCTAAGTCGCGGTCTGCTATGGTGTTTTGGGTGCCGGTATATACACTAGAAGTGCCGTAAACAGGTACTTTTCCAGCGTAGTAATAGCGAAGCAGTGGCATAATTTGACGAGCATTAGATGGATAAGCCAGTAAGAAAATCACATCAAAGTCTTCACGACGTAGCGGCGTGCGCGCCATGGATGGATTTTTAGCAATGGCTTTGAGTTGTCTTTTGCGCTCATCATCAGGGATTGCTTGCAGCAGGTTTCGAATGTCTTCATTTAAATTTTCTGTTTCTGCTGGGTCAAAGCGTAAGGTATCGACGAGTTGCCCGCGAGCACCATGCCACTCTCGACTAAAGGCCGTGAGGGTTTCATCTCCAAAACTGCCCACAGGTGCAATCACTAAGGCGCGGGATAGGCCTGCTTTACGTGCTTTTATTGCAACTTGGCGTGCTTCATTAGGAGGAGAGAGGCCAAACTGGAAGGCGTTGTCTTGCGTGCGGCTGTCGACATTATTCAAAAGCAAGGTGGGGACCGGGTGCTGCATGGCGGCAACCGTTGCTACGTTCACTTTGGAGAGTGGGCCAATGACATAGTCGGCACCATCAGAGATGGCGCGGTGATAAGCTCTTGCTGCTGACATTTTATTGGTGTCATAGAAGCGAAGCGTTGTTTTTGTTGTGGCATTCTTGGCTCTGAGTGCTGCCATAAAGCCATCTTGTATTGCGTGCCCTGGGCCTTCAAGTGGGCCTGATAAGGGGAGTAGTAAAGCGATTTGCTTCGGACTGTTATACAAGTGCCCACTCATAGCTTCAAGGGATTGAGGCAGTAAGGCACGAGCTGGATGTTTGGGGTATTCTTGCTCCCAGACATGCAGTTTTTCGAGCATTTTATGTGGGTAGGCTGGATTTTTCCGTGCGATTAAAGCAAGCTCTGCCCAACCCCGTAAGGAAGAGCCTGCATCAGCTTCGATTGCCAGTGTATTGAGCTCAGCACTGGGTAGTTTAGTGAGGGTGCGCCAAAGCACTCGGCGGTTATTTTCTCGTGACCCCTCATCCGGCAAGATGGCGTCTAATTCAATCCGCTCATTGATGGCTTCAAGAGGCTTGCCAAGGGCGCGGTAACTGTGCGCCAATGCTTCATGAAATTGTGCTTTTTCGTAGGTTGGTAGCTCGCTTGCATGTTGAATGCTAGACAGACGTTTGAGTGCTGATTTCGGGTGTTTTTGAGCCAAGTCAATTTTTGCAAGCAATAAGGCTTTTTTATCGGCTTGAATCGAGGACTCAGGTTTTATTTGTGCTAGAATGTCTTTGGCTTGTTGCCACTTGCCTTCATCGGTCAGGCGGCCTGCAGCAAGTAATAGTAAAGCTTGCTTTTCTTCACCGAGATGATTGTTTGCAAGTGCGATGTAGGCATCGGCAGATAAAGTGTAGGGGCTTGCAATAGGACGCGCACCAGTTCGCACGACATTCGTGCACTGTGAGAGCAAGCCAAGACAGGCCAAAAGGGCCATGATTTTTAGGTGACGAAAGCGAAACAGCATAAGCGTGTAAACTCCCGAATCAGACGTAGCAGGATAAACCATGACGCACTCAATCGCAAGTTCTAAAGGAACGCTTTATGTGGTGGCAACCCCTATTGGAAACCGAGAAGATATTACGGCGCGTGCCATTCATATTTTAAAAACAGTTGATTTAATTGCCGCTGAAGATACACGTCACTCTAAGCCTTTTTTAGAAATGCTTGGCGTGCAAACCAAGCTTGTTGCGTTTCATGCGCACAATGAAGAAAAAGCCTGTGCGCGCTTGATTGAAACCTTAGAGCAAGGTCGTAGTATTGCTTTAATTAGTGATGCGGGTACACCACTTATTCGAGATCCGGGTTACCCTTTGGTGACAGCCGCTTATGACGCAGGGATTCAAGTGGTTCCCATTCCTGGGGCCTCTGCTTTAATTGCAGCACTCTCGGCCGGCGGTATTCCTTCAGAGGTGTTTACCTTTGGTGGCTTTTTGCCTGCGACCAGTGCCGCGCGACAAAAGGCCTTAGCCGGCTTTAAATCTTTGTATGCACACACGTTGGTTTTTTATGAGTCAACGCATCGCTTGCTAGCACTTTTTCAAGATATTAAAACCATATTGGGCGATGCGGTAAAGCTTGTGGTCGCTAAAGAGCTTACCAAAACGTTCGAGACTTTTGTGCGTGGGGATGTGCAAGAGGTGTGTGATTGGTTTATGGCCGATGCCGCGCGGCAAAAAGGAGAGTTTGTAGTGATGATAGCTCCTCGCCAGGTAGAAGCTGATGCAACTGAAGACAAACGTGTCTTAGATATTTTACTGAAAGAACTGCCCGTGAAAAAGGCTGCCAAAATTGCATCTGAACTCACAGGAACCAGTCGAAATACATTATATGCTTTAGCCATTGAGAGGAAACATGAAAGCTAACTGGGTAGGGTGTTTTATTTTTCTTTGGAGTCTTGCTGCATCGGCTGTAAACGTGCAAGGCATGGTGGTAAAGCCACAAGAGGGGGCGACCTGGCCGGGCGGTATTATCCCTTATACGATGGAGGATGGCTTGCCCTTAGAGAAAAAAATGGAAGTTCTCAATGCAATGAATTTGTGGGAGATGGAGACAGTCATTCGTTTTGTCTCGATATCACCGGGGGCACAAATTGATTATCCAGACTATGTTGAGTTTCAGCCTAGTGATGGAAACACATGTGTTTCTTCTGTCGGTCGGCAAGGAGGGCTTCAGACCGTGCGTCTTGCACCGCGCTGTGACACCATGATGATTGCGCATGAAATTGGACATCTACTGGGCCTTTGGCATGAACAGTCAAGAATAGACAGAGATTTGTACGTTGAAGTGGTGTGGGAGAACATTCGAGAAGATCATCACCACAACTTTAATCGACACCAGGATGAAGGGAAGAACCAAGGGCCTTACGACTATGACTCGATTATGCACTATTCAGCGACTGCATTTAGTAAAAATGGCAAGCCGACCATTGTGCCTCGCATGCCAGGGGTGCAAATTGGGCAGAGAACACACTTAAGTGCCGGGGATATTGCCTCGGTAAATGCGTTATACAATACGAATGGAGAGCGATGATGTCGAACCCAACGATTTATTTAAGCGATTATAAGCCACCCGCATTTGCGATTGATACGGTGTGCCTAGACATCGACTTATTTGAGACCCATGCCGAAGTCAAAAATACCATGCGGCTTAACCGACGCGCACCCGGGCCATTATATTTAGATGGAGATGAATTGACTCTTGAAAGCATCCGTTTAGATGGTCAGAGAGTTAGTCACTACACTTGTAATGCGAATCGGCTCACACTGGACGATTGCCCAGATGAGTTTGAGCTTGAAATTGTCACCAAAATTTTCCCACAAAAAAATACCGCTTTATCGGGGCTTTATCGCTCGAATGGCTTTTTTTGTACCCAATGTGAAGCACAAGGCTTTCGGCGTATTACTTACTTTCTAGACAGACCCGATGTGCTTGCTGTGTATACCACGCGAGTCTCAGCAGAAAAAGCAAAATATCCGATTTTGCTCTCCAATGGGAACTTGGTGGAGTCAGGGGGAGAGGGAGATAGACACTGGGCCAAGTGGCACGATCCTTTCAAAAAACCTTCTTATCTTTTTGCTTTGGTTGCCGGAGATTTAGCCTGTGTTAAAGATACATTTACTACGATGTCAGGCCGTGAAGTCGATTTGCATCTGTATGTTGAGCATGGTCAAGAAGACAAAGCCCCTCATGCATTGGCATCGCTTCAGGCCGCGATGGCTTGGGATGAGCGTCGGTTTGGTCGTGAATATGATTTAGATATTTATATGATTGTTGCGGTGAGTGATTTCAACATGGGCGCGATGGAGAATAAAGGGCTCAATATTTTTAATGCCAAATATATTCTTGCGCGTAAAGACACAGCAACTGACCAAGATTATGCAGATATAGAAGGTGTAGTTGGTCATGAATATTTTCATAACTGGACTGGAAACCGTGTCACTTGCCGAGATTGGTTTCAGCTGAGTCTGAAGGAAGGCCTGACTGTATTTCGTGACCAAGAATTTTCAAGAGATATGAATTCACGCGATGTGAACCGTATTCAAGACGTCAAAATTTTACGCCAGGCTCAGTTTCCGGAAGATGCTGGAAAAATGGCGCATCCTGTGCGGCCTGCAGCCTACCAAGAAATTAATAACTTCTATACTGCCACGGTCTATAACAAAGGTGCGGAAGTGATTCGCATGCTGCACACCTTGCTTGGAGAAGTGGGCTTTAGACAAGGCATGGATTTGTATTTTGAGCGTCATGATGGCGAAGCGGTGACGGTTGAAGACTTTGTCGCAGCTATGAGTGATGCCAATGATCGTAACTTAGAGCAGTTTTTTCATTGGTATACGCAACCGGGTACTCCAGTTGTGACCTTGGTGGAAGAAAGCTATCAAAACCAAACCCTCATCTTAAAGCTGACTCAGTCAGGGATCGACAAAGCATGTCCTATTCCGATTGATATTGCCGTGTTTAATGCCAAAGGTGAGTCGATGCTGCCTGAAAATACAGTGCTGCTACTTGAACAATCCGAACAAATTTTTTGCGTGGAAAATTTAGCCGAAAAACCCGCTCATGTATCTTTGCTACGCGGGTTTTCCGCCCCTGTGATATTGAACGATGGCAAAGACCAGATGGCACATCTTAGCCTTTTGCAGGTTGAGACGGATGGCTTTGCTAAATGGGATGCAGCACAGCGTGTGGTACGCCGAATCTTGTTGGCTGCCTATGACGCCAACACCCCATTAACACTCGATACAGCGATTGTTGAGGTGTTTCGCACTATTTTGCAAGATGAGTCACTGGATATGGCACTGCGTGCCTTATTACTTACTCCGCCAAGTTTTGAAGAAGTGGTGACAGAGCTTGCTGATATTGATGTGACCCGGATTGAAGATGCTCGAGATGCTTATTGCAAAGCGCTTGGAGAGGCACTATGGCCTGAATTTTTAGCGCTATATACCAAGCTTTGGCAAGAAGAAGATCATGTTATGGCAGGGGCTGCTTATGGTAGACGTCGTCTTCGTAATGTGTGTTTGCTCTTTATGATGGAGGCGCGGCCATCTGAAGCGCTTGGTGTGTGTGAAGCCCAGTTTGAGTCTGCGCAAACCATGACAGACCAAATAGCAAGCTTCGCGCAACTGGTCAGTCACCCGGATGCAGCATGCCGTAAAAAAGCCATTGATGCATTTTATGAGACCTGGCAGGCAGAGGACTTGGTGCTTGATAAATGGTTTAGTTTGCAGGCGACAGCGGATGTGCCCGATGTGTTAGAGCAGGTGAAGGCATTGCTCGCGCATCCTGCGTTTGACATCAAGAACCCAAACAAGGTTCGTGCGCTTATCGGGGCATTTTGCCAAAACCCAAGGTATTTTCATGCAAAAGACGGCAGTGGTTACGCGTTTCTTGCCGATAAAATCCTTGAGCTTGATAAACTAAATCCACAAATTTCAGCACGTCTCGCAACGCCATTTACGCGTCTGCAGCGATTTGATGTAGTGAGACGAGAAGCGATGCAAAAAGAACTGAAGCGTATGTCAGAAGCGCAACTATCCAAAGATTTACGAGAGTTGGTGGATAAGAGCCTCTGATGATGAAGCATTATGCGGTGATTGGCGCCCCCATTGAGCACAGCTTATCGCCTAGCTTGCATCAGCACTTTGCAAGAGAGGCAGGCGTTAAGCTTGAGTACACCCGTATTTTGCTTGATGATGCACATTTTGAGCAGCAAGTGCAGGATTTTTTTAAAGCCGGTGGTGCGGGGCTGAATGTGACTGCACCAGGCAAAGAGCGTGCGTTCGCGATGTCAGATGTGCAAACTGAGCGTTGTTTGAAAGCCGGCGCTGCCAATACGCTTTGGCTGAATGCTAAAGGTGAGCTGTGTGCGGATAATACCGATGGCGCAGGCTTAGTATGTGATTTGAAAAAGCGAATTAAACTTTCAGGGGCGCGAATTTTGATTTTAGGGGCGGGCGGTGCTGTGCGGGGGATTTTGCCGGCATTGTTTTTGGAAAAGTCCCAGAAGATTGTGGTTCATAACCGAACCAAAGTACGTGCTCAAACACTCGTCCAGGAGATGGATAATAAAGCCGTGAAGTGTGCTGGGCAATCCGACATGACGGAAACCTATGATTTGGTGCTGAATGCTACAGGGCGTCAATTTGCCCCGCCAAATGAATTGCAAGGCACGTCTTTTTGTTACGATTTAACTTATGACAGGTCTGCTCTTACCCCATTTGTGCACTGGGCGCGTCAAAAAGCCTACCCGGCGGTAGATGGCTTTGGTATGCTGGTTGAGCAAGCACGTGAGGCGTTTGCTGTTTGGCGCGGTATGAGTGCTTCTAACTAAAAAAAGGCTGTAATGCCGCTTCTTGCGCAAGCGTATCTTCGTAACCGAGCTTAATCAGCTCTTGAGTAAACTCTTTTTCAAATAGTAAGAAGCTGAGTAAGTCCCCTGAGTGTTGCTGTGCGCCTAGGCAGTTGAGGCATAAGCGTAAAAAGCTTGGCATGCTGTCATATTTGTTTTGTGCAAGCGCTGCAACGTTCATGCTGGGTCTTAGGCAGGCCATGTCAATGGGGCGCCAAGGCGAATGTCTTTTTTTCCAGATAGAGAGCAAATGCGCAATGTCATTCATGCGGTTTACATTTTCGATGTCTCTATCAAGGTTATCCAAAAATAGGCTGTTTAGCATGTTTCCTAAGATATGGGCAAAGCCAATATCAGCTGTTTGCAATTTTTCTGGCTGAACTGCTCCAGGGGTTGGGCGCGTGCCGATAATGAGAATTTTCTCAACATGAAAGCGAATTGGGCCGCGTAGTGGTGAGACTAGCCCCATGCTGCCATCTCCATAGTGCCGGCCTCGAATTGGAATGGCCGGAAAAAAGAGGGGTAGTGCACTTGATGAGAGAATATGCTCTGCTCGAAGGGTCGTGCGCTGGCTGGTATGTCTTGGGTAGGACCAGTCGTCAAAGTGCGAGGCATGATGTTGATAAAACGATATGGTTTGCTGGGTTTCATAGCAGTTGCTAATGACCTCAAAGGTTTCCAGAGTGCCTTGCTCAATGTTTTGATGAATTCTGTCAAAATTAATATGGTCGTGAAAAAAGAGGTGCAGGGGCGTGGTGTCTAGCAGGTAGCCTGAGTTTTTTGGTTTAACTACCACGCGGCTGAGGTTTCGCAAAATAGATTTACCAAGGGCGTAGTTACTAGCGTTGTAAATTTGTTGACAGTGAATGTTATGCCATAAGTGCTCAAGTTTTTCGATGGCTGCCCCAAAATCATCTGCATTTTCAGCAAGAATACAGGCATTGACACTACCAATGCTAACACCGCTTATCATGCTAAAAGGGCTGGTTTTGGGCTGAAAAATTTGATGAATAGCTTTGAGTACGCCTGCTTGGTAGGCTCCGCGCGCGCCGCCTCCTGCTAAATAAAGGGCTGTCTTAGCCATATTGCGCCGTTTGTTTTCTTCAAGGATATCAGAAACTATAGTTGAGCTTATGGGGAAATATCAAGCGATTCACCAATTTAAGGTGCTTTTGATAAACGGAATGGTAATTTTTCGTTGAGCTACGAGCGAGGCGTGGTCAAGTTTATCCAAAAGTGCATGTAAATCATGCATGTTGCGTGCACTACGATTCACCAAAAACTGTGCCACATTAGATGGGAGGGTAAAGCCTCGACGTGCTGCCTCTAACGAAAGTGTTTCAGCTTTGTCGTGGTCACTGAGTTCTTTGACATGCATCAAAAGACCAGAACTTAGGCGAGATTTTAAGTCTGGTAGCAAAATGGGGGTATGTTGGGGTGGGGTGTTACCGGCCATAATCAGCGTTGCATCTTGGTTGTCTCGTATGCGGTTATATAGATGAAACAGTGCTTCTTCCCAGGCAGGAAGGCCAACAATAGCATCTAGCTCATCCATACAAAATAAGCGATGCATTTCCAAATCGCCCAGAATGGTAGGGTCCCAAGTTTTTAGCGTATTTAAAGGCAGGTAAATACTGGCTTCATTTGTTCCTAAGTGCTGACAGCAGGCTTGCAGCAAGTGTGATTTACCGCATCCAGGAGCGCCCCATAAATAAATAAACGGCTCGCCGGTGTTTGAAAGGGCTGCTAACAACTCTTTTTGCACCAGCGTATTATCACCCCAGCAATATTCTTTGAAGGTGGCTTCATCGTTGAGTTGAATAGCAAGGGCGAGCTGATGATTCATTGGGGTACAGGGCTACTAGCATAGGCTTTTTTAGCCCAAGTCCAGACATAATCGATGTAGGTGGAAGAGGTTGTGAAAGTGGTCAGCCCAATCAGCAAAAACGTAAAGGTTTGAGAGGTTTTACCAAATGCGAGCTCAACCAGACAAAAAATAATGAGGGTGAGTTGCAAGAAGGTATTAATCTTACTGAGCCACGTTGGTTTAAAATCAATCCGCTGGGGAATAAAGCGTTGCCAGGCCATGACGCCAAGAGAGATGGTTAAATCACGAAAAAAAACCAAACTCACCAACCACCAAGGAAGCTGTTTGAGGAGTGCGAGTGAGATAAAACTCGAGGCAATCAACAGCTTGTCTGCAATGGGGTCGATGAGGGAGCCAAAACGTGTTTGCCAGTTAAAGAGTCGGGCGATCCAGCCATCTATGCCATCAGTGATGCCTGCAACTAAAAAGATGTAGAGCGCTGCTGCATAATGTTCTTGGTATAAATAAAACAGAAACGGCACGATTAACATGAGCCGGGTCAAGCTGAATGCATTGGGTAAATATTTCAGCACCATGAATAAACCATTTGTGTCTATAAGCGTTTTAATAGTTCTAAATTGTATCTAAAAAGGGAATCTGTGTCACGCTTTAAGCACCCTCTGCCCGTGCATGAGGCACGGGTTTTAGGGGGTGTTGTTGCGCTTAAAGATTGCTATCAATGAAAGCAATCAACTGAGATTTTGAAAGTAATCCCATTTTGGTTGCTTTGACCTGACCGTTTTTGAATAACAGCAAGGTTGGAATACTCATCACGCCATATTTAGACGGTGTTTGTGGATTTTCGTCGATATCAATTTTTGCAAATGTTACTTTTTCGTGGTGGTTTTCTGCCGCTTCCTCAAAAATAGGAGCAAGTGCTCGACAAGGGCCGCACCAAGAAGCCCAAAAATCAACCAGAACGGGCTGTGTTGCGTTGAGAACTTCAGCTTCAAAATTCTCATCATTAACGAGTTTAACGTGATTGCTCATGAAAGAACCTCAGTTGGTTAAAAATTTTGGCTCAGTACTGACGAAGCTTGTCGATGGCTGAGCACAGCCTATTATAGATCACCTAGTAGCGCTTGCAACACACTAAGTGCTGTAAGCGTCGCGGTTTCGGTTCTTAAGATACGCGGGCCAAGCGCAATTCCCTCGAAGTTTCGTGCTTTTGCATCCGAAACTTCTTGAGGGCTTAAGCCACCTTCAGGGCCAATCAGCAGGGTAATTTCACCACTATTTTTTCGAGAAAATTCTCGCCAAGAGGTATCTGCTTTGGGGTCGAGTAGGTACCTATTGGGGGTATCACAGCGCTCAAGATAGGCCTCTAATGAGCAGGGCTCATGAATCGGGGGGAGGATGTTACGCCCAGACTGCTCGCATGCGCCAATTGCAATGGCTTCCCACTGAGCATGTTTTTTTGCCAGATGCTTACTGTTTTGTCTGACGGAGCCGTGCTGAGTCAGTAATGGCGTGATGCTTGCCACGCCAAGCTCAACTGCTTTTTGAATCACAAATGGCATATGTTCTTTTTTCGCAATACCTTGTGCCAGATGAATGACGCAAGGGGACTCTCGGTTGACAGCTTGTACGCCCTGAATGCGCACAGTTACTTGATGTTTTTTAATTGCCGTAATGAGAGCAGAAAACTCTTGATTATCGCCGCGAAATAAAATAAGCGAGTCACTGGTTCGCATACGAAGCACGCGGAGTACATGGTGACTTGCAGGTTCTGAGAGTTCGACGACGTCATGAAGGGAGTAGTTGCCAGGTTGGTAAATACGGACAGTTCGCATAAGCCTCGCTCTTTAGCTGTGATTTAGAGTCTTTATGTCACAGTGTATACCAAGTTGTTTCAATCCGTTATCCTATTGGCCTTAATTTTGATGAGATTGATGTGTGGAGTGATTCAAATTATGACAAAAACACGTATTGAAACAGACAGCATGGGCGAAATTGAAGTTTCTGCCGATAAATATTGGGGCGCACAAACCGAGCGTTCTTTACATCATTTTAATATTGGCTATGACTTGATTCCAATCGAAGTGATTCATGCGTTTGGTATCTTAAAAAAAGCGGCAGCACTCACCAACCATGCGCTTGGTAATTTAGAAGACTCTAAGAAAGATTTAATTGTTGAGGCCGCAACAGAAGTAAGTGAAGGAAAACTAGACGCACACTTCCCACTGCATGTTTGGCAAACCGGAAGTGGTACGCAATCCAATATGAATTCAAATGAGGTGATTGCAAATCGTGCTATCGAGATTGCTGGTGGCGAGTTAGGTAGTAAAACACCAATTCATCCCAATGATGACGTCAATCGCTCACAATCTTCTAATGATACCTTTCCAACTGCGATGCATATTGCAGCAGCGGTGGCCTTTCAAGAGAGGCTTTTGCCAGCAGTAAAAACTTTGCGTGATGGTTTAGCGGCTAAAATGGACGCATTTAAAGACATCATCAAAATTGGCCGAACTCATCTGCAAGACGCAGTGCCGTTAACCTTGGGGCAAGAGTTTTCTGGTTATGTGGCGCAACTGGATGCCTGCATCGCACGCGTTGAAGCGGTATTACCTGAAATTTATCCACTCGCGCTTGGTGGTACTGCCGTCGGGACTGGGTTAAACACTCACCCACAGTTTGCCGAAAAAGTAGCGAAGCAAATTGCAGAGCTGACAGGGCTGCCATTTGTCTCTGCCCCTAATAAGTTTGAGGCCTTGGCTTCTCACGAGCCATTGGTGATGGCGCACGGGGTATTAAAAGCGCTGGCTTGCGCTTTGATGAAAATTGCTAATGATATTCGCTGGCTTGGCTCAGGGCCTCGTTGTGGTATTGGCGAGTTGCATTTACCTGAAAATGAGCCTGGTTCATCGATTATGCCTGGTAAAGTGAATCCGACTCAGGCCGAAGCGATGACCATGGTATGTACCCAAGTCATGGGCAATGACACGGCTGTTACCGTGGCCGCAAGCCAAGGAAACTTCGAGCTAAACGTCTTTAAGCCGGTCATTATCTTTAATGTGTTGCACTCCATTCGTTTGCTTGCTGATACCTGTCAGAGCTTCCAAACTTTCTGTGTTGAGGGTCTTGAGCCAAATTTAGATGTGATTGCAGGTTATGTCGATCGCTCTTTAATGCTGGTGACTGCGTTAAACAAGCATATTGGCTATGACAAAGCGGCAAAAATTGCAAAAAAAGCGCATCAAGATAACTTATCTCTTGAAGAAGCTGCAATTGAACTTGGATTTTTGACCACTGAAGAATTTTCCGAGTATGTGCAGCCGGCCAAGATGATTGCACCGAGTTAAGCTGTAACTATCTGCGTCACATATTAAAACTAGGTTCAATAATTATTGCACCTAGTTTTAATATAAACTAAACTCATACTATACAACTAAATTATATTGACGTGTTGTTCTATGAGAAATCAGGCAGATAATATCAGAGCATTTATTCTAAAAGAGGTGGTTGAACATCCACATGACTTAGTCAGCTTTGTTATGGCTGCATTCAAAGTGTCTCGAACGACGGTACTACGCCATATTCAGCACCTTATAAAGCAAGACAAACTCAGCAAAACCGGACATACCAAACAAATCACGTATACCTTAACAGAGAGTTTAAGTAAAATTTTAACAGTTAATTTAAATACGAGCTTTGATGAGTTCGATTTTTTTAATCAACATTTTGCCAAACAACTTAAAAAAAACCTAAATAAAAACGCTTATGCCATTACTGAGTATGTGATGACAGAATTGCTGAACAACTGTAAGGACCACTCCAAGGGCAGTAGGGCAACGGTACAGGCCTATTTTAAGCATGCAACTTTTTACTGTATGATTGAGGATAACGGAGATGGGGTATTTAAAACCATTCAAGAGAGTGCCCCCTGGGATGATATTCGAGATATTTTATTTGAGTTGAGTAAGGGAAAGTTAACTCGAGACCCTATGAATCATAGTGGTGAGGGGCTTTTTTTTAGTGCACGGGCCGTAGATAGGTTCAGAATCTTTGCTAATGGGTATCAGTTCATTCGGGATAACTTAGAGCAAGACTGGACTTTTTGTGAATCTTCAGTCACTAAGGGAGCTCGAGTAGAAGTTGAAGTGAACAAAAATACAGACAGACAACTTGAAGATATATTTGAGGCGTACACTGAAGATTTTTCTTTCAACAAGACAGATATTCTGGTGGATTTATCACAACACTTTGGCGAGCGCTTGATTTCTCGTTCACAAGCGAAGCGTGTATGTCGACGTTTAGAAAATTTTTCTCATGTGACGTTGGACTTTAAAAAAATTGAAGCTGTTGGACAGGGGTTTGTGGATCAGTTATTTAGGGTGTATCAGAGAGAGCATCCTAACCTGGTGATTGAGTACATTAATGCGAATACCAATGTTGAGTTTATGATAAGACGCTGTCTGGCTGCGCTATAAAAAATTTTTGTTTAATTTAGAAGATATTTATTCATGAAAATGTAAAGCTAGACTTAAGATTTTCATGGATAATGATTCACTTTGCGGGTTTCACCACGATCTTTTTCATTTTTGCCTGCTCAGAGATGGCAAAGAAGAGAACATAACTCTTGAAAGCGTCGTTGCGAGAACTGCGAGCGTAGCGCGGCAGGACGAAGCAATTGTAAGTTAATAAGGATTGTGCCAATTTAGACTTTTTTATCCATTGACAAACGCGATAAATATACGTAATTTAGCCCCGATGCCGAGGTGGTGGAATTGGTAGACACGCTAGCTTCAGGTGCTAGTGGGGGCAACCCCGTGGAGGTTCGAGTCCTCTTCTCGGTACCAATAGAGCTTATGATGATGCTTCTTTTGCTTGGGTTGCATAGAAGTTTTTCAGCTCAAAGTCGACATAATTTTCGAGTAATCGCTTGATTTCATGCTCTGCACCCACTTGGGTTTCATCTTCTGCATGAAAGTGCGTTTGTGCGAATCCTGGGGTGCTCAGTAAATAAATAGCATTGCCATGTGCCTCATAGAGGCGGGGCTCGGCACAACTGACTTCAGTAATTGTGTATGAAAGCTTAAATCCTTTGTAAATGTATTCAATCACGGTGATGTCGCTCCTACAACGCCCAAATAACCTGGGTCTTCCTTGGATATGTCATGTGCTTTTTCACAGGAAATTGCACATAACGCTTTCGACTTTTGTAACACGCTTACTGTTCGTTTGCAAAAAAATGCAGCGATGTTTATCAAGATGGTGATTTTTTTAAGAAGCTTATTCAATTTTTATACGAAACTAGATATACTCAGCCTAGGCTTTGCTTGAGGGCTTTTTTGAGATGATGGGAAATTTATTTAACATGTTTGGCCCCTCGCCAATTCGTCCCATTGAGCAGCACATGTACCAAGTGTATCAATGCGCAAAGCTCCTTCTTCCTTTTTTTGATGCAGTTCTAACCGAAAATTGGGATGAGGCAGCAAGAATCCATGAGCAAATCTCAGAACTTGAAAAAGAAGCTGATTTAATTAAGCGAGACTTGCGACTGCACTTGCCAACGGGCTTATTTTTACCAGTTGGTCGTACGGATGTGTTAGAGCTTTTAAGTGTACAAGACCGAATTGCCAATAAATCCCAAGACATATCGGGGCTTATGATGAGTCGGCGCATGCATATTCCAGAGGCATTGTCGGGACTATTTATTCCGTTTTTGACGTGCTCGCTGGATGCAGCAAAGCAAGCTTGTAAAGCCATTAATGAGCTCGACCAACTGCTTGAAAGTGGTTTTCGGGGCAGTGAAGTGACAATTGTCGAAGAAATGATTGTGACTTTGGACGAAATCGAGCATGATAGCGACGCCAAACTTGCGGAGATTCGTCATCGCATTTTTGAAATTGAAGAAACGCTACCGGCACTGGATGTGATGTTTCTTTATAAATTGGTTCAATGGATTGGGGACTTGGCCGATCACGCACAAACTGTGGGTGGACGGCTACAAATTTTGATTGCTCGGTAACTCATTCTATGGATGCATCACTGCTTTATTTTTCATTAGCGATTATTTTTTGTTTCATGATGACGTGGGGCGTGGGCGCAAACGATCTCGCAAACGTCATGAGTACCACCATGGGCTCAAAAGCCATTACTGTAAAGCAAGCGCTTTGTGTTGCGGTGATTTTTGAGTTTGCCGGTGCATTTTTAGGCGGAACAGACGTCACTGAGACCCTGCGTGATGGCATCATCGATGTGCAGCTTCTATCCGATACACCCCTGATTCTTATCCAAGGCATTCTAGGCGTATTAATGGCGTGTACTATTTGGATGCACTTAGCGAGCTGGCTTGGCGTACCGGTTTCTATTACTAATGCGTTGGTTGGCTCCATGGTAGGTTTTGGCTGGTTGGTGCTTGGCAGCGACGCGGTGCACTGGGAGCAAGTCTCACAAATTGCCATTGGTTGGGTTACCTCGCCCCTGATTGCAGGGACAACGGCCTACGCACTGTTTTTAAGTATCCAGCAAACTATTTTTGCAAAACCTGATTTATTAGAGCGCTCAAAACGTTTTATTCCGATTTACTTATTTTTAGTAGGTTCCGTCCTGTCATTTATTACGGTGTTTAAAGGGCTTGCCCACTTTGAAATTCAACTGAGCTTGAAGCAGAGCGTGGCGGTGACCTTAGGTACCAGCATATTAATTACCTTGTTTGGGACCTTTGTAGTTCGACGTATTCCAGAAAAAGCGGACTTACGGCGTCGTGACCGTTTTGCCCAGGTCGAAAAACATTTTGCCGTTTTGATGGCAATGACCGCTTGTGCCATGGTATTTGCCCATGGTGCGAATGATGTGGCACTTGCCGTTGGGCCCTTAAGCATGGTGTATAGCCTGATTTCACATGCAGGTGAGCCATTACAGGCAACTGGATACCCCGCATGGACTGTGCTTTTAGGGGCCTCTGGCGTGGTCATTGGTTTTTTGGTGCAAGGTCGGCGTGTGATTGAAACCGTGGGGAGTTCAATTACTGCATTAACCCCAAGCCGTGCTTTTGCAGCAACGCTTTCAGCAGCGACAACTGTTGTGATTGCAACCAGTCTTGGCATACCGGTGTCTGCAACGCAGACCTTAGTTGGCTCAGTACTTGGCGTGGGCCTTGCCCGGGGTATTGGGGCTTTAAACTTAATTGTGATCCGTAATATTTTTACTTCATGGATTTTAACGCTTCCTGCAGCCTCTATTCTCACCATTCTTTCTTATAAGTTGTTACATGTTGTTTTGACGCAACCCTGTACATCATTAAATTGATTTGATCGATAATTGGTCTATACTTGTTATGTGTAACGAGTTTAATGATGAGGAGATAGTAATGACTGATGCACATAATGAATTAAGTTACGTTGAGCAACTTCGACAAGTTTCACAACCTTATGTTGATTGGTGTCATGAGTTTCTCAGAGCAAGAACCTCAGGCGTTTTAAGCCAACAAGAAGAAGATGCATTGAAAAGACAGGGTTATGGCGCGGCTCAAGAGTTTCAAAATGCACTTGATGACGGTGAAAAATGGGCTGTTGAGGCAGACCAAAAGCACTTGGAAGACATGAAAAGATTGGCAGAGGAGTTTGAGTATAACCCAAGCGGCCTGGAAATGTGTCTAGAAAAAATCACAGAGACTTTTAGTTGGCTTTCTGAAAAAACTCAGGAACATTTAATTACTCCTATTTGTAATTTCTTCAAAGCCATTGGTGAAGCGATTAAAAATGCTTACACAGGGACCAAAGACTATGTCGGCGGATTCTTTAAGAAAGAAGGCGATCAATCTGAAGAAGACCATAAGGATGATCTTAAGAAAGAGGGGGGTGTTGGACCCTTTCCTACTGAATAAGAGTGGTTTGAGGTTAAATTGAAACTTACTGAATGGGGCCATTTGGCCCCATTTTTTGTTGTGCGCCGGGCATGGCGTAGATGTAGGAGGTGAAGGAGGTCATGGGTCATGGGGTCAAGTCTGTTTTCATTTTTTCAACTATCCGATCTAGTTGCTTTTTGCGCTCAGAATCTCGTTTTACCTCTTGTGAAAAGGTATGAATGGCATGGGATACACCGCCATAGTTTTTAAAGCCGAAAATAGTTGCCAGCTCTGACAGCTGGTAGCCGCCATGTTTATTTGCAAAATAAAGCGCTGCTTTTCTTGCTAGATTTTTGGGTTGGCGCCCTTTTTGCAGTGTGACTAAAGATTCCGGATTTACGCGAAATACTTTTGCTGTTTCCAGTATGATCTTGTTAATTTCTGGTTTGCTGATGACTCTTTGCTTTTTAGGTGTTTCTTGCGAGGGCTTGTTTAGGCAAAGAGAGTCAAGAAAAGCATCGTCGCCTAGAACGGGGGAGGTATGTCCCTGGCTATAAAACAAAGTGAGTTGCTCATTTAAGTCATCATTATCCATGAAACTCTTATAATGGGTGAATTTGGCGGCGTCTTCGGTTTCTTGTGTAAGCTGGGCATACACCTCTTCTAACCGTAACCAAGCGGGTTGCTTTACTTTTCCAATATAAGCCAAGTAGCTGGACCACTTGTATAGATCCAGGGAGTTAACTAGTTTGGCGGCCGTTGGGTTTAAATGGATGTATTTACTGAGGTGGAGTAAATAGCTATCTGAGTCGACTAGAATGGCTTTGTAGCGCCCGCGAAACAACGGGCCGTCAGTTTTATTCCGTCGATTGTATCGCTGTGTATATACGCCATTAATATGCCTCATTGCTCGGCTTAAGTTGGCATTTGGCGTTTTTATCAACAGGTGGTAATGATTGCTCATCAGGCAGTAAGCATGTATCTCGGTATGGTATTGCTGGCAAGTTTCTTCGACTGTGCGTAAGAAGAGCGCTCTGTCTTTGTCGTCGTAAAAGATATTTTGCCTTCCCGCACCTCGATTCATCACATGATAGTAGGCATTTTCATAAAGTACTCGTTGTGGTCTTGCCATAAGATTAAAAATTAAATGAGAGAGTTTGTGATAAGGAGTTTACCTGTTTTTTAATAAAAAGAAAACAGACTTGACCCCATGCTTATGCCCCCCAGCGCTACTCCCATGACCAAAGTCTCCCTGTAATGGATGACAATCAACCATTACAGGCTAACACGGAATGTGACATTTCTATTTTGCTAAGGATGTGACATTTTTAAATTACTACGACAAACTGATTTTTTTAAACTTGATTTGTTTTTAATGTGTACTATATTTATAGTGTGTACTGAATAAGGTATCTACGAGGAGAGAGAGATGAGTGACCACAAGAATCAAGAACAGCAACGAACTTGGTACAGAGCCGTCGTTGACACTGCGCATGGAATAACCAGTACTGCTGGTGTGTCTATGTATAATAAGGAAGTACATGACGAGTTTACAGCGAGAGCAAACAGAGTTGCAGCCGAGATAAGAGGGAATATTTCAGCATTGGAGCAGTATATCCAACGTCAGAATGAGCAGTCATTCCTAGAGAGCTCTGCGAGGAAGAAAGTTAAAAGGCACGCAGAGGAAAAGCTAGCAGAGTTTCGGCAGGCTCGTGCAGGGCTTGATAACAAGTTTAATGTAGATACGTTGAGTCCAGAAGATAGAGAAATTTTGAAGACTTTTCAGAAGGAGTTGGACCGCTGGGAGGCAATATTAGGGAACGTTATGGAGACAGGTAGATCCGCGGAGATTCAAGGAGGAGGCTTTGATAAGCGAGTGTTTGATAAGCTGAATGATCTGAGTAAAAATGCACCTACTACAAAGGTTGGGGCCATTTATGAGGCATACTGCCACTGCCTAGAGAAAGTTGGAAGTGCTCTTGAGTCTATTAAAAACTTTGTGAAGGAGCATACACCAGATCTTGGTATCCAGAGTACTTTTGAAAGCATAAAAGGTAAATTCACAGGTGGTGATAAACCTGAGGAAGAGGAAGAACCAAAGATGAAGTAAATTGCTCTTTGGAAAACGCAGGCGCAGTTAGTCTGCGTTTTTTCAATCCTTTAAGATTTTAAAGTATTTACTTTGATTTATATTTGATCTAAAATGTCTGCCCTTTTAAAGTGAGTTATTTCATTATGCCCGGGCAGTGTGTAAGTTTAGATATCTTTGAGTTTTCTGATAATTTAGGCATATTCCAGTGTAGACTGATAGAGATGACAAAAGAGTTTGAGGGGAAAATTTCATCAGAAACACGAGAAACTTTAGCAGCAGACTTTATGCGTGTTTATACTATTGCCGAGAACTTATTCACGCAGTTCTCAAAAGAGCTCTATGACGTTGAGTGCTCTACATATCAGAGAAAATTGGCTAAAATCAAGGGATGTATAGATGTGTTTGCAGAGAAAAGGCCAGAGCCAGATAGGCCTTTAGCCAAGGTGACGCTTTTCCCAGAGCATTTTTTCTCGTCTTGCAAGGCGGGGCGCTCAACATGTAATCAGTGGTCAGTGTTTTCAGATTTGGACTGGAAGGGACGTCAGACTTGGAGAGAAGTGCTTGGCAGTAACGAGCATTCTCATTCGTACCCATCCTTACCAATCAAATAAAGCTTAAGACCGTTTTACAACCGAGGCTGTCATTCGTGAGATGCAAGTCGGTTTGCCGGCTTCGTTATAGAGCTCAATAAGCCAGACTTGAGTGGTTCGGCCAAGGTGCACCGGATGTGTTTTGGCGGTAACCAGACCCTCGCGTACAGGGCGTAAGTGGTTGGCATTAATCTCAAGGCCCACACAATAACCAAGCGATTGGTCGACAACGGCATTGGCGGCAGTACTTGCAATGGTTTCGGCCAATACCACATTTGCGCCACCATGCACAATGCCGATTGGCTGTTTGGTGCGCTCGGTTGCAGGCATGGTGGCTGTTAAGCTGTTCTCTCCAACTTCTGTAAATTGGATATCGAGCCACTCAGCCATAGTGTTTGTACTGCGCTCATTTAATAGTTCGATGGTGATAGGTTGAAACCAAATACTCATATCCGGAATTAGTCCTTAGATTCGGTGGCTGCTTCGTCACGTTTTTCGAATATTTTTTTATGTTTTGCCACTTCACGTTGTTGAGATGCACTTGGTGCATGCTTGGCATCAAAGGCACGTAAAAATTTATCGTAGGGGCTTACATAAGCTTTATCAATATCAGGTTCTTTGCTCATAGTGTTTCTCTGTTTTAGAAGCTAGGATGTGTTGAAACCCCAACCTTACCCGCCTACGTGCCGCGGCTTGTCCGCGGCATCCAGTTGTGGTCTTAAATGACCTCTTTGTCTGGGTACCGCGCATAAAGCGCGGTACGTAGGGAAGAAAAGAAGTGGTTTTAGGGCCCTTCAGCCAATTGCCAACACGCCCTGGAAATTCTACCGAATTTTGGATAAAGTTTCCATTTAATTAAAAGGATTCTCTCATATGGTCAAAAAAGCAGAGCTTCACGTTCACTTGGAAGGCACCATCAGCCCGCCTTTGGCGCGTATGCTTGCCAAGAGAAATCAGCTGGATTTACCAGATGGCTTAATTTCAGAAGACAATACCAAATATTTGTTTAATGATTTTCTGCATTTTTTGAATGTCTATGACACTTTGGCCGATTTAATTTGTGTGCCACAAGATTATTATGACTTGACGCTTGATTACTTAGCGCGTAATGCTTCAGATGACGTGATTTATATCGAAATGATGTATTCCCCTGAGCATGCAGAAAAAGTCTCGGGTATTCCGTCGAGTGAGCATGTGGCAGCATTGGATGCAGCCATTCGTGATGCTGAAGAAAAACATGGCATTGCTGGTCGGATTTTAATGACTGGAGTGCGGCACTTTGGTGCAGATGCGGTGACCAGAGTGGCTGAAGAAGCCGTCAAATCAAACTCTCCATATATTGTAGGCTTAGGGCTTGGTGGAGATGAAGCAGGGTACCCACCTAAATTATTTGAAAAAGCCTACCGTATCGCGGCGGAAGCAGGGCTTGGTTGCACGGTTCATACCGGTGAGTGGGTTGATGAGCATGGCATGATGGAAGCGCTCGAGTACCTGCCGATTCAGCGTGTTGGTCATGGTACGTATGCACTGCATTCGCCTGAGTTAACGGCCTTAATGAGAGAGCGGAAAATTGCGATTGAGTCATGCCCATCTAGTAATGTGTGCTTGGGGCTATTTGACAATTTAGCTGAGCATCCATTTCCTAAGTTTTTGGACGCTGGTTTGCAAGTGAGTTTAAATTCAGACGACCCGCCATTTTTTGATACTTTAGTTGGCCGAGAGTATGAGCGTGTGCAAGCCGCTTATCAGTATGACGATGCGCAAATGCGAGATATTACGTTGATGGCACTGGATGCGGCCTTTGCTGATGATGAAACGAAGGCTCGTTTAAAGGCTCGCTGTTGATTCGTGAGTTACTGAGTGGTGTTCAGCCTGGTCTTCTGTGCGTGTGCTAAAGAAGCTGGGGCACCACTCGAACCAGCCTTTTGGCTTTAAACTGGTTTTTAGAGTTTGAACCTCTTCACCGAGTTGGTTGAGCTTTTGATTTGTTTCTTGAAGGCTCTCGAGTACAGCTTGCATGCTGCTTTTTTCGAGCGAAGGCTCAGGTGTTTTTTCAGCAGATGGCTCGTTATCCACAAAAGTTTCGTGTAATTCTTTTTGCACACGTTCAGCACTTTTGGTGTGAATATAGTTAAGCGTTGCTTTCTTTGTCATTTCTACCAGTGTGATGAAAACAATAGAGCCAATGACAATTGGAAAGCTTGGGGGTAAGAAGGCCCAAAGCAATACACTGAGCGAAATGAACAAAGAAGCGACCAAGTTCACCCCGACTGTTTTTGCAGTGCGGGCTTGCCTTTCTTTTTGGCGAATATAATCAAGCTTTTCTTCGAGCGGGGCTGATACAAGTGGCTCATCGCCAATCGGTCTAAGCTGTGAGAAGTTAAAAAAGCTATTGACCACGTCAACGAGGCTTGAGGCAATGGCAAACCCTACCGCTGCAGGGGTAAACACCCCTTTGGCTGCATAGCATAAGGCATACGCAGTGAGACTGAGTGCTGAGGTTAGAGTGCCTGTTAACCACTTTTGAAAGCGCTTAAACGGCGTTCTGAACGTGTCATAAAAGGCCGCGCTGAATGCTTGTCGTGGGATAACAATTGCCGCATTATAAATGATCATGGTGAGAGGGAAATTTCTGAGTACCGAGAAGGTGGTACTGAAAAACTTACCAACAATAGGCATTAAGCGCTGAATGAAGTCTTCCACAATCTGCATGTGACTTGGGCGAATGCTGAAATATATCGCACTAAATGCGGTTGCAACCGTAGTTAAAAACAAAGGCATGGCCCAGCTTTTCCTTGGGTTCACTTCTTGAAGGAGATAATAGAAATCTTCAAGGTGGCGATGACCATAATCCTTTTGGGAGAGAGTTTTAATCCAACCAAATAAAGTATCGGGCTCTTTAAATTCGCTTGAAACGCAAAGTAGGCGCATCAGTTTGTTGGCATTTTCTTTTGAGATATGTGCTTCTTGGTAGAGCGTTAATGCGTCTTTGCCGCCTTGTTTTTCATCGTTACAGAGGTCTTCAAGCCTTGCGCGCAAAATACCACGACCAACCCCTAGAAGGTGGTCTTCTAGAATTTTAAAAAGGGTATCATCGAGCCGTTTTCTTTCGAGCTCTTCCTTTTTTGTAGTATTTCCTTCTGTGGCTTGAGTCATCAGGTACACCTACAGCAAAACAACAGGGAATAATTGTACTAAAAATAGACACATAATACAACGTTTTGATTATGTCAAAGAGTATGTGTTTCTCACCTGCTCTTCACGGTTGCCAGTGAAGCTGTGTGATAACCACTCGAGCCATCCCTTTGGTTTCTCAGGTTGGAGCGTTTGTTTCAAGGTTTGTACCTCCTCGGCGAGTTGTTTGATTTCCTGATTTGTTTTCTCAAGTTGTTCCAAGATAATTTGTGTACTATCAGGTTTAGGTTGCGGCTTGGCTTCGGTGGGAGCTTTGTTTTCCACGAATTCTTCCCGAAGCTCTTTTTGTAAGCTTTCGGCGCCCTGCGTGTGGATGTGGTTTAGCATTGCATTTTTAGTAAACCCAACCAGGTTGATAAAGATAATGCAGCTTATCATGGTGCTGAAGCTGGGTGGTAACACGCCCCAAAGAATGACACAAATTGAGACGAGGATGGACGCTGCAAAGTTTACGCCGATGGTCTGTACTGTACGGGCTTGCCTCTCTTTTTGTCGAATATAATCAAGTTGTTCTTCGAGAGAGGCTGTCTTGTGTGGTTCACCACCAATCTGTTTGAGTTGGTAAAAGTTAAAGAGGCTGCTTAAAACGGTAATAAAGCTTGAAGTGACGAAAAAGGCAATGGCAACAGGAGTAAACACACCGCCTGCAGCGTAGCATAATCCATAGGAAACTAGGTTCATTGCTGCCGGTAAAGTGCCTGTAATCCACTTTTGGAACCTTTTTAGATTGGAGCGAAAGTTGTCGCGAAAAATTGTTTGAAACGCTTGTGCTGGGATGCACAAGACACTGTAAATGAAGAGGAGCAGAGGGATATTTTTTAAGACAGAGAAGGTTGCGCTAAAAAACTGGCTGATCACAGGCGTGATGCGGGCAATTAGGCGCTCAAATGCTTCCAAGTGCTCAGCTTTAGAGCCGAGAAAAATAGCCCCTATGGCGCTAAACAGGGTGGTGATAAACAAAGGAATGGCCCAGCTCTTTCTAGGTTTGACTTCTTGTAAGAGGTGGTAGAAGTCCTCTAGGTGTCTGTGCGCATAGTTTTTCTGTGAAAGTAATTTAATCCAGCCGAATAAAGTGTCAGGCTCTTTAAACTCTTCTGTAATGCGTAGGGCTCGCTTGAGTTTATTAACATTCGCTCTAGAGATATGCGCTTCATTATAGAGCGTCAGAGCATCTTTGCCGCCGACGCGTTGGTCGTTACATAAGTCTTCAAGTCTTGCGCGCAGAATACCACGTGCCACACCGTTTAAGTGATCATTTAAGATATCAAACAGGGTGTCATCAAGCCGCGTTCTATCAAGTTCTTTGAGTGTCGCACTACTACCAGACGCTTTTGTCATACATCAACTTATCCAAACACCAACAACAAAGCAGGCGATCGTGTACCAAAACGACTAAAAAGACAATAGGTTGTATGGTTTCAACTATCTTTTTCGCGTAGTTCAAGCCATACAGCGTTTACAATGGCAAGCGTACAAGCAAGCCCTGTACCTAAAATCCAAGAAAAATACCACATATGCCCTCCTTAGTAAGCTTGGTCGTTTTGCTTAATGCTCGCCTCAGTCACTTTTCCGCGGAGCACACGATAGGTCCAAGCAGTGTAAGCGAGTATCACAGGGAAAAAAATAACAGTTGCAATCAGCATAATGAATAGGGTTAGCTGGCTTGAAGAGCTGTCCCAAAGCAGTAGACTTTGCCCTGGATTTGATGACGAGGGCAAAATGAAAGGGAACATGCTAATACCAACGGTGCCAATGATGGCAGCAAGGCTTGCAGAGCTGAATACAAACGCGAGGCCTGCTTTAGCTTTTGCAACAAGAGCTGCTAAAAGAGGCAGTAATAGTCCTAGACCAGGTGTCGCCATCAGCCATGGCCAAGTTTGGTAGTTGGCAAACCAAGCGTGTTGTTCGCGTAGTACTTCCTTATACAGTGGGTTTGAGGGGCCATCGTGCGCAATATCATTGGCAAGCGTATAACCCGTTTGGTAATACAGCCAACCCCCTGCTGCTACAAAAAAGAAGATGGTAAGCACTGCCGTACTTTGCGCTGCATGGCGTGCACGGTTTTGTAGGTGTCCTTCCGTTTTGGTGACGAGGAAGAAAGCACCATGCATTGCAAGCATGATGACAGAGAGCATGCCACACCAGAGCCCGAGTGGGTTTAAAAGGGCCATGAATGTGCCGGTGTAGAAAGGCCTTAAGGTGTCGTCAAAGTGAAATGGCACACCTTGTAGTACGTTACCGATGGCAATGCCAAAAATGAGTGCCGGCACGAATCCACTTAAGAACAATGCTAAATCCCACATTTTTCGCCAGGTTGGGTTGTCTATTTTAGAACGATACTTAAAGCCAACAGGACGCAAGATAAGCGCGAGTAAGGTTAAGAGCATCGCAAAATAAAACCCAGAAAAAGAAAGGGCGTACAGTGTAGGCCAGGCTGCAAAAATTGCGCCTCCACCCAGAATGAACCAAACCTGGTTACCTTCCCAGGTGGGACCAATACTATTAATCAGTATACGACGCTCCGTTTCTGAGCGAGTGAGAGACGGAAGCCAAATGGCAACGCCTAAATCAAAGCCATCCATAATGGCGAAACCGATGAGCAAAACACCAAGTAAGACCCACCAAAGGACACGTAAGACTTCATAATCGAGAGGGATAGGCATGGTTTGCTCCTAGTGTGAAGGGTTACTTGGGCCCAAGCGAATATATTTCACCATCAAGTACACCTCAATGATGGCAAGGATTGAATAAAACACGACGAAACTCGACAGTGAAGTCAGAACTTGACCATAGCCAACCGAGGATGTTCCCATCGCGGTCGGTAGCACGCCTTGAACGACCCAAGGTTGGCGACCATACTCAGCAACAACCCAACCTAATTCTGCGGCAACCCAGGGTAGAGGGAGTGCTGCAAAAGCAAGGCGTAAGTACCAGCGTGTTTTATGCAGTGTGTGTTTGACTGAGAGATAAAAACCGATGGCAAAGATAAAAATAAAGAAGAAGCCGCATGCCACCATAATTCTAAATGAGAAGAAGAGTGGAGCTACACGAGGTTTTAAGTCATTGGCAGCTTGATTAATTTGCTCGTCAGTTGCATCAGATACATTATCGGTATAGCGCTTTAAGAGCAAAGCATAGCCTAAGTCTTTTTCACGTGCTTTAAATTCAGACAATGCTTTTTTATCGTTCTTATTTTTTTGTAGCCGCTTAAGTGCATCATAAGCCACAATACCTTCTTTGATGTGCGCTTTACCTTCTTCGATGAGCTCAGAGATACCAACAAGCGGCTCATCAAGTGAGCGAGTTGCAATTAGACCAAGCGCATAAGGTAGCTTAATCGCGTAGTCAGTTTGCTTGGTTTCTTCATTGGGGATACCAAACAAGGTGAGGCTTGCAGGTGCTTTTTCAGTGTGCCACATGCCCTCCATTGCCGCGATTTTCATTTGTTGGTTGCTGTTAGCAACATAGCCACTTTCATCCCCTAACACTACGACAGAGAGTGCAGAGGCAAGACCAAAGGCAACGGCAACGTTAATAGACCGCTTAGCCAGTGCTTCGTGGCGTCCTCGGAGCAGGAAGTAAGCACTTACAGCGAGTACAAAAACTGCGCCTGTAACATAGCCGGCACTGATGGTATGTACGAATTTTGCTTGTGCGACTGGGTTGAATAGGATGTCGCTGAAGTGGCTCACTTCCATGCGCATGGTTTCAAAGTTAAATTGTGCACCAACTGGGTTTTGCATCCAGCCATTTGCAATTAAAATCCAGAGTGCGGATAGGTTAGTCGCAAGGGCTAAAAGCCAGGTGCAAGTCAGGTGTTGGTTTTTTGAAAGCTTGTCCCAGCCAAAGAAAAACAGGCCGACAAAGGTTGCTTCTAAGAAGAAAGCCATGAGGCCTTCAATGGCAAGTGGCGCCCCAAAGACATCACCCACGTAATGAGAGTAGTAAGCCCAGTTGGTTCCAAACTGAAACTCCATGGTGAGCCCTGTTGCTACACCGAGCACAAAGTTAATCCCGAAGAGTAGTCCCCAGTACTTGACCATGTCGCGCCAAATGGCTTTACCTGTCATGACATAGACGGTTTCCATAATGGCGATAAGTATCGAGAGCCCAAGCGTGAGAGGTACAAATAAAAAATGGTAGAGTGCAGTAAGCGCAAATTGGAGTCGAGACAAGTCGACAATTTCAGGATCTGGAATCATGAGATGCCACCTCAGTTTGGGTTATATTATTTTTTCCGAGTAACCATGATGCACCCTGAACAGCCGGCCTTTCTGCGCCACGGAAACAGACGAACCAGAGCAGAACAAGCAGTAACAGCTTGATGATTAAGGTGCGTCGAATATCGCGTGCCGCAGATGACATCGTTTTGCCATGGCTGTCAAAATGGTGAACTTATTTTAACGCGGACATCCAATGGAGTACAATGTGTTTTTAAGCGTGTTTTGAGTATGGGGCTTATGCCAAGGTCGAAAAGTAGTCATAGGTGGCTTAGGGAGCACTTCAATGATGTGTATGTGAAACAAGCACAGCGTGATGGTTATCGCAGTCGAGCTGTGTATAAGCTGAAAGAGTTAGATGAAAAGAAAAAGCTGATTAAGCCTGGGATGACCGTCATTGACTTAGGAGCAGCTCCTGGCGGGTGGACCCAATATGTTGCCGAAAAGCTTGGGGGCTCCGGGCATGTAGTAGCACTTGATATTTTACCGATGGACCCTTTGCCTGGCGTGTCTGTTATTACGGGCGACTTTCATGACGATGCTGTGCTTGATGAATTGCTGAACACAATTCCTCCGGAAGGGGTTGATCTTATATTATCAGACATGGCGCCTAATCTAAGTGGCAATATGGCTGTTGATATACCACGTGCCATGGCACTGACTGAGCTTGCCTTTGATTTGGTCGCTAAAGTGTTAAGACCGGGCGGATGTTTATTGATTAAAATTTTTCATGGGGAAGGGTTTGATGCGCTTTTAAAAATGGCAAGAGAAGTTTTTCAGGAGGTGAGTGTTAAAAAACCTTCGGCTTCTCGTCCAAGGTCACGTGAAACGTATTTATTGGCGAAAGGGTATAATCTGTAGTACATTTAGACATTAACTGATTATTTAGCTTTGGCAGTTCCACCGCGTCAAAAAGAGGTTATTATTTTGAACGATATGGTAAAAAATTTATTTCTTTGGCTTATTATAGCAATCGTTTTGGTTTCTGTATTCAGCAATTTTGGTCCTCGAGATGCTGCATCACAAAAAATTTCATACAGCCACTTTCTAAAAGAAATTGATCAAGGTTCTATTGCGTCTGTATTAGTTGAGGATGAACGCATTATTCGAGGTGTCACTAAAAACAATCAACGCTTTGTGACCTATCAGCCGATGCGAGATAACGCACTTTTGGGAGAACTGCTTAAAAACAACGTAGACGTCAGTGGTCAAGAAAAACAGCAAGAAAGCTTTTTGCTGCATATTTTTGTCAACTGGTTTCCGATGCTACTGTTGATTGGTGTCTGGGTGTTTTTTATGCGCCAAATGCAAGGCGGTGGTGGCCGGGGTGCTATGTCCTTTGGTCGTTCAAGAGCACGACTTTTGGATGAAGACCAAGTAAAAGTTACCTTCGCTGACGTTGCAGGGGTGGATGAAGCCAAAGAGGAAGTCAAAGAGTTAGTCGACTTCTTAAAAGACCCAAGTAAATTCCAAAAATTAGGCGGTCGTATCCCACGTGGTGTGCTCTTAGTTGGTGCGCCAGGGACTGGGAAAACGTTACTGGCGAAAGCAGTCGCTGGTGAAGCAAAAGTGCCTTTTTTTACGATTTCTGGCTCAGATTTTGTTGAAATGTTTGTTGGGGTTGGGGCGTCTCGTGTGCGAGATATGTTTGAGCAAGCGAAAAAACAATCGCCTTGCATCATTTTTATCGATGAGATTGATGCGGTGGGTCGTCATCGAGGTGCGGGTCTCGGGGGCGGACATGATGAGCGTGAGCAAACCTTAAATCAGCTCTTGGTAGAGATGGATGGTTTTGAAGGCAGCGAAGGGGTGATTGTGATTGCGGCAACTAATCGTCCTGATGTGCTTGACCCAGCTTTATTAAGGCCAGGTCGATTTGACCGGCAGGTGGTCGTGCCTCTTCCTGATATTCGCGGGCGTGAACACATTTTACGCGTTCATATGAATAAGGTCCCTGCGGAAAAAACAGTTGATGTTCTTGCGATTGCGAAAGGCACCCCTGGATTTTCTGGAGCCGACTTGGCGAATTTAATTAATGAAGCTGCTTTATTTGCTGCGCGTGCCGATAAACGAAAAGTGAGCATGACTGAGCTTGATAAAGCGAAAGATAAAATCATGATGGGTGCTGAAAGGCGCACCATGGTGATGGATGAAGACGAGAAAAAGTTGACAGCCTTTCATGAGGCGGGGCATGCGCTGGTTGGGCTTATGGTACCTGATCATGATCCTGTTTATAAAGTCACGATTATCCCACGAGGACGTGCACTGGGTGTGACTATGTTTTTACCCGACCAAGACCGCTATAGCCATAGTCGACAGCGTTTAGAAAGTCAGCTGGCAAGCTTATTTGGTGGACGGGTTGCTGAAGAAATCGTGTTTGGTGAAAACCAGGTGACAACTGGGGCTTCAAACGACATTATGCGTGCTACTGAAATTGCGCGGAAGATGGTGACCAATTGGGGACTGTCTTCTCTTGGGCCGATTACCTTTTCCGAAGAAGATGAGGGAGAAGTTTTCTTGGGGCGCTCTATGTCGAGTAATAAAGAGATGTCTGATAAAACTGCCGAAAAAGTGGATGCCGAAGTGCGAGCCATCATCGAAAGAAATTATCAGCGGGCAACAGATATTTTAACGGAAAATCGCGATAAGCTGACTTTAATGGCTGAAGGTTTGATTAAATATGAAACCATCAATGCGAAGCAGATTGCAGAGATTATGGCAGGTCAAGAGCCATCAGCGCCAGATGACTGGGATTCAATGAGTGCGCCACCGCCTGATGTGAGTCCAGATGAAGGTACGCCACCCAAAAAAAAGAAACGCGTGAGCGTTAAAAAAACACCGCCTAAGACAGATACCAACGAGCCTCCGGTTAGTTCGTGAATAAAGCGGCGTTTAAAGCTTGGTGTGCAACGCCAAGATCTGTTGTCACAGCGCCTCATTATCGAGGTAAGCCGCTGGTTATGGGAGTTTTGAATATTACGCCTGATTCTTTTTCTGATGGCGGATGCTACTTCAAACCGGAAGACGCAAAAGCGCAAGCAGAAAGGCTGATAGAAGTAGGTGCCGATATTTTAGATATTGGTGCGGAATCTACGAGACCAGGTTCACTTCCTCTGGATGCGGATGAAGAGCTTGAGCGCTTGATGCCTGTACTGGAGTTTATCTTATCCAAATATGATATTGCCGTCTCAATTGATACCAATAAACCTGCTGTGATGCAGGCTGCTGTTGCTGCGGGTGCTGCAGCAATTAATGACGTATTCGCGCTACAAAAGCCAGGTGCCTTAACGGCTGCAGCAAGTTTTGACGTGCCCATTTGTTTGATGCATATGCGAGGAACTCCCGAAACGATGCAAGTTGGGCTTGAGGAAGACGTGGACATCGTCTCACATGTCATGCGATTCTTTGAGGCTCGTGTGCATGCTTGTGTTGACGCAGGTATTGCAAAAGATAGGCTGATTTTAGACCCAGGATTTGGTTTTGGTAAAACCGTTCAGCAAAACTTGCAATTAACCAAGCGGTTAGCAGACTTTCAGAGGTTTAATCAAAAGTTATTGCTCGGTGTATCTCGTAAAAGTACAATAGGGGCCGTTTTAGAGCAAGATGTCGCAAATCGCTTATCGGGTGGTTTGGCTTTATCTGTATTTGCAGCGCTTGGAGGGGCTGCAATCCTTCGAACTCATGACGTGGCTGAGACGCAGGATGCCTTGAAAATAATAGATGTAATGCTGCAACACAGTGATTTAAGATAAGGAAATAGGATGACACAACGTAAGCATTTTGGTACGGATGGAATTCGTGGACGTGTGGGCGCTTCTGATATTAATCCCGAGTTTATTTTAAAATTAGGTTGGGCTGTTGGACGTGTGCTGGCAAATGGTGGCCGTAAGCGTGTTTTAATTGGTAAGGACACGCGCGTCTCCGGTTATTTATTAGAGTCTTCTTTGCAGGCAGGGTTGTCCGCTGCAGGTGTTGATGTTGCATTGTTGGGCCCAATGCCGACCCCAGCTATTGCCTACTTAACACAAACACTTCGAGCAACTGCCGGGATTGTCATCAGTGCATCGCATAATCCATACCACGATAATGGCATTAAGTTTTTTTCATCAGATGGATTTAAGCTGCCTGATGAAACCGAGCTTTTGATTGAGGCCGAGTTAACCAAAAAAATGGAACTGGTTCCGTCAGAGCAGCTTGGTAAGTCAGTACGAATAGATGATGCACCGGGGCGCTATATTGAGTTTTGTAAAGCGACAGTTCCTTCCTTGGCACGTCTAACGGGTTTAAAGATTGTGGTCGACTGTGCTCATGGGGCAACTTATTATGTGGCACCTCATGTCTTTGCTGAACTTGGTGCGGATGTGATTGCTATTGGGAATAAGCCAGATGGGTTTAATATTAATAAAAATATCGGCTCAACCTCACCTGAAACGCTGCAAGCTGAAGTGATTGCAACAGGAGCGGACATTGGTATTGGTTTAGATGGCGATGGTGACCGATTAATTCTTGTGGATGCCCATGGCCACTTGGTCGATGGCGACCAAATTCTTTATATGATAGCCAAAGATAGGCAAGAGCGTGATGTGTTGCAAGGCGGTGTTGTCGGGACCCTTATGACCAACTATGGCTTAGAGAAAACATTAGCTGCCGAGAATATCCCTTTTTATCGCTCGAAAGTTGGTGACAGATATGTACTTGAAGCGCTGAAAGAGCGGGACTGGAGAATTGGAGGTGAGTCTTCAGGCCATGTTGTTTGTCTCGATAAAACGACGACGGGAGATGGCATTGTCGCGGCGCTTCAGGTGCTTGTGATGATGATGAGGCGAAATGAACCCTTGGATGTGTTGTGTGAGGGCATGAGCTTGCTGCCTCAAGCTTTAGTAAATGTTAAAACGACACGGGCGAAACAACTTGCCGCTGACGAGCAGGTTATAGCACGTGTGGATGCGTTGAATAAAAAGCTTGAAGGAGAAGGACGTGTTTTATTACGTCCATCCGGCACGGAGCCTGTGCTTCGTATTATGGTAGAAGGGCTGGATATGGATGAAGTGACCCGTGAGGCGAATGCGTTGAGTCATGAAATACAGCAAATTGCTGAGACGTTTGATTCCACTGAAGCCGCGGCATAGAGGAGTTATCATGAGACAACAACTGGTCATGGGAAACTGGAAAATGAATGGGACGCTTGATTCTATTCGTGGCCTGCTAGATGACCTGCTTCAGGGGTTGCCCGATAAAACAGAAGCTTTGCCTGAGGTGGTGGTATTTCCGCCTGCTATTTATTTGCCTGAAGTCTGTGAAAGGCTCCGTGGTTCATCTATTCAATGGGGCGCTCAAAATATTTACTCGGAAGAAAAAGGCGCTTATACTGGCGAGCTTTCTCCGCTGATGCTGAAAGACTATGGATGTACTTATGTTTTGGTTGGGCACTCAGAGCGGAGGACGTTATTTCACGAAAGTGAAAAATGTGTGGCGAAGAAATTCCACCGGGTGAAAGAACATGATATGATACCGGTTCTTTGCGTAGGCGAGACCGAGTCAGAGCGCGAAAAAGGCTTAACGATGTCGGTTTTGGAAACGCAGTTACGAGCGGTATCTCGTAGCGGAACGGGCGATTTTCAGTCTTGTGTTGTTGCTTATGAACCTGTTTGGGCAATTGGAACAGGGAAAACAGCAACCCCAGAGGATGCTGAGGCCGTTCAAGCGCGTATTCGGGAAATAGTAGATAGGCTTGCTCCTGGTGATGCAGCGACACTTCCTATTGTTTATGGGGGGAGTGTGAATGAAAAAACGGCAGAAGCTTTGTTTGCTATGCCTAATATTGATGGCGGATTAGTGGGGGGAGCCTCGCTAAACGCAAAACAGTTTTTGGATATTGTGACATGTATCAAGTTTTTTTAGTGCTTCATGTGTTGATAGCGATGACCCTCATCGGTTTAGTGCTTATGCAACACGGGAAGGGTGCTGATATTGGTGCTGCTTTTGGCTCTGGTGCGTCTGGTACTGTATTTGGAAGCCAAGGCGTTGGGAGCTTCTTGTTTAAATTAACAGGCGGTTTGGCTTTTGCCTTTTTTGTGACAAGCGTTTCACTTTCTGCTATGGTTGCCAGGCAATACCATCAAGCGAATCAAGTGATGATGCCAGCAACAAGTCAGGCACCAAGTTCTGATATTCCGATTCCAAAGGATGCAGAACAACAATAACGATTTACCGAAGTGGTGGAATTGGTAGACACGCTGTCTTGAGGGGGCAGTGGCGTAAGCCGTGCCGGTTCGAGTCCGGCCTTCGGTACCAAATGAGCAAAACAATATGATGCTATCACAATACTTACCAGTGTTGGTTTTTCTCTTGATTGCGCTGGTGTTAGGAGGAGCCTTGCTGGGTGCAGGCAAACTCTTTTCAACCCGTAGACCCAATGAAGCCAAAGATGCCGCTTATGAATGTGGATTTCCGGCATTCGAAAATGCGCGTATTCCCTTCGACGTGCGCTTTTATTTGGTCGCTTTGCTCTTCATTATTTTTGATTTAGAAACTGCTTTTTTCTTTCCTTGGGCCTTGGTGCTTCGAAAGCTCGGGTGGTTTGGCTTTTCAGCCATGATGTTATTTTTAGGCTTGCTTGTAATTGGTTTCCTGTATGAGTGGAAACGGGGCGCTTTGGAGTGGGAGTGAGGCTTCTCAATGCTTGATGGTGAATTGAAAAAACAAGGGTTTGTCACGACAACCCTTGAGCAATTAGGAACTTGGGCGCAAAGCGGTTCGATGTGGCCCATGACTTTTGGTCTTGCCTGTTGTGCGGTTGAAATGATGCATGCAGGTGCCGCTCGTTATGACTTAGACCGATTTGGTGTTATTTTTCGTCCGAGTCCCAGGCAATCTGATGTAATGATTGTTGCCGGAACCTTATGTAACAAAATGGCCCCTGCCTTAAGACGCGTATACGACCAAATGTCAGAGCCTAGATGGGTGATCTCTATGGGGTCTTGTGCCAATGGTGGCGGCTATTACCATTATTCTTATTCAGTTGTTCGGGGATGTGACCGTATTGTCCCCGTTGATGTATACGTACCTGGGTGCCCGCCAACAGCAGAAGCATTGTTGTATGGCATTATCCAACTGCAAAACAAGATTAAGCGTAGAAAAATCATTGAGGCTTAACCCATAGGTTAAGTCGAAGCCGTGAGTATAGATAACATGACAAAACAAAAAACATTGCATGATGCCTTATGTTCGGTTTGGGAGAATTCTAATTGCGAACTGACTTCAGAGCGAGGGGAGTTGACGGCAACAATCGATGCAAGTGCACTTTTGCCGGTGATGACACAGCTACGTGATCATGCTGATTTTGCTTTTGACCAATTGATAGATGTTTGTGGCGTTGATTATCTGCATTACGGACTCGCTCAGTGGGAGACAGACGCTGCAAGTTCAAATGGTTTTTCTCGTGCGGTAAACCGTCGTGTCATCGATAGAGACACAAATGTAGAGATGGTAGACGAGGAAGTCATCCCAAGGTTTGCCGTGGTGTATCACTTGCTTTCGACCACTAAAAATCACCGTTTACGCGTCAAAGTCTATTTGGAAGAAGCAAACCCTGCTGTTGCATCAATTGTCTCAGTTTGGCGTAGTGCTAACTGGTTTGAGCGTGAAGCATACGATATGTATGGTATTTTGTTTGATGACCACCCTGATTTAAGACGCGTGCTTACCGACTATGGCTTTGTTGGTCATCCTTTCAGAAAAGATTTTCCATTAAGCGGACATGTTGAAATGCGCTACGACGCAACCTTGCAAAAAGTTATTTATGAGCCTGTAGATATTGAGCCACGTACTTTGGTGCCTAAAGTGATTCGCGATAGAAATAAAGGGGCCGAGTCATGATGGAGCTGCAGCAATACACATTAAACTTTGGTCCACAGCATCCGGCGGCTCACGGTGTTTTGCGTTTGGTGCTTGAGCTTGAGGGCGAAACCATTCTTCGCGCCGACCCACATGTCGGGCTTTTACACCGTGGAACTGAAAAGTTGGTTGAAACGAAGCCGTATAACCAGAGTATTGGTTATATGGACCGGCTCGACTACGTATCGATGATGTGTAATGAGCATGCTTATGTGCGTGCTATTGAGCAAATGTTGGGGGTTACTGCCCCTATTCGTGCCCAGTATATTCGAACGCTTTTTGACGAAGTGACGCGTATTCTGAATCATTTGTTATGGCTTGGTGCAACAGCACTTGATATTGGAGCGATGACGGTTTTCTTATATGCGTTTCGTGAGCGGGAAGATTTATTTGACTGCTATGAAGCTGTATCTGGTGCGAGAATGCATGCAACTTACTACCGGCCTGGTGGTGTTGCACGTGATTTGCCGGATACTATGCCGCAGTACAAACCTTCTCGTTGGCATAGCGAGCGAGAAGTGGCCAAAATGAACGAGCACAGACAAGGTAGCTTACTCGACTTTTTAGAAGCCTTTACGGAGCGTTTTCCTGGTTATATCGACGACTATGAAACCTTGCTGACTGATAACCGGATTTGGAAGCAACGTACCATTGATATTGGAGTTGTTTCACCGGAAGATGCGCTTCAGCTCGGTTTTTCTGGGCCAATGTTACGAGCATCTGGTGTGGCTTGGGACTTACGGAAAAAACAGACCTATGCTGCCTACGATAAGGTGAAATTTGATGTTCCAGTTGGTAAAAATGGCGACTGCTACGACCGCTATTTAGTGCGTGTTGAAGAAATGCGCCAATCTAACGCCATCATCAAGCAGTGTATTGAGTGGCTGCGTAGCAACCCTGGGCCTGTGAAGCTGGACGACCATAAAGTGACACCTCCGAATCGTGAAGACATGAAGAACGATATGGAAGCTTTGATTCATCATTTTAAACTCTTTACCGAAGGATTTTCTTTGCCTGCAGGTGAGGTATACAGTGCGGTTGAAGCGCCTAAAGGTGAGTTTGGGGTGTACTTGGTTTCTGATGGTGCCAATAAGCCTTATCGACTCAAAATTCGAGCGCCTGGTTTTGCGCATTTAGCAGGTTTTGACGAAATGGTAAGAGGTCACATGCTTGCTGATGGTGTTGCTATTTTGGCAAGCCAAGATATTGTGTTTGGGGAGATTGACCGATGAGCAATGCTGAATTAATGCGACAGTTTGTCTCTGAAGAAGGCTTGAAAGAAATAGATAAATGGGTTGAGAAATACCCAGCAGATCAAAAGTGCTCGGCAGTGATGCATGCGTTAACCCTCGTGCAAGAGTCTCAGGGACATTTAACCGAGCCTGCAATGAATGTAGTTGCTGAGTATTTGGACATGCAGCCAGCCAAAGTTTATGAAGTGGCATCGTTTTATAGCATGTACCGTGTGAAACCTGCTGGCAGACATAGCATTAATGTTTGCACAAACATCACTTGCCAATTGCGAGATGCAGGAGTCATTTTTAGTGCACTACAAGATAAATTAGGCGTAGGTGCTGGCGAGACAACAGAAGACGGGCGGTTTACGTTGTGTGCCGTTGAGTGTCTTGGGGCATGTGTGAATGCACCTATGATGCAAGTGGATAAAGACTACCATGAAAATCTGACGGTCGATGCACTAGATGATGTGCTCGCTGACTATCCATAAACAAAGAGGCTTTGGCAGTGGTTACATTGAATCAAGTATGTTATCGAACGCTCGACTTGGAAAATCCTGCAGCGTTGTCAACCTATGAAAAAATTGGTGGCTATAGTGTTTTGCGCCGTATTTTAGCTGAGCAAACACCACCAGCAGAGATTATTGATACCTTAAAACATTCGGCACTGCGTGGACGAGGAGGGGCAGGTTTCCCAACAGGCCTTAAGTGGAGTTTCATGAACCGTAATTCGCCGGTTCAAAAGTATGTGGTCTGTAACTCCGATGAAGGCGAACCTGGTACCTGTAAAGACCGAGATATTTTGCGCTATAACCCACACCAATTAATTGAAGGGATGGCCATTGCCGGTTATGTCATGGGGGCATCTGTTGGCTATAACTATATCCGAGGCGAATTTTGGGAGCCGTATGAGCGGATGGAAGAAGCTCTGAAAGAGGCTTATGAAGCGGGTCTGCTCGGTAAAAATATTTTAGGCTCTGGCTTTGATTTTGATTTACATAATCATTTGGGGGCTGGTGCTTATATTTGTGGTGAGGAAACTGCACTCCTGAACTCACTAGAAGGCAAAAAAGGTCAGCCACGATTTAAGCCACCATTTCCCGCAAACTATGGGCTTTATGGTAAACCAACCACCATCAATAACACAGAAACTTTTGCATCTGTGCCAGTGATTCTTGAGAAAGGCGGTGACTGGTTTTTAGAGCTCGGCAAACCAAATAACGGTGGGACCAAGTGCTTTAGTGTCAGCGGACATGTGAAAGACCCCAAAAACTTAGAAATTCCTTTAGGCACACCGTTCAAAACACTTTTAGAGCTTGCGGGCGGCTTGTTTGATGGCAGACGTTTGAAAGCAGTCATTCCTGGTGGTACCTCGATGCCTGTTTTACCAGGTGATGTCATGATGAAGTTGGATATGGATTATGACAGTATTCAAAAGGCAGGATCTGGGCTTGGCTCGGGCGCCGTTATCATTATGGATGACACCACATGTATGGTGGATGTTTTATATCGTGTGTCACATTTTTATATGGAAGAGTCTTGTGGGCAATGTACACCATGTCGTGAAGGCACGGGCTGGATGGTGCGGCTTTTAGGGCGTATTAAGTCAGGCCAAGGTCGACCTGGTGATATTGAAAAGTTGGTGAATGTTGCAGACAACATCGAGGGACGCACAATTTGTGCGCTTGGTGAAGCTGCTGCATGGCCAGTTCAAAGTTTTGTGAAACATTTTTACTCAGAGTTTGAGTATTTCATTAAGCATAAACATTCGAGTGTGGCGGTTTAATCATGGCAACCATTGAAATTGACGGCAAATCATTTGACGTTGAAAACGGACAAATGATTATTGAAGTAGCAGATGAGGCGGGCATTCATATCCCACGATTTTGTTACCATAAAAAGTTATCAGTTGCGGCAAATTGTCGTATGTGTTTGGTTGAAGTTGAAAACTCGAAAAAAACACTACCTGCTTGTGCAACGCCAATTACTGATGGCATGAAAGTGTTCACGAAGTCGGAGCAGGCTCGTCGTTCACAAGAAGCGATTATGGAGTTTCTACTGATTAACCACCCCTTGGATTGCCCTATCTGCGATCAGGGTGGCGAGTGTGAGCTGCAAGATGTTTCCATGGAGTTTGGCGCAGACAGCTCAGAATATGCAGAGGCAAAGCGAGTTGCCAAAGATGATAACTTAGGCTCTTTGGTAGCAACCGAGATGACACGCTGTATTCAGTGCACAAGATGTGTACGCTTCGGTGATGAAATTGCAGGTATGCAAGAGCTTGGTGGTATGGGGCGTGGTGAAAATATGCAAATTGGCACCTACGTTGAGCACAGCTTACAGTCTGAAATTTCTGGGAACATCATTGATTTATGCCCCGTGGGCGCGCTTACTGCAAAACCCTCTCGCTTTACTGCACGTGCTTGGGAGCTGTCTCAACACGAGAGTATTGCAACACATGATTGTTTAGGCTCGAATATTTATTGTCACGTGCGCCGAAGCGAGCTGATGCGGGTTGTGCCTAAGACCAACGAGAGCATTAACGAAACTTGGCTTTCCGACAGAGATAGATTCAGCTATTTGGGCTTAAAACAGAAAGATGCAAGACTGACAGAGCCTATGATCAAACGCGAAGGCCAGTGGGAAGTAGTTGATTGGCAAACCGCACTTACTTTTGCAGCAGAAGGGCTGAGTCGAGTCATCGAGAATCACGGACCAGAGCAATGTGCAGCACTTGCTTATCCTTCATCAACGCTTGAAGAAATGTATTTGTTGCAAAAGTTAATGCGAGCTATTGGGGTTCAGAATCTTGATCATCGCTTGCAAGCAACCGATGTGCGTGATCAGGCTTTGCAACCTATGATGCCTGAGAGCTCATTGCCATACCAAATGCTCGAAGAGCAAAGCGCAATTATGCTGCTTGGCTGTAATCCACTGCGTGAAGTGCCTCTCGTGGGGGTTCGTCTTAGAAAGGCGCATCATAATGGAGCTGCCATTTATGCGCTGAACTCTGTTGATTATGACTTGCGCGTGCCTGATGTTGAAGCCATGATAGCATCACCGAGCGAGATGGTTGTGGAGCTTGTAGCTTTACTTGCTTTATTAGATGACAAAGCATCAGAGCATGAGCTACCGACAGCCCTTAAAAAGCTTTTAAAGGGTGCAAAAAGCAAAGACCAGCGTCTAAAAGCGCTTGCAAAAGCTTTGAAAGCACCAAAAGCTGTGATTGTGACCGGGGCTGTATTTGAAAACCATCCAGAAGCAGCACTGCTTCGTACTTTAGTCACCTGGATTGGCAAGTTAAGTGGTGCAACACACTTGCGTCTCACCAGCGGTGCCAATACAGCGGGCGCATGGCTTGCTGGGATGTTGCCACACCGAGAAGCTTTAGGTAAGGCGCTTGAAACCCCAGGGCTTTCTACCCAAGAAGCATTGTTAGCCAAATTAAAAGGTTATGTCTTGATGGGGATAGACCCAAGCCTTGACATTGCAAACCCATCGAGTGCGAGACAAGCGATGCTTGCTGCTGAGTTTGTCGTAGCATTAAGTGGCTATCAGACCGAGTCTTTGTTGGAAAGTGCAGATGTACTGTTACCAATGGCTTTACCAACAGAAACGTCTGGAACCTATATCAACGTAGATGGGGTTTGGCAAACTGTGATGGGCGTTGTTCCACCTGCGGGTGAGGCAAGGCCTGCCTGGAAAATACTACGCGTGCTGGGTAACATATTGCACTGCAAAGAGTTTGAATATGCATCTACTCAGGACATCTTAGAGCAAATACAAAGAGATCTTGCTTTGGTTGATACACCCGTCCGAGACTGCTTTTATCCTGAAGCACTGCCTGCTGCTGAAGCTGGATTAGTTCGCGTTGGGGAGTGGCCACTTTATCGTGCCGATGCAATTGTACGGCATGCAGGTGCCTTGCAAGCGAGTGCGGCTGCGGATAAAGCGGTGATTCGAATGCATCCGAGCAGTATAAAAGAGTTTGATTTAGGTGAAATGGCCACTGTATCTCAGGGAGATATTGAGATAACATTGCCGCTGGAATGTGATGAGCAGATTGCTCCTGGGGTTGTGTGGGTGGCATGTGCCATGTCTGAGACGGTTGACTTAGGTCATGCCTTTGCTTCCATAACGATTAAGAGCTAAGTTAGGATAAACCATGTTACGGGATGTTAGCCTATTTTTGTGGATCATTATTAAGATCCTTGTCATCGTGCTACCGCTTCTAATCGCGGTTGCTTATTTGACTTATGCTGAGCGAAAAGTAATTGGGTATATCCAGTTGAGAATTGGCCCTAACCGTGTCGGTTTTCGTGGGCTGCTGCAGCCTTTTGCCGACTTGTTTAAGCTGATTCAAAAAGAGCTGATTGTGCCTGCGCGTTCAAATAAATTTTTGTTCGTCACGGCACCACTGTATACGCTTGGACCTGCTTTAGCTGGCTGGGCTGCAATCCCATTTGGTGACGGGTTGGTGCTTGCTAATATGAACGCAGGTGTGCTCTATTTATTTGCAATGAGCTCGCTTAGTGTTTACGGAATTTTGATTTCGGGGTGGGCCTCTAACTCGAAATACGCCATGCTTGGTGCGCTTCGAAGTGCAGCACAGACTGTCTCTTATGAAATTGCCATGGGCTTTTCTTTGGTTGGCGTCTTGATTGCTGCAAATAGTATGAATATCACAGAGATAGTCATGTCCCAGCAAGGTGGCATTTGGCATTGGTGGCTGGTGCCTTTGTTACCTCTCTTTATGGCTTTTTGGATATCTGGGGTTGCCGAGACTAACCGAGCACCATTTGACTTGGCTGAAGGTGAGTCCGAGATTGTGGCAGGTTTCCACGTAGAATATGGTGCCATGGGTTTTATGGTTTTCTTCATGGCTGAATACGCCAGCATGCTTTTGATTTCTGCCATGCTGACCCTGTTTTTCCTCGGTGGTTGGTTGTCTCCTTTCCAAGGAATTCCGGTGCTGAATGATTTGTTTTTCTTTGTGCCGGGTTTTGTGTGGTTTGTGCTGAAGGTTTCTTTCTTTATCTTTGTGTACCTGTGGGTAAGAGCAACCTTTCCGCGTTATCGCTATGACCAACTGATGCGTTTGGGGTGGAAAGTATTGATTCCCGTAACCTTGGTGTGGGTGGTTGTAACAGCCGCTATGGTTGTGGCAAAGCTTGGTCCTTGGTTTTCGTAAGTTAAGAGGTTTTTGGAATGAAAAGCATCTACCGCTATGCAAAACATTATATAAAGAGTTTCTTTTTGCTTGAGTTGTTTGCAGGACTTTTTGTCACTGGACGCCATTTTTTTAAAAAGAAAATTACAGTTCAGTTTCCGGAAGAGAAAACCCCGCTCTCTCCACGGTTTCGAGGGTTACTTGCGCTGAGACGTTATCCGAATGGCGAAGAGCGTTGTATTGCTTGTAAGTTGTGTGAAGCGGTGTGTCCGGCACTTGCGATTACCATTGAGTCTGAGGCACGTGATGATGGTTCTCGTAGAACCACACGCTATGACATCGATATGTTTAAATGTATTAACTGTGGATTTTGCGAAGAGTCTTGTCCTGTAGACTCTATCGTCGTGACGCCTATTCATCATTACCACATGGATGAAAGAGGGCAGAATATTATGACCAAAGAAAAGCTTTTAGCGGTTGGGGATATGATGGAGCCCAAGCTTGCTAAAGATAGAGAAGCTGATGCTAAATACCGTTAATGGGGTTTGAAATGCACGAAGTATTACTGAATGCGATTTTTTATGTGTTTGCGGGACTCGTGACTGTAGCGGGTTTTTTTGCGGCGATTCAGCGAAATCCTGTGCGAGGGGTTTTGTTTTTAGTGCTAGCATTCTTTGGCGCTGCAGCACTTTGGATGCTTGCAGAAGCTGAGTTTTTATCGCTTGTTTTAATCTTGGTTTACGTGGGTGCTGTGATGACACTGTTCTTGTTTGTGGTCATGATGCTCAATATCGACACGGAAACCATGAAAACCTCTTTGAAGCGTTATTTACCCTGGGCGCTTCTTGGTATCATTTTGTTTGTAGGGCTTTTAGTACAAGCTATGCCAAAACAAGCGCTGAGTCTTGGTGAAGCGGCGTCATTGTCATCAAGCATGCCTGAAGTGTCTAATACAGCAGCACTTGGCATGGTGTTGTACACGGAGGATGTTTTAGGTTTTGAATTGGCAGCTATGATTTTATTGGTTGCGATTATTGCGGCGATTACCTTAACACACCGTGCCCCCCGATCTGGAAAGCGCCAAGATGTGGTGAAGCAGATGATGACGAAGCGTCAGGGTCGTGTCACATTAGTTTCTATGAATGCAGAAAAAGCAGAAGGGAGAAAAGCATGATCCCTGTAACCCATTATTTAATTTTAAGTGGTATCTTGTTTGCGATTAGCCTGTTTGGAATGATCATTAATCGACGTCACGTTATTACTTTGCTGATTTGTATCGAGTTAATGTTACTTGCGGTGAATACCAATTTTGTTGCATTTTCTTCAGCACATGGTGGGCACCACGGCGAAGCATTTGTCTTCTTCATCTTGACCGTTGCTGCAGCGGAAGCCGCCATCGGTCTTGCGATTGTTTTATTACTATATCGTCATCGTGGCAGCATCTCGGTTGACGAAATGAATCATTTGAAAGGATAGCCACGTGAATCTATTAGAAATAAGTTGGCTTTGTGTGTTAGCCCCTTTGTTTGGCTCAATACTTGCAGGCTTTGGTGGGAAAAATATTGGTCGCCGTGGTGCACATACGGTGACGATTATAGGTCTCTTGGTGTCACTGGGTGCCGCACTTTATGTGGCTTACGAAGTCTTGATGCAGGGTGCTTCACTGAATGCAAATGCATACACCTGGGCAAATGCCCCGGCCCCTTTTAACTTTGCGTTCCATATTGGGCTGTTGATTGATCCACTGAGTGCTATCATGCTGGTTGTGGTGACCTTTGTTTCGTTGTTGGTGCATTTGTATAGCATTGGCTATATGGCGGATGACTCAGGATATCAGCGCTTTTTCAGCTATATTTCGCTCTTTACCTTTATGATGTTGATGCTTGTTACTGCGAATGGTTTCTTGCAGCTCTTCTTTGGTTGGGAAGGCGTCGGACTTGTGTCTTATCTGCTTATCGGTTTTTGGTTTGAGCGTGAATCAGCACTACAGGGTAGCTTGAAGGCATTCTTGGTGAACCGAGTGGGTGACTTTGGATTTATTCTAGGCATCGCACTTATCTTAATGTTTGTTGGAAGCCTGGATTACACCACTGTATTTGCTAAAGCATCTAGCCTGTCGAATGAGACGATTCATATTTGGGGCGATAATGCTTGGTCAGCATTGACCGTTATTTGTTTATTGCTTTTTGTCGGTGCCATGGGTAAATCTGCTCAAGTGCCACTCCATGTTTGGTTACCTGAATCCATGGAAGGTCCAACACCCATTTCAGCATTAATCCATGCGGCAACCATGGTGACAGCCGGTGTCTTTATGGTCGCGCGTATTTCTCCAATGATTGAGTATTCCGAGACGGCGCTGAGTTTTGTTTTGGTGATTGGGGCGACAGGTGCATTATTTACTGGCTTACTAGCTATTGTCATGAATGATATTAAACGAGTGGTTGCTTATTCTACCTTGTCACAGCTTGGCTATATGATGGTTGCCATGGGCGCCTCTGCCTTTAGTGCCGGGATTTTCCACCTGGTCACGCATGCGTGCTTTAAAGCACTCCTTTTCTTGGCAGCAGGCTCTGTGATTATCGGCATGCATCACGAGCAAGACATGCGGAAAATGGGTGGCTTATGGAAGAAGATGCCCATTACCTATGTGACTTTCTTGATTGGTAGTTTGGCGCTTTGTGCAGTTCCACCTTTTGCTGGGTTTTACTCAAAAGATACCATCATTGAGGCAGCTAAATTCTCCTATGTGCCAGGAAGCGATTATGCTTATGTTTGTGTTGTGATTGGTGCCATGGTTACAGCGATTTATACCTTCCGCGCTTTATTTATGACTTTCCATGGTGCACCAAATATGTCTGAGAAAGCATATAGCAAAGTACATGAGTCGCCTTGGGTTGTATGGTTACCTCTCGTTCTACTTGCCATTCCATCGATTATGATTGGCTACGTACTTTATCAGCCAATATTGTTTGATAAGCCAAGTTTGCTCGGCTCATCCATTACCGTGTTTTCACAATATAATGTGCTTGGTGCCATTGCTAAAGAAGGGGTTACCGCTCCACTTGAGGCAGCCTTAGAGGCACCGCATTCACTCGTGTTTTGGTTAACCATGACCGGGATTGTACTTACTTTCTTAGCATACATCGTCTGGCCGAGCATACCCGCTCGCCTGGCACGTGCATTTGCGGCACCTTATCACATCCTGCAGGCCAAGTATGGATTTGATGCCTTCAACGACTGGTTCTTTGTGAAAGGTGGCAAAGGACTTGGGCGCGTATTTTATCGTGTCGGAGATAAGGCTTTGATTGATGGTGCTATTGTCAATGGTTCGGGGCGCTTTGTGCGTTGGATAGCTTTGAGAGGTCGCGTTTTCCAAAGTGGTTATGTATATCATTACATGACAATTATGGCCTTTGGGTTGCTCGCTTTCTTGGGCTGGTTGTTGCTGAAATGATGAAGGGGATAAGATGCAGCATATGCTGAGTTTATTAATTTGGTTTCCGATTGCCGTAGGCGTTTTAGTTTTTGCGCTCGGAGATGATACACGTCCAAATATTGCACGTGGGCTTGGGCTTATTGGTGTGCTCGCAAGTCTTGCTTTGTGTGTGCCATTGATGACAGCGTTTGATGCGGCTAAAGAAGGGATGCAGTGGGTTGAAAGCATGCCTTGGCTACCATCGCTTGGCTTGACGTATCACTTAGGGATTGATGGCTTGTCTCTGCTTTTAATTGTGTTGTCTATCTTCACAAATTTAATTGTGATTCTTGCGACATGGGAAAGCATCAAGACACGTGTTGCCCAGTATATTGCTGCTTTCTTGATTATGCAGGGCTTGCTTGTTGGTGTGTTTGCAAGCTTGGATGCTATTTTGTTTTATATCTTCTGGGAAGCAACTCTAATTCCTATGTATTTAATTATTGGAGTTTGGGGCTCTGATAACCGAGTTTATGCGGCGATTAAGTTTTTCTTGTATACCTTTTTAGGCTCAGTACTGATGCTCGCAGCCTTCTTGTATCTTGGGCATCAAGCAGGCTCGTTCAGCCTGAGCTCCCTCTATGGATTGAAGATTACCATGACAGCGCAGACGCTCATCTTTATTGCCTTTTTCTTTGGGTTTGCGATTAAGATACCGATGTTTCCTGTGCATACCTGGTTGCCTGATGCGCATACAGAAGCCCCCGCCGGAGGCTCGATTGTTCTGGCGGCTATCTTATTGAAGCTCGGCGCTTATGGCTTCTTACGATTTGCTTTGCCAATTGTGCCTGATGCATGCCAATATTTTGCACCAGCTATGATAGCGCTTTCTTTGATTGCGGTGGTTTATGTCGGTTTGGTGGCAATTATCCAGAAAGACATGAAACGCTTAATTGCTTATTCATCTATTTCTCATATGGGGTTTGTTACCCTTGGTTGTTTTGTGCTCTTTATGATGGCAAAAAATAGCATGCAAAGTGCAGGTCTTGTTTTAGAAGGCGCCATTATTATTATGATTTCACATGCGTTTGTTTCTAGCGCAATGTTTGCCGGCGTTGGCTTTGTTTATGAGCGTATGCATACCAGAAACATTAGTGATTTTGGCGGCATTGTGAACTCGATGCCTGTGTTTGCATCGTTCTTTATGCTGTTTGCTATGGCGAATGCAGGCCTTCCTGGAACTTCTGGTTTTGTCGGAGAGTTCATGGTCATTTTAGGAAGTGTTAAGGCTGGCTTTTGGATTGCCTTTTGGGCTGCAACTACATTGATTATTGGTGCAGCTTACACGCTTTGGATGTATAAGCGCGTGATTTTTGGGCCTATCGTACATAAGCCGGTTGCGGCCCTGAAAGATTTATCCAAGTTTGAAGTAAGCGCATATGCACTGCTTGCACTGATGGTGATTGGCATGGGGGTTTATCCGAAGCCAATGCTTGACTACGTGCACCAGTCAGTGAGTTCTACGCTTGCACAAGCAGACCATTCCAAAATTAAAGCAACGAATCAGGGTTAAATTATGACAACTGCATTACTAAGCCATATGCATTTGGCGCTCCCGGAAATCACCTTATTGATAACGGCATGTATCGCGCTTTTAAGTGACTTATTTTTTCCACGCCGTGGTGCGACTCTCGCTTTTTTTGTCGCAACCATTGGTTTGTTGGCTATGGCTGGCGAGAGTGCATTTTTTCTAGGGCAAGGACGAGAACTGTTATTTTCGAATGCATTTGTGAGTGACGCGATGTCACATCTCATGAAAATTTTTATTAGCATGACGGTTTTTTTGAGCTTACTTTACGGGCGGGAGTATTTAGAGGAACGCGGTATCTCTGCAGGTGACTATACTGTTCTTGCGCTTTTTTCAACGCTTGGGATGAGCGTTTTGGTGTCAGCGCACTCTTTACTGACTGTATACCTGGGGCTTGAGCTATTTTCACTGCCTCTGTATGCAATGACTGCTATCCGTCGAACAGAGACAGAAGGCGCTGAGGCCGCTATGAAGTATTTCGTGATGGGGGCTATGGCATCAGGTATTTTACTGTATGGCATGTCACTTTTGTATGGTGCGACGGGTGCGCTTGAGTTTGATGCAATTGCTAAAGTACTAGGCACAGATATTTTTCAAAAGCAGCAAGGCCTACTAATTTTCTCGCTGGTCTTTTTAGTGGTCGGTGTAGCATTTAAGCTCGCTGCAGCACCGTTTCATATGTGGGCACCAGATGTATACGATGGCGCACCAAATAGCACAACGTTATTTATTAGTGCGGCCCCTAAAATTGCAGCACTTGGTATGGCGATTCGAATTCTCACCATTGGCTGGGGAGACTTGGTGAGTCAGTGGCAGCATTTGGTGCTGATTTTGGCTTTGGTTTCAACAGGCCTTGGGAATATCCTCGCGGTTGTGCAAACCAACATTAAGCGCTTACTTGCATACTCGACAATTTCGCATGCAGGCTACGCGCTGTTTGGAATTCTGGTGGCAACCCCTGAAGGTTATGGTGCGGCACTCTACTATATCCTAGTTTACGCTCTGATGTCGGTAGCTGCTTTTGGTCTTATCACATTATTGTCTCGTGCAGGCGTTGAAGTGATGAATATTAATGACTTGCGTGGGCTGAATCAGCGTAGGCCATGGCTTGCCTTTTTGATGATGCTGATTTTATTCTCTATGGCAGGTGTGCCTCCTATGGTTGGCTTCCTAACTAAGCTTTTAGTGCTTAAAGCATTAGTGGATGCAGGATTACTATGGGTTGCAATACTTGGCTTAATTTTTGCAGTGATTGGCGCATTCTACTACTTAAGAGTGGTGAAAGTGATGTATTTTGACGAGCCGGTTGACCCTGCTCCAATTCACTTGCCACGGATAACACAGTTTATCTTTTCGGTGAATGGTCTGAGCTTGCTGTATTTGGGCATTTTTCCAAGTGCTTTGATTGCAAGTTGCCTTGCTGCTTTCGCATAGGATTTTTTATGCCCCCTACTCCTAATAAAGAAATCGAAAATAAAGATGAATATGATAACTTCCTGAAGTCTGCTTTAGCGATTAATGGTTCTGTAACCCCCAAAGTTCTGAAGAAAGTTTTAGTTGCTACGCTATATGCAACTTTTATTTCCCTACTTTCCCTTGTTCATGCTTGGGTATCTGTTTCTGTGAGTCCTTTTGAGTATGCGGGTCTTGTGATGGGGCTCGTTTTAGTATTTCGTGTTAATGCAGGCTATGATCGTTGGTGGGAAGCACGAAAAATATGGGGTAATGTGGTTAATAGTAGTCGAAATTTGGCCATCATTGTTATGACTTACACTCAAAAAAATAAAAGTGATATAGCAAAAAAGATAGTTTCATATACAGCAGCAATGCCTTATCTCATGAAAAATTGTCTAAGACGAAGTGATGATATCTCCGAAATTCAGCACTTGCTGGAAGCACAAATTTATGAAGAGTTACAACATGCAAAGCATAAACCAAACTTTATTTCGACAAAAATTGCGTCTTTACTCAGTGAGCTTGTGGATGAAAAAGCACTCGGCGAGTTTTCTTTTTTGCAGGCAGAGTCTTGTCGTGAGATAGTTGTTGACTGTCAGGGCGCGAGTGAACGTATTTTGAAAACACCTATGCCGTTTGTCATGGCTGTAAAGTCGAGACGTTTTATTTTACTCTTTTTGTTGATGCTGCCGTTTGCGTTGGTCGATTATTCGATTTACTTAAATCCGTTGATTACAGCTTTAGTTTCATATGCCTTGTTTTCATTAGACCAAATAGGAGTGGAGCTGCAGAATCCTTTCTCGAGAGAGAAGTTGAGTCATTTGCCACTCAATGATATTTGTAAGACCATCGAAAAAAATTTGTCGGAGATAAGTCAACATGAGAACCTTAACTAAAGAAGCACAGGCAAAATTAACGCCCAATAAAGCAATTGCATTGCTAAAAGCAGGCAATGAGCGATTTCTGCAAAATATGCGCTTGAACCGAAATTTACTGCAACAAGTGAATGAAACAGCGGCAGGACAATATCCATTTGCAACTATTTTGAGCTGTATTGATTCACGGGCACCTGCAGAACTGATTTTTGACCAAGGTTTGGGCGACGTATTTAATGCGAGAATTGCCGGAAATATTATTAATGATGATATTATTGGAAGTCTTGAGTTTTCTTGTAAGCTTGCCGGTTCAAAGCTCATCGTTGTTTTAGGTCATACCAGCTGCGGTGCAGTCAAAGGAGCCTGTGATGGGGCTGAGTTGGGTTATTTAACAGGGCTCTTGAAGAAGATTTCTCCAGCAATTGAAGCAGAGACCTCAGAGAAGACAGAGCGCTCTGGTAGTAACCTCCACTTTGTTAATCAAGTTGCAGCGCTTAATGTTAAAGAGAGTGTCCACCATATCTTAGATCGAAGCGATATTTTGCGTGAAATGCTGGCCAATCAAGAAATTTTGGTGGTTGGTGCAATGTATGATGTTGCAACGGGTAAAGTCTCTTTTTTTGACTAGAGTGAATTCAACCCATGACAGACACTTTGCAACGATTTATATTTCAAGACACCTGTGTTCGAGGAAAAATAGTCCGATTTGACGGTGCTTTGAAAACCATTCTAGCGCAGCATCATTATCCCATTGAAATTACAGAGCTTTTGAGTCAAACCTTATGTGCCTCAGTTCTGCTTTCAGCGATTTTAAAGTATGACGGTCAGCTGACGGTTCAGTTTCAGGGGGAGGGTCCTCTTAAAATGCTGGTTGCCAAGTGTGATCACCTGAACCGAGTGCGTGCGACAGCACAGTGGGATAAAGAAAGCCTGCTAAGTGAGCTCAAAAAAAATTTTGAATCGGGTGAACTTGTCATTACCATTCAAAAAAATAAAACCAATCAACGCTATCAGAGTATTGTAAAAATTGATCATCACTCCGTGAGTGACTCATTGGAAGGCTACTTTTTGAAATCAGAGCAATTAGAGACAAGGCTTTGGCTGGCCTATGATAAAGACAAGCAAGAAGCAGTTGGCTTATTGTTACAAAAGTTGCCAGAAATAGAGGATTCAAATGAAGCTTGGGAGCATATCCAGACTTTAGCCAACACACTGACTGAACAAGAATTGTTAAGCTGGGATACTGAAACTTTATTGAATAAACTTTTTCATGAAGAAACGATTCAGCTCTTTGAGCCTCAACCTGTGAGTTTTTTTTGCCCTTGCAGTGCTGAGAAAATGCTTCATGCAATTACGGTGCTGGGAGAGGAAGAAGCTTTAAAAATATTGAGTACCAATCGTTTTATTGAAGTGAGTTGTGACTACTGTAATGAGCACTTTGAATTTGATGAAAGTGAAATAAGGCAGCTTTTTACTAGACATTAGGTGAAATATAGGTCACAATGGACTGTTTTTAGTTCTTGTGATTGATTTGATGTCTGTATGGTCCAAAAAAGAAGCTAAGCTTATATTTGAGAGCTTGGTTGATGCACTAGTCAAAGTGAGCGGTAACAGCCTATCATGCATTGAGGCAGAGCATATCTGGGGTGTAAAAAGCACCCGAACACCATTACAAAAGTATTTCGACGCGCTCAAGCAGGTGTTACCACCAAAAGCCTTTGATGAGAACTTTCTACGTAGAGTTTATTACTCGGTATTTCATACAACCCCTATCCCGGAAAAACGAAACCACATTTTGGTTCAGCAACAGTGGAAGATGAGTGCGCGGGATCATAGTAAAGCGGTAAAGGTTAATTTTTGGATTGATCTCGATCAGTTAGCAAGCTTACTCAATAATCATTGGAAAGCTTCACCTGCTTATACTTTCGAATTGGAGTGCAAGCGTACGACCGAGCAGAGAGTCAACAGAAGTGAAAAAGGTTTTCATGTCACTTGCCACAAGGGTAGTCGTGTGTGCTCATCTTATAGTTCGACGCCTACAAGTACATTTCTTTTTTGGGGATGTATGGCGAGTGGCATGGTGAGTGGTAGTGCTTTGCTGATCGTGATTTTAGCTGCTGCCTCTTTTTTTACTATGAGTACAATCGGGATTAGTGCTGCTGTAGGTGTGTCGTTTGCAGCAGGCCTGACGAGTTATAGTTTATTTAGGGCAAGCCAAATGCCGAGAACAAAAAATGTTATAGTAGAGTATAACCCTGAACACATAGATGATATTTTGCAAGGCTGTAAAGAAGTGATTGAGTCAGCCAGTATGTCTCATACGCCGTAACCTGCTTGGAAAAGGTTTCATAGATAGCCCCCGAGGGTTGTCTGTGATACTGTTGAAATTAAGGCTAGATTTTTCAAGTGACTTTTCAAAACAGGAGGTTTTGTGATGAGCGCTGAAAGTTTCCTATCTAAGCAGTTACAAAAATTCACATTAGTTGATTTATCCCTAGTGAAATCCGTCTACTTTGTCTTTGGCCTCATGATTTTTACTTTATATCCGAGGTTATCTTTTTTGGATTGGTGGTTTTATCTGATTTTATTTGTTTTATGCTGGCTGCCTTTAGCTATCCATTTCTTCTCACAAGAAGGGAGCTTTTTTGAAAAGGCGCATGCGTTCTTGAAAAGTAATAATCCGTCGAATCAGGTTTTATTGTTTTTAAGTACTTTTTTCTTTGCCTTTATGTTGGCAGTACTATTCCCAATACTCGGGACAGTATGCTGGTGGATTTACCTGATTATTTTGGTAGGTCTTGCGATTAAGCCTCTTACTAAAACTTGGTGTTGGTGAGCTTATGTTTGGAATTCTGAAGCCTTCTTTTAAATACCTTCCGGCAGAGAGTAAAGCGCTTTACCATGCCAGTTATTGCAATTTGTGTGCTGCGTTATCAGCAACGGGGTGTGGTGCTTTGAATCGCTTTGCGCTCATTAACGATGTTGTCACCATTGACTGGTTATTGACTGAAACCAAAATATCCAAAGAGCACCCCTTTGCATGCCAAAACTGCAAGAAACTTGGCGTGATCGGTAAGAAATCACAGGTGACTGAGCATCAAAAGTTTTTGGCAGCAGTATGTAGCTTTACGGTTGGTGTTAAGCTGAAAGATAACGCACTCGATGAGCCAAGCTTCAAGACCAAAGTACGAGCACTTGCTTACTTTCCAGCAATGAGGAAAGCTAAAAAATCACTCAAGGGATTTAAGCTGCTTGATAAATTTAAATATAATCTTGAGCTTGAAGCGTGTTACGAAGCAGAAAAAACAAGTCAACTATCCAAAGCATGTTTGCCCACAGAAAACTGCTATGAGCTTTTTACTTTGGAAGCCAGTAAAGCACTGTCCAGTTTGCCCAAGCCGACGATTAGTCTTTTAGGGCGTTATTTAGGTCGCTATGTTTATTTATACGACGCGCTAGAAGATATGGATGAAGACTTGGCGAGTGGTCGTTATAATGCTTTGAATGCCAATGTTGATTATCAAGGAGAACCAGAGAAAAAAGAACTTGCTGCCAAAAGATTGTTAATGGCATTAAAAGGTATGCACCTTGAATTGTTCGAGCGAATAGCAAGTCTTCCTCGAGAACTGAGCGCTGATCGTTTGCGTATGAAGTGGGAGAGCTTGCTGCTTGGCATAGAAGAGCGCCTGTTTGATTTGGTGAGACCGATGAATAGTCTTGACTTATCGGCAAGGCTCAGAGCTTTTGCAGTGATTAGCGAAGGTGTACGAGGTCTTATTAAACCCATGCTTGATGACAGCATGAATCCCTTCAAAGGCTGTCCTTTATGTGAGTCACCAGAGGGAGGGGGGTGTGACTGTTGCACCGGGAGTGGGTGTGATGGACCCTGTAAACCCCCTGAGAAAGGGGGATGTAATCCACTTGATTAATTAAAAAGCTTGCGTGTGCTGGCTGTTCCCCGTATAATCACTTCCAGTTGATGCGGGGTGGAGCAGCCTGGTAGCTCGTCGGGCTCATAACCCGAAGGTCGTAGGTTCAAATCCTGCCCCCGCTACCACTTTTTAGAAGAACCCCATTTATGGGGTTTTTTATTATCTGACGGTTTGATTTTATGATTGAGCAAGATATCGAACAATTAGTGCACCCAAGCATTGAAGACATGGGCATTGAGCTTTGGGGCATAGAGTATCAAAAGCAGGGCCGCTCTGGGCTTTTGCGTATTTATATCGATAAGCCTGAAGGCGTTGTGTTGGATGATTGTGAGCGTGTTAGCCGCCAAGTGAGTGCATTGCTTGACGTACACGACCCTATCCCGGGGCAGTACCAGCTAGAAATTTCGTCGCCTGGTATGCCACGACCTTTGTTTTATCCCGAGCAATACGCACGCTATTTGGGTGAGGAAGTACAAGTTCGTTTGAATGTTCCGGTGAACGGTCGGCGAAAGATTGTAGGTGTAATTAAAGCAGCAGAAGAGGATGCTCTGATGTTAATGGAAGAAGATAATGAGCATACCCTTCTTTTTTCAAATATTTTGAAGGCACATTTGACTGGTGAACGAGGCGAAGCATGAGCAAAGAATTGTTATTGGTTGCTGAGGCATTATCCAACGAAAAAGGGGTTTCAAAAGAAACCGTGTTAGAAGCTATTCAAGCAGGCTTAGAATCTGCAACCCGTAAGCTTTCAGGGATGGATATGGGAATTCGTGTGAAAGTTGACCCCAAAACAGGTGAATACGAAACCTTCCGCTATTGGGATGTTGTGCCTGATGATGAGTTGATGTTCCCAGAGCGAGAGTTGACCCTTGCTGAAGCACGCGAACGTGTACCAGATATTGAGATGTCTGGCCGTATTGAAGAGTTGATGCCATCCATTGAGTTTGGTCGCATTGCAGCGCAAAGTGCACGACAAGCGATTGCACAAAAAATGCGAGAAGCAGAGCGTAAGTTGGTTGAAAATCAATTCAAAGACAAGCTTGGGCAGCTAATTTATGGCACGGTCAAGAAAGTGACACGTGAACATATTATTATCGACTTAGGTGGTAAAGCAGAAGCCTTCTTGTCACGTAACGAGATGTTGCCGCAAGAAATGTTTAGAACGAATGATAGAGTGCGCGCTTATCTTTATGCGATTTCAGATCAACCACGGGGTCCACAACTCTTAGTGAGCCGAATTTGTGATGAGATGTTAGTGGAGTTATTCCGCATTGAAGTGCCTGAAATTGGTGAGAGTGTGATTGAAATTAAGGCTGCTGCACGTGAACCGGGCAGCCGAGCTAAAATTGCAGTAAAAACCAATGATGGACGAATTGATCCTGTGGGTGCTTGTGTCGGGATGCGCGGTGCACGTGTTCAGGCTGTTTCTAGTGAGCTTGGTGGCGAGCGAGTGGATATCGTGCTTTGGGATGATAATCCTGCACAATTAGTGATTAACGCAATGGCGCCAGCTGAGGTATCTTCTATTGTGGTTGATGAAGATACACACACGATGGACTTGGCGGTTCATGCTTCTCAGCTCTCTCAAGCGATTGGTCGCAGCGGACAGAATGTTCGTTTAGCAAGTCAGTTGACCGGCTGGACGCTTAATGTCATGACCATCGAAGAGTTCGAAGGCAAAAGCCAAGAGGAAGCACAGAAGATTCTTGATTTGTTTACCTCAGCGTTGCAGGTGGACGACGAAATTGCACAACTCTTGATAGAAAGTGGCTTCTCATCACTTGAAGAAGTAGCTTATGTTCCTAAAGAAGAACTATTTGCCATTGAAGCTTTCGATGAAGAAATCATTGATGAGCTTAGAAACCGTGCCAACGATCATTTATTGACACAAGCTTTAACAGGTGGCAGTGCAGAGGGCTCTAATGGCGATTCTGCGCCTTTATCTTCACTAGAAGGGATGACCCCTGAGCTGTTAGAAGGCTTGCAGGCTGCAGGTATTACAACGCGAGAAGGCCTTGCAGAGCATGCGGTTGATGAACTGTTAGATGTTCCTGGTATGACAGAAGAAACCGCTGGACGTTTAATTATGAAAGCGCGAGAAGCATGGTTTGAAGCTGATAAAGCGTAATGAGTGTGAATTGTAAATCGGTGCGAATGGCTGAATGAGGAGTGAGACATGGCGGATGTAACGGTGAAGCAACTGGCTTTGGATGCTGGAATCTCTGTTGAGCGCTTATTAAGCCAGCTACAGAGTGCAGGCTTGTCTATTACAAAAGAAGATGACTCGGTCAACGAAGAGCAGCGACGGGCCTTACTGAGTTATTTGAATTTGAACAAAGCACAAGATACTTCAAAAGCGGCGCCAGAGCGTATTACTTTGCGTCGGAAGAGTGTGTCTCAGGTCACGTTGGGCGCTGATGCGCATCGAGGTAAGACAGTCAATATTGAAGTTCGTAAGAAGCGGACCTACGTCAAACGAAGTAGCTTACCTGAGCCTGAGCTACCAGAAGTTGAAGAAGAGGAAATTACAGTAGACTTAGGGGCGGCACCAGAGGTGCATGATGAGCCTGTGGTAGACACAGCAGTTGAGGCAGACGCTGAAGTCGAATCCTCTGAAGAGCAAGAAGTTGCTGCCGAGTCAGACAGTGATGTGGCCGAAGAAGCGTCCGAAGTTGAAGAGGTTGCCCCAGTTGAGCCTGAAGCTGCCCCGGTACACACTGAAGAGAAAGCACGAGATAAAAAACACTTAAAAGAAGACTTTAAATCTGAGTCACGTTCAGACGCGAAGCGTGGCGCCAAGAAGAAAGCGAAATATGCACCTTCTGCCAGAGACGAAAGTGAGGCGCGTTTCTCAGGACAGGGTAGACGTCATAAAGGGAAGAAACGAAAAGGCTCAGAAAAGTCAGACCGTTATCGTGAGGCAGAGGAGAGCTTAACACATGGGTTTGCAAAACCAACGGCGCCTGTGATTCATGATGTTGCCGTACCTGAAACAATTACTGTTGCAGAGCTTGCGAAGCGAATGTCCATTAAGGGAGCTGAGGTCATTAAAACTTTGATGGGTCTTGGCGCTATGGCAACCATTAACCAAGTGATTGACCAGGAAACGGCTATGATCGTGGTTGAAGAAATGGGCCATAAAGCACATGCACTGACTGAAGACAGTTTAGAGGTTGATTTAGGCGAAGCACATGCTGATGCACAAACAGGGCAAGAGGAAGCTCGCGCGCCTGTAGTAACCATCATGGGGCATGTTGACCATGGTAAAACGTCTCTCCTTGATTATATTCGTCGTACTAAAGTTGCGGCTGGTGAAGCCGGTGGTATTACACAGCATATTGGCGCATATCATGTTTCTATTCCGAAGGGTGAGCTTACTTTCTTAGATACTCCGGGTCACGCAGCATTTACCGCAATGCGTGCTAGAGGTGCTGAGGCAACTGATATTGTGATTATTGTGGTTGCAGCCGACGACGGTGTGAAGCCGCAAACCATTGAAGCAATTCAACATGCTAAAGCTGCGGGTGTACCAATTGTAATCGCTATCAATAAAATTGATAAACCTGAAATTGATCCCGATCGTGTGATGAATGAGCTTTCAAGCCATGATGTGATTCCTGAGTCTTGGGGAGGAGATACCCAGTTTGTTCAAATTTCAGCAAAAACGGGGCAAGGCGTTGATGATTTGCTGGATGCAGTTTTACTGCAGTCCGAAGTGTTAGAGCTGAAAGCGCACAAAGACGGCCCTGCCAAGGGGATTGTCATTGAGTCACGTCTAGATAAAGGGCGTGGTCCAGTTGCGAGTATTTTGGTACAGAGTGGCACCCTCAATAAAGGGGATATGTTGCTGGCAGGCTTGCAGTACGGCCGAGTGCGAGCGCTGCTACTTGATAATGGTGAGCAAGCACTTTCTGCAGGTCCTTCTATTCCTGTCGAAGTCCTTGGTCTATCTGCTGTTCCACATGCAGGAGATGAAGCAGTGGTTGTGCCAAGTGAGAAGAGAGCGCGTGAGGTTGCTTTATTCCGCCAAGGCAAATTCCGTGACGTGAAACTCGCAAGACGCCAGAAAAACACACTAGAAGGTATGTTTGATGAGATTAATGCCGGTGAAGTGAAAACACTGAATATTGCATTGAAAGCTGATGTACAAGGTTCAGTGGAAGCGATTTCTGATGCTCTAACGAAATTATCTAACGATGATGTGCAAGTGAAAGTGATTTCAACCGGCGTGGGTGGGATTACCGAATCAGATGTACATTTAGCGATAGCGTCACAAGCCCTCTTGATTGGCTTTAACGTACGAGCTGATGCTGGTGCTAAGCGCCTTGCGGAGGCAGAGTCTGTGACCTTGAATTACTACAGTGTGATTTATGACATTGTTGATCAGGTGAAAGCAGCACTCTCAGGGATGCTTGCACCAACTTTCAAAGAGCACATCGTTGGTACTGCTGAAGTACGAGATGTTTTCCGCTCACCAAAACTCGGTGCTATTGCAGGTTGTATGGTACTTGAAGGGATGTTGAAACGTCATAATCCTATCCGCGTATTGCGTGATAATGTAGTGATTTATGAGGGTGAGCTTGAATCGTTACGACGCTTTAAAGATGATGCCAATGAAGTACGTCAAGGTCTTGAGTGTGGGGTTGGTGTCAAAAATTATAATGACGTCAAAGTGGGTGACGTCATCGAGGTATTTGAAACGGTTGAGGTGAAGCGAGAGCTATGATGCAAGAAGGTAGTAGTCGGAGACCCGACCGTATCGCTGGATTGATGCAGCGTAAGCTTGCACATCTGATTCAGCATGAAATACACGATCCACGTCTTCCTCAATGGATGACAATCCTCGAAGTGTCTATTTCAAAAGATTTAGGCCATGCTCGAGTTTATTTTACAGTTATCAATGATGATCCGGATGAGGTAGTTGCTGTCTTAAATGCATCAGCCCCTTTCTTAAGAACAGCGCTTGCAAAGAGCTTGAGTCTTCGGAAAGTGCCCAAGCTTAGCTTTGTGTACGATGCATCTGTTGAATATGGCAAGCGACTGAATCGTTTAATTGACAAAGCAAATGACGGTGATGCAAGCAGTTGACGGTATCTTGCTGGTTGATAAACCTAAGGGGTTATCCTCCAACGCAGTACTTCAGCGTGCAAAGCGCTTGCTGGGGGCTGCTAAAGCCGGGCATACAGGTAGTCTTGATCCGCTGGCGACTGGCATGCTTCCTGTTTGCCTTGGAGAAGCGACAAAGTTCTCACAATACTTACTTGACGCGGATAAGGCATACGATGTGACTGGTGTATTTGGTGCCTGGAGTAGTACTGGAGATGCAGAGGGCGAGATTCACCCGGTTAGCCCCGATATTCAAGTGTCAGAAGAAGCGTTAAAGCAGGTATTACAACAACTAACAGGTCCGATTGAGCAAGTTCCTCCGATGTATTCTGCACTCAAACACAAGGGAAAACCCTTGTATACCTATGCGCGTCGTGGAGAAGTGATTGAGCGTCCAGCAAGAAAAGTGACGATTTATGATATGAACTTTCATAAACTTGCAGCTAAAAGTTTCTATCTTTCAGTAAAATGCAGTAAGGGGACCTACATCCGCTCTTTAATTGAAACAATTGGCGAGCAGCTTGGTGTAGGGGCTTATGTTACGGAGCTACATAGGACCTATACGGCAGGCTTTGAGCATGAGCCCATGTGGCGCCTAGAAGACCTAGAGGCAGAAAGTTTGGAAGCGCGGCGCGCGCATCTACTCCCCCCTGAGCGTGCTGTGATTCAATTTCCACAGCTTGATATTGGGGAGGATGTGAAGCAAGGCCTGTATCAAGGCCGGGTGATTTCTGAGATTGAACTAGTGTTACCGGCAGGCCTTGTTCGATTGTACGCGCCAGGAGATGGGTTCTTAGGTTTGGGGGAGGTGACTGCTGAAGGGTATTTGAAGGCGAAGCGCCTAAAGTCATCTGTTCATGTGTAGCCCGAAAGCTAACTTACAGCAATTCCCGCTTAAATATTATGCCAGCTTAAAAAAATGCGGGTATGCTTTAAAATCAACCAAAAGTAGTTTTATCATCACCTTAGCTCCTCTTTTCAAGCAAAGTCTATTGCGCTCTTTTTTATCAAAAGAGCGTCT
>JASBUZ010000026.1 GCA_030147635.1 Gammaproteobacteria bacterium
TAAGAAAGTGGGCTTTGAATGGCCTTCAGAAATGCAAACAAAAACCAGGCCAATCAATCAAAAGCCTAATGAGGAAAAACTCCATGTCGGTTAAACACCTTTTAATTTGCGTCAAAAAAATTTTTCATGCGTAGGCCCTGGTTATTCCCTTGAAAAAAATAGTAACCTACATACTCAGCATCCTATTTTGTATGTCAGCCCATGCAGCTCAAACAAAGGATTGCATCGTACTATTACACGGACTTGGCCGAACGCATCATGCCATGTTTTCGCTTGAAAAAATCCTTACTCAAGCAGGTTATCTCGTTGTAAATCAAAGCTACCCCGCAACTCAATTTTCCATAAACACATTAGCCAATCAATACGTCCAACCTATGGTCAATCAGTGCCTGATACATCACCCAGACCACATCTCTTTTGTAACTCATTCATTAGGCGGTATTGTACTCGAGAAATATCTAGAAACGCACTCTGTGCCTAAGCTATCACGTATCGTGATGCTAAGCCCCCCACACCATGGTAGTCCACTGGTTGACTTACTGCAAAACACCTGGCTATTTCGGATGGTTATGGGACCCGCTGGACAAGAGTTAGGGACTAAGCGTATCTATGAACCACTTCCCTCAAGCATTAAAATAGGCATTATTACTGGGACTTTTAGCTGGGTTCCTTTTTCGACGTATTTCTTTCATGAAAAAAATGATGGAAAAGTTTCGATATCTAGCGCTCAGTCCCCAACGATGACTGACTTTATCACTCTTCCTGTCAGTCATACATTCATGATGAATAATAAACAAGTTCAACAAGCTATTTTGAATTTCTTAAAATATGGACATCTGACACGACACAATTTAAATTGATGAATCGAATTAATATTCAGTAAGCGCCTTAAACTCCAATGACATTCGCATAGCATCCGTCTTATCCAAATAGTAATTCGGTAAATAAGCAATCGGATGAAATCCTAATGTCTCATATAACCTAATAGCTCCTTTATTTTGCTGACCGACTTCCAACCTAAACTCTGCGTACCCCTTTTCACCGATTGCCTCTATCAAAGACACGAGTAAACACTTGCCTAAACCAAGCCCGCACCACTGAGGTAATACTGCAATAGAATACAATCGTGCAGGTCTTGGTAATTTAGGAAGTAGTGCTACGGCATAGGCTATTACTTGACTCGCATACTCTATAACTAAAAAAATCCTTTTGGCCTGATGAATTAAATACTTCATTTGACGTTTCGACAGATTATCAGTCACAAAACAAGCGGTTTCAATGGCAAGTAAATCTTCCAAATCATTTGAGCAAACAATGCGAACTTCCCCTACACTTGGACTATTTTCCACGAGCCTCAAGCCTTCTTAAAAAGTCAGATGCAATTAACATATAAAGCTCATCACCCAAGTAATCATCTTCTATCTTATGATCAATGCTTGGATTATCATTTACCTCAAGCACATAGGCAGCCTTATCAACAAGCTTAATGTCCACGCCGTAAAGCCCAGAGCCTATCAAGCGACAAGCTCGAATAGCTGCATCTAGAACAATTTTTGGGGTTTCAAATGTGGCTAACGTATCAAATTTTCCAGAGAAGAAACGCTTCGACTCATGGTTATAAATTTTCCAGTGATTATGCGCCATATAGTATCTACAGGCATAAATCGGCCTACCATTCAAAATACCAATCCGCCAATCATATTCTGTGTACATGTATTCTTGTACCAAAACTAAAGCTGTCTGCTGCAATAAAAATTCCAATTTTTCTTTCAGCATCTCTCGAGAAGTAATTTTATAAATATATTTAGAAAATGCACCTTCAGGCATTTTTAAAATTAATGGATATTCAAATGTGCTTTCAATGTCTTCCAGCGATGCCAGTGACGCATCTGCAACTATTTCTGTCCTTAATGAAGGTACTTTAGAATAAGTAAAAGCATCATGTAAAAATACCTTATTACAACACCGTAAAATAGATGTTGGATCATCCAAAACAACTAAATCATTTGCTTCAGCTTTGCAGGCAAGACGATAAGTATGGTGATCTATTGCTGTGGTTTCCCGAATAAATAATGCATCATACTCATTGAGATTTCTTATCTCATCAATCGATATCGGCTCTGCTAAAATACCCAGTTTCCCCGCTGCCTTAACAAACCGAATAATGGCCTCTTTATTGCTTGGTGGTAGTTCTTCATCAGGATTGACAAGAATTGCCATATTCCAGCGATATTGCTTTCTCTTCGTTCCTACTTTTTTACCAGACTGAATATGACTCATTAAATACTGACCAAATCGTGTTTTATCCTTTTCATTCAGTGAGGCAAACGAACACGAAGAGATCTGCACACTATATTGACCATACTCAAAAAAAAGTTTCAATTTTAAAATCGGCGCAGGATATTGGTTGAAAAAAAAGTCTGCTAATTTCTGTAACTCGAGCGTTTCAATTCGCCCAAAAAAAATCATCAACTCCTGTAAATGCACGTCTGGTGTCAAATTCGTTGTATAGCTTTTCTTTAACTGAATTTTCTCTTCATCTTGCATATCATTTCTTAATGAATTAATCGTCTTTACACTCGGTAACACCGTGTGTTTCCGAGCTTCTGCAAGCAATGAGCAATAGTATCCCGTGCTTAGATAATCTTTTACATCACACAAGTTAATTAGCCGAACCTTAGGTTCATTAAGTTTTGGATATTCTTTTAAATATTCAGAAAATATCAGTACATCAGACACGTAGTCTTTTAAGAACTCAAAAACCTCATCATCTGCAACAATTAGAGTTTTATACATGGATATCCTAGAAAAAAATCAAAATAGACTTGCTATCAAATTTACACCGCCAAATATACCTCAGTGTGCTCACCAAACAAAGACTACCCCAAATTAAAAACCTATTGCTAAATTATCCATAATCTTGTAAGATAGTACTTTTTTTGAACAGCATCAGATCGTAAACTGTTGCAAATGGACTTAGAGTTGACTGTATGAAGGTACGCTTACTGAACACAAAAAATCGAATCAAATCTATTCTCGGTGGGGCACTGGGAAATCTCATCGAGTGGTACGACTGGTACATTTACTCAGCCTTCTCTCTCTACTTCGCACAATCGTTCTTCCCAAAAGGCAACTTAACCGCACAACTACTCAATACGGCCGCTATTTTCGCTGTAGGCTTTTTAATGCGTCCTGTTGGCGGGCTTTTAATGGGGATTTATGCCGATAAGCGAGGCCGAAAATCAGCACTAACATTCTCTGTGATTTTAATGTGCTTTGGTTCATTGCTCATTGCACTTGCACCAACCTATGACTCTGTTGGCTTACTTTCGCCTGCCATTCTGGTATTTGCACGCCTTATCCAAGGCATTAGCGTCGGCGGAGAATACGGGGTTAGTGCAACCTATCTTAGTGAGATGGCCACCAGCCGTTATCGCGGCTTTTACTCAAGCTTTCAGTATGTCACCTTGATTATGGGGCAACTCATTGCGCTGTCCGTGCTGATTATCTTGCAGCGCTACTTATTAACCGCAGACCAACTCTACCGTTGGGGCTGGCGTATTCCATTCTTAATTGGAGCGTTTGGTGCCTACGTTGGTTTTTACTTGCGTTGTCGTATCAAAGAAACTGACTCTTTTGTCAACGAAGACCCGGAAACCCACAAAAAAAATCCGCTTAAAGGACTTTTGCAGCACCCGAAAGAAATACTCATTGTGATTGGGTTAACCATGGGTGGAACCTTGGCGTTCTATACCTACTCGACCTATATGCAAAAATTTATCGTCAATACCATTGGCTTAAGCCGTGATACAGCTACCATGCTTTCAGCCTCTACCTTATTTATTTTTATGCTGGTCCAGCCCTTGTTTGGTTTACTATCAGACTTTATTGGTCGAAGACCGCTCCTCATTACCTTTGGGGTATTAGGCACACTCACCACCTTCCCAATTCTAACAGCACTCAGCACCACACAGAATTGTTGGATGATCTTCGCGTTGATTACGACAGCACTGCTTATTGTTGCAAACTATACATCTATCAACGCCATTGTAAAAGCAGAGCTTTTTCCCGTAGAAATCCGTGCACTGGGGGTAAGTCTGCCCTATGCGCTCGCTGTTTCTTTCTTTGGAGGAACCGCTGAGTACCTAGCACTTTGGTTTAAAAAAATCGGGCATGAGCCTTGGTTTTTTATCTATGTTTCCCTTTGCATCAGCTTGTCGCTGATTGTATACATCATCATGCCAGATACAAAATCACATTCTCGGCTTGATGAGGACTGACAGTTTTAAATTTAGGAGTTGTTTATGCCTAAACAGGACATTCAGTTACATTTTTTAGCAAAGGAACTGCTACAAACACTCGGACTATCTTCCACTGACGCCCTCAAGGACAACCAGTGGGTGTTTGGCGATGCTCTAAAAAAACTGCCAGCAAAACAACTTTCAAGTGCTATCTTAGACTTCCCCTATTTACAGGTAAAATACCACGTACTGTGCGCAACACTGATTAAAAATGCCCAGCATTATAATCAAGCGCAGCAAAAGAGCCTTGCTGCTTCCATATTGCTCTTTTCTGAAGTGCTCGAGCGTATTCACCTACAAAGCACACAACTCGAGCTACACTCACTACAACGCTCACAAGAGTTTTGTCGTGACTTCTTAACAAAAACAGGGCTTGATGTGCCAAAAAAAGCCCCTGAACTCCATCATGATACCCCCATTGACGCGCACGAAGAAGCCATTCGAACTAACACGCAACAAGCAGACTTTTGGCGACTCATCGTAATGCGAGGACGTCGTATGGTGCTTTGGTCTATCCCACTCATCAATAACTTTGAGTACTATGGGCGCTTCATGACTCCCCTGGATAACTTCTTACGCACGCTTCTTGTTTATCAAGCACTCGTCTTATTACCACGTTTTCTGACAAACTTGCATCACTTATTCAAACACTGGTGGTCACCCAACGAAAACGAGCAAGCCTTATCCGACTTAGAGCGACATCAAGCGCACTTAAATATGAATGCACGCTGGTGGGAACTTGCGTATGACTTTGGCTGGATAGCCCTTGGCTTACTCAATGCCTTTGTACTCACAGGCCCACTTGCAACCTTTGCTGCCTATACTATCATCATCCAACCCACCTACAATTTAATACTGCACAGCTTACGCCTCTTTATAGGAGACAGTCGCATCCAAAAAATGCAAGAGCAGTATAAAGATAATGGCGAGATGAGTGATTTTCTCGAGCTTTTAGATGAGCATCGCACTTATAATCAATACCTTTTATCCGTCAAAGTATTCGTGTCTATTTTTATTGTCTCGACTGGGGCCGTGCTGCTATTTAGCAACATGATGCCAGCGAGTGTGCTTTTTACGGCCGCACTCATCTCGGTACTTGCAACCATCGCAGGAAAGATGGTTGTGCCCAAACTTCCAAAACAACAAGACCAACTCAAAGTACTGGAGCTTGATGACTCGCCATCGCCTCTATTAAGAAATACTATGTTCTCTAATAAAAAAGATGATGATGCGGCGGCGGCTACATCCAGTCATCAAAGTGCTCCGCAGCCTACATAAACGAACAAATACTACTCCCATCCTCCTCCACAAAATCTTCATGCTCTGGCTCTTTTTCTTCTACAAGCTCTTCATGGCTTGGCTTCTCTGCAAGAGAAACAGCAGATTGATCTAAAAAGAACATACCATGCGCTTCCATACAGGGTACCGTCATGACAAATGCATCAAACTTTGCTACATCTTCTTCAGAAAATTTGGTCGTAAGTGGCAAGTTTTGAGACTTTAAAAAGTCTTCAAGTAGTACATCGCCATTAAGCGTCCAAAGAACGTCCCGCTCTCTAAATGCCCGAAACGTAGAACTCACCTCAAAATCATTAAAGTAGGTCAGCGCAGTAGACTCCGTAAACTCACTCAAACCAAGCCGCTTGGCATATCCAATAGATTGCTCATCTAATACATCCGTCAAAGTTGGAACAGCTTGGTGAGCCAACATTATCCTACAAGAAAAGTAGTTTTCTACAGCCCTGGTCATATAGGGGATACCAATATAAAACTCAACGTTTAAACCTGTCATAACAGACTCTAAACGTCGTCGTACCTGTCTTGGGTTAAAAGCTGGAGCACTGACCAGTAAAACTTGCTTAGTTTTAGGATGCTTTTTTAGGTAACTCGAAATGGTTTCAAGCTTCAATACTGCCTCAGGCTTGCGTATTTCTACCGATTTTAGGGCTGTTGATATCTGATTTGCCCCAACACTTTCTTCATGTTGGGCAAGCAATACCACATATCGCTTATTACCCAGCTTCTTAGCAAAATCAGTAAGCATTAAGTGAATCTGATCAAGATACTGTGCTTGAGAAATATGTTGAACATGTTGTACGACTGTATTCGCAATCTCTCGTAGTTTAGGCGTTGACTGCACACTTACCCACTCTTCTGGTGTCATTCTATTTTCTCTCTCATGCTTTAGTTTGTAACTCCCAACGCCATCTCTTATAATGGCTGTTTTGAGTGAAGCAATGCTCCCTGCCCAAAGTACCTTATTTGATTTATCCAGCCTGTGTGCCCTTAAAGTACTGGGTGAAAATGCAACCAGCTTTCTACAAGGCCAACTCAGCTGTGATGTTGAAGCAGTTAATGCCAACACCATGCGACAAAGCGCGTTTTGTAATTTAAAAGGACGCGTTTTAGCACTACCTGATGTACTTCAGTTCCATAACAACTTGCACCTGATATTGCCAAAAAACTTACTCGAAAAAACCGAAAAATCCCTCTCCAAAACCGCAATATTATCACGCGTTACCCTTGAAGCTGAAACCAACTATCATCTACTTGGCTTCTATCTGCAAGATACAACAGCTCCGCTTCCTATCGCAGGCACTTGGCCCTCGGAAAAATACGCGGTACATGCAACAGAAAATGCATGTGTTTATCACCTAGGGGAAGGATTTTATATACTTCTGGTCCACAACGAAGTGCTGAATAATATCAAACAGGAAAATACTTTGGCAAGTGGACATGCATGGCATCAACTACGACTCGCACAGGGTGAAGTTACCATCTACCCTGAGTCCCGTGGGATCTTTCTCCCTCATCGCCTAGGGCTACACACCTCGGGCCACCTAAACTTTAATAAGGGCTGCTACAGAGGACAAGAAATTATTGCGCGCACACATTACCGTGCCAAGCTCAAATATGCCCCCCAATGTTTCATCATTGAAACTGATGCTCCCTTACATCCTGGCCTGCGCTTAATGAGTGAAGACAATAAACAAGAAATCGGAGAACTCGCTGATTTTGCGGTGCTTCAGAATAATCAGTATCTAATCATGGCCAGTGTACTCATCGAGCACCCAAAGGTTATTCAGTTTGAAAACTATGCCGGATCAAAAGTAGAGCTGGTGGGCTTGGATCGTCTCTCGTATTAAACTCAGCAAAACTGACGTTGCTGATTGAATCTTCAGTGCTTTAATACGCGCAATAATCTCCTCACGCCGCGCATACACTGATTCAAGTGCATCTCGCACTGAATCAGAGGACAAACCTTCTGTATCTTCAAGCACTGAACTTATGCCCTTTTGCTCAAAGTAACGTGCATTATCAATCTGATCGCCTCTACTATACCGACGCGAAAGTGGCACAAGTACATGTGGCTTAGCAAGCGCTAGGATTTCATATAACGCATTCGCACCAGCTCGGGATAACACAATATCACTTGCTGCGAATAAATCGGGCAAATCATCGGCTGCATATTCCAGCTGATAATAATTCTCACGCGCTTGTAGCGCCTTATCGAGCTTGCCTTTGCCACACAAGTGAATTACATGAAACTGATCGCATAAAGCATCCAATTGCTCCCTGACACAGCGATTCAATACTTTCGCCCCTTGGCTGCCTCCAATCACCAGTAGGCAAGGCTTAGTGCCATTAAAACCACAGCACTCAAGTCCCTTTTCACGGCTCCCTGCTAGTAACTCTGGACGAATCGGTGTGCCTGTAACCAGCACCTTATTTTGCTTTTTAAAGTACGCTTTACCGGCATCAAAAGTCACACATACCTTCGTGACAAAGGGAAAACTCAAACGATTAGCAAGCCCCGGACTCAAATCCGACTCATGCGCAATCACAGGAATACGATTTATCCATGCCCCAATCACCACAGGTAATGCGACAAATCCACCTTTTGAAAATACAAGTTTAGGTTTTAAGCGACGCAGTAAAACTGCCGACTGGACAATCCCTACCATTAAATTGAAAGGATCGCGCAGGTTCTGCCAACTAAAATATCGGCGTAACTTGCCAGAACGAACAGCATGATACGGAATTTTCTTGGCTGTTACCATTTGCTGCTCAACCCCTCTTTTTGAGCCAACATAGGCAATCTCAAAATCAGATTTTAACTGTTCAATCAGTGCCAAATTAGGAGTAACATGGCCTGCTGTGCCACCACCTGTAAAGACTAAAGTTGGCTTCATGCAGCATCATCCAGTAACAAGCTCAAATCAATCGCACGCACCGATTTAGTAATGGCGCCAACAGAAATATAATCGACCCCTGTCTTGGCAATCTGAGCAATATTAGAGAGCTCAATCCCACCTGATGCTTCTAGTGCTATCGCATTAGAGGTATTCAAAGCAACGGCCTCGACCAGCATCGCTTCATCAAAATTATCCAACAAAATTCTATCAGGAGCCGCGCCCAATGCTTCTTTTAACTCATCCAAACTTTCTACCTCAACCTCAATCCAACGGCCCAAGGCACGTGCACGCGCAGTACTCACTGCTTTTTTAATAGAGCCACAAGCTTTGATGTGATTTTCTTTAATCAGGACTGCATCAAACAAACCAAAACGATGATTCACGCCACCACCGCACAAAACCGCGTATTTTTCGGCGTAACGCAAACCAGGCAACGTTTTACGCGTATCCAGGAGTTTGACTTTGGTGCCAACAAGGCGGTCCACATAGCGCTTTGTTTCTGTCGCAACGCCTGACAAAGTTTGCAAAAAATTAAGTGCGGTGCGCTCAGCTGTTAATAAGCTACGAACTGGTCCTGTTAGTTTTGCAAGTGCTTGCGGCTTTGCAAGCCTATCGCTTTCAGATACTAGCCACTCAATCTGAATATTTGCATCAACCCGCTTACAAACCTGATTCACCCAAGGTATGCCACAACAGACCATAGGCTCACGCGATAAGATACAGGCAGAGCCAAAAGCATCTTCAGCAATAAGCTCAGCTGTAATATCACCGCTACCCACGTCTTCTTTTAGGGCACGCGCCACATCCTCAACTACTTGCTTAGTATCTAACATTTATGACTCTTTTTCCGCTTGGCGTGCGTAGCGTAATTTTAACCACGGAGGCCCCATAACAGTTGTGACGATGACCATCAAAACAATCGCTGAAAATAGGTTATCTGAGAGCACACCAAGCGTACGGCCAATTGACGCAAACACCAAACCAACTTCCCCCCGAGGCAACATACCAATACCAATCAGTAAGCGATCATCTTTTTTACTACCCCCAAAACCACTCACGAGCTTCCCTACAACAGCGGCAGCAATTAAACCTGCAGAAATTAACAACACATGCCAGTTTAAAAATGCTTCTATTTTAACTTGAATGCCAATCAGCATAAAAAATAACGGCGCTAAAATGGATTCAAAGGGCGCGACCAGTTCACCAATTTGTTTATCGCGTTTACCACCCTCAAGCGCATGACCATCAAAAAAACCGTCGTGAATAATAAGACCTGCCGAAAACGCACCAATAATACTTGCCAACTGAGCCACTGTCGCAAGCCATGCAAGCGCCATGACAAATACAAAAGAAATAACTAACTTTGACTCCCATGGCTCTAGAAAACCAAAAAGTTTCACCATCCCGCGCAAAATTGAAGGCCCCATCAATAATACACCGGTAAAAAAGAGAATCACTTGCAATAAAACACGTCCAAGGGTTGCTAAACTAACATTGCCGGTTAGCACCACACTGCTGACCATCGCCAAAATAATCAATCCCAATACATCATCTATCATGGCGGCACCCAAAATGGTTTTTGCTTCACGTGTCCGTATTTTTTTAAGCTCTTTCAGTACACGTGCAGTAATCCCCACACTGGTTGCAGATAAGGTTGCAGCTAAAAATAAATCTGTTTTTAAGGAGCCATTTGGAATCAATAATAAAGTCGCTAAAAAACCAAGTAAAATGGGTGCTAAAATACCTATTAGTGCCACTCGAGTTGCTTCTTGGCCTGTATGTTTAATTTCATCAATCGAGGTTTCTAGCCCCACCATAAATAGTAAAAAAATCACCCCATAGCGGGAAAAGCTATCGACTACATAAGCAACACGAATTAAATTCATGCCTTCGTGGCCTTGTAATACTGCTGTGACCTGATGTGCCTCAGGTAAGGTTGAAAACGAGGTATATACGGCGTTTGCCACTCCCTCTCCCGCTAGAACCTCTCCCATAATATGAAAAACCGTGCCACCTTCACGCAGCACAATCGCCAAAGGCACACCCAAGAAATAACAAATATTTCCTAAGAGCACCCCCATCAAAAGCTCACCTAAAACACCAGGCTGCTTAAAAAACTGAGCAATATAGCGTCCCATCACGCCAAAAAAGAAAATGAGAGTTACCCATAAAACGACTGAAGCCACAGGGTCAGAGTGGCCACCTTTTCCCGCGGCAAAAGCCATCTTTGGCAAGCATAAACTTGCCAGAAGAAAGAAGCCGACCAAATAGAATAAACGTCGCTTTAGGGTATCACTCATGACAACACATCCAATGGTTCAGATTGTTGCTTTGCAAGCATTAAGCTTGTCTCAAGGACTGTATCAGGATTCAGCGACACACTGTTAATCCCTTTTTTCATCAACCATAAAGCAAGGTCGGGATGATCTGACGGCCCTTGTCCACAAATACCTATGTATTTTCCAGCACGGGTACACGCCTCAATCGCAAGACTAAGCAACGCCTTGACTGCAAGATCACGCTCATCGAATTGCTCAGCAATTAAACCTGAATCTCTATCCAGTCCCAGAGTCAATTGTGTCAAGTCATTCGAGCCAATCGAAAAGCCATCAAAATGTTCTAAGAAAGCATCAGCAAGCAATGCATTGGAAGGAAGCTCACACATCATAATCACACGAAGCCCATGCTCACCACGGACTAGGCCATTCTTTTTGAGTACCTCAATCACATTCTCTGCTTCAGGCACTGTTCGCACGAATGGAATCATCACTTCGACATTATTCAGCCCCATGGCCTCACGAACCGCTTTCACAGCCTCGCACTCAAGCGCAAAACAATCGGCAAAGCTTGGCGAAACATACCTTGATGCACCTCGAAATCCAAGCATTGGGTTTTCTTCTTCAGGCTCATACACATCACCACCCAATAAGTTGGCATATTCGTTCGATTTAAAATCAGATAAGCGAACAATCACAGGTTTTGGATAAAATGCTGAAGCAATCGTTGCAATGCCTTCTTTTAAGCGCTCGACATAATAAGTCACAGGAGAGTCATAACCTGCTGTTTTGTCAGCAATTTGTTTTTTAAGTTTCGCATCTTTTAGCGTATCAAATTGCAACAGCGCCTTAGGGTGAATGCCGATGGTGTTAGAAATTAAAAACTCTAACCGAGCAAGACCAACGCCAGAGTTTGGAATCGACTGAAAAGTAAACGCTCTTTCAGGATTCCCGACATTGAGCATCACTTTCATCGGTAAATCTGGTAAAGTTTCTACGTCAAGCACTGTTCGCTCAAAGGGTATAAGTCCCTGATACACATAGCCTGTATCCCCTTCGGCACAACTCACCGTCACCTCAGCGTCATCAGGAATCACCTTCGTTGCATTGCCACAACCAACAACTGCAGGAATACCTAGCTCTCGTGCAATAATTGCTGCGTGACAGGTACGACCACCACGATTGGTAATAATCGCTGAGGCACGTTTCATTACAGGTTCCCAATCGGGGTCTGTCATATCAGAAACCAATACATCACCTGCTTGAACACGATTCATTTCTGACACGTCTTTAATGACACGGACACGACCTTGACCAATGCGCTGACCAATGCTTCGGCCCTCAACTAAAACTTCAGCCTTTGCTTTTAGGGTATAGCGCTCAATCGCTTGCTTATCTGAAGCCTGGCTTTGTACTGTTTCAGGACGCGCTTGCAGCAAATAAATCGAGCCATCTACGCCGTCTTTCCCCCATTCAATATCCATAGGACGGCCATAATGATCTTCAACAATTAAGGCTTGCCGTGCTAAATGCTCGACTTCTTCACTGGTAAGCGAGAACGCAAGGCGCCTTTTTTCATCAACTTCTTGTGTAGTCACGCGACTGGTTGCTTCAGGATCCGTGTTATAGATCATCTCAAGTGCCTTCGCACCTAAGTTACGTCGAATCACAGCTTCTCGTCCGGCACGAAGTGCTGGCTTATACACGTAAAACTCATCTGGGTTTACCGCGCCTTGCACCACCATTTCACCGAGCCCATAAGATGAGGTAATAAACACGACTTGGTCAAACCCTGACTCGGTATCCAGCGTAAACATCACGCCACTGGCACCACAGTCACTACGCACCATTTGTTGCACGCCAACAGAAAGCGCAACATCTTCATGTGAAAAACCATGGTGCACCCGATAAGCAATCGCACGGTCGTTATAAAGGGAAGCAAAAACTTCTTTCATTGCAACAAGCACTGCATCAACACCTTTCACATTCAAAAGGGTTTCTTGTTGACCTGCAAAAGAAGCGTCAGGCAAATCTTCAGCGGTTGCTGATGAGCGAACAGCCACGGTAAACTCGTCGTGCCCAATGGCGTTCGTCAAAGCTTGATAGGCATCACGTACTGCAGCTTCAAAAGTATCACTGAATGGTGCATGCATCATCATTTCTCGAATACTTGCCCCCACACGAGCAAGTGCTTCGACATCATCGACATCCAAGCCTTTCAGGGCTGCTTGGATATTTTGTCTCAAGCCACCATTGTCGAGAAAATCATTGAAGGCATCGGCTGTAGTTGCAAAGCCACCTGGAACCTTGACCCCCATTTCGCTTAGATTGCTAATCATCTCACCGAGCGATGCATTTTTGCCACCAACACGGTCTAGTGCGTCCATACCAAGATGTTGAAAGTCCATTGTGTAAATTATATCGGGCATAAGTCCTCTCGATTCCTTCGAAAATAAGCCTCATTCTACTGAAATTCATGCCGTGTGCAACTTCTATCGCGCGGCATAATCGTCTATGATAAGGCTCTAAATTTAACTGACTGCCCATAAATGTTTTTATATGAATCTATCTGCCCTTAATTCGATCTCTCCTGTTGACGGACGTTACCTCAAAAAAACGCGCGCCTTAAGCCCGTTTTTTAGTGAGTTTGGCTTAATTTACTACCGGTTACTCATCGAAGTTCGCTGGCTTGAGTCTCTAGCTGAAAACCCTAAAATTGTCGAAGTTCCAGCACTTACGGATGAATCAAAAGCTTTTTTAAATCGGCTGATTGCAAATTTTGATGAAGAAGAAGCAGCAGCTGTCAAAGCCTACGAGAAAAAAACCAACCATGACGTCAAAGCAGTAGAATATTATTTACGAGATAAATTAGCGAAATTTAAGCCGCTTAGCTCAGTCACCAGTTTCATTCATTTTGCATGCACCTCCGAAGACATTAATAATCTCGCTTACGCATTTATGGTGAAAGAAGCACTTGCACAAGTCATTCAACCAACACTTGCTGAAATTGTTGGTGGCATTACCCTGCTTGGCAAGCAACACGGTGAAGCTGCCATGCTTGGCCGCACACATGGCCAACCAGCCACCCCAACCACACTCGGTAAAGAGCTGATTAACTTTTCAGCACGCCTCAAACGTCCGCTGCAACAACTGGCTGAAGTCCTCATTTCAGCAAAGTGTAACGGTGCTGTCGGTAACTATAACGCACATATTGTTGCTTACCCAAAAGTAGACTGGCGTAAACATTGTGCTAAATTCATTACCAGGCTTGGGCTATCATTTAGTGCGTATACCACACAAATTGAACCACATGATGGTCTTGCCGAAGTCTCACACCTCATGATTCGCATCAACAATATCTTGCTGGATTACACCCGTGATATTTGGACTTACATCTCACTTGGTTATTTCAAGCAAAAAACAGTTACAGGCGAGGTCGGCTCATCGACCATGCCACACAAAGTGAATCCAATCGACTTTGAAAATGCTGAAGGGAACCTCGGGCTCTCTAATACCTTGTTTGATCACTTTGCTAATAAGCTCACGCAGTCTCGCCTACAACGTGATTTATCAGACTCTACTGTTTTACGTAACTTAGGCGTTGCCTTTGCTTATTCCTTTATTGCGTATCAAGCTGTTGCCAAGGGCAATGAAAAACTTGAAATCAATGCTATTGCACTCAAAAAAGACTTAGACGACAAATGGGAAGTAGTCACAGAAGCCATTCAGATGGTCATGAGACGTCATAGTCTCCCCAATGCTTACGAAGCTCTACGCGATTTTGCACGAGGCCAAGAAATCAACCAAGATAACTTACAAGCCTTTGTTGAAAGCCTTGAGCTTCCAGATGACGCCAAAAAAGGCTTATTGGCACTCACTCCCAATGCCTATACGGGCCTCGCTGGCGCTTTGGTAAAAGCCTTCTCATGACCGGTGGACTCTCACAGCAGGGTGATACCATCAATGTAGATGTGCTCGTCATTGGCGGTGGCCTGGCGGGCCTACATTATTGTCTTGAAACTTTACGACATAATCCCAAAACCAAGATTTGCCTCATCAGCAAGACAAGCCTTGGTGAGTGCAACAGCCGCTATGCTCAAGGTGGCATTGCAACCGCGTTTGCTCCAGAAGACTCAATTAACGCCCATATTGAAGATACCCTAAAAGCAGGCGATGGCCTTTGCTATCAACAAAACGTTGAAGCCATGCTTGCAAAAAGCCCAGACGCTATCAAGCAACTCGAACAACACACCGTACAATTTGATAAGACTCACAAAAATCAATATGCACTCGGCAAAGAAGGCGGGCATAGTCATCGACGTATTTTACATGCTGGAGATAGAACTGGCCTTGCCGTGATGGATGCACTGCTTTTAAAAGTCAAAGAGCATCCAAATATCACCTGCCTCGAGTACCATACGGCCGTCAATTTAATTACCCAATATCACCCCCATCGTGCTCATCATCAAGGCGAAGTGTTGGGTGCTTATATTCTAGATAGCAATACTGAGCTCATTCATACTTATCTGGCTCGTTGTGTGGTCCTGGCGACTGGAGGTGCTGGTAAAACCTATCGTTATACCAGCAATAGCATGGTTGCGACAGGGGATGGTGTTGCCATGGCGTATCGTGCTGGTGCACGTATTGGCAACATGGAGTTTTATCAATTCCACCCCACACTACTCTACCATCCAGATATCAGTAATTTCTTAATTTCGGAAGCTGTTCGCGGCGAAGGCGGTGTTTTGTGTAATGCCGACACCAACACCTGCTTCATGGCACACTACGCACCTGAACAAAAAGATCTAGCAACGCGCGATGTGGTATCCCGTGCCATCTTTAATGAAATAGAGCAAAGTGAAAATCCTTTTGTCTACTTAGATGTTACCCATCAGCCCAAAGCTTTTTTAGAAAAACGCTTCCCGCAAATTTATCAAACCCTCGCCTCGGTGGGCATTGATATGAGCCAGGATATGATTCCAGTAGTACCCGCTGCGCACTATCAATGTGGTGGTATTCTGACAACGCCTGATGGCAAAACAGATTTAGAGCGCTTATATGCCATCGGTGAAGTTGCTTTTACTGGCTTGCACGGTGCAAACCGCTTAGCCAGCAACTCATTACTTGAAGCAGTCGTGATGGCCTCTAATGCCGCCCTCGCCACGCAAAAGAGCATTGAAAGTCGTTGGACACTAAAACACGATCTTCCAACCTGGCACACACCACGAGCTGTTAATCATCGCAGAGCAAGCCAAATTAACGCCCATTGGCTCGGGTTGCGTGGTGAGATGATGTCTTATGCTGGCATTGTACGAACTGAAGCAGGCTTGAATGACTTATTGCAACTCATCCAAAAACGCAAAGAAATTATCGAAGATTACTACTGGACACACTGCATTACACGAGACTTCATTGAGCTTAGAAACATTGTTTTAAATGCTGAGCTGATTGTCAGCTCAGCATTATCCAGGCGTGAATCCCGTGGCGGACACTTCAGAGACGACTTTCCTGAAAAAAATACCTATGCTCAAGAAAGTATTGTCAGACTCAATGCGCCTCTGCGCCCCTTGGCATAATAGATTAGGGAGATCAAACTCCATATTAGTAATACCAATATGGAGCTTAGTCCATTTGAGTAAGTACAGCAATCAAGCTTTACTCTCTCCCACCAAATAGATTCGACCACCACGAGCCCTTCTCTGCCTCTTTCTCAGGCTCATCACGCTCCACCTCACCCGAAAAAAAGCCTTTTCCCGTTTCAGTAAATGAAGTCAGTGCTTCTTTAGCTTCTGAGGCCTCTAGACTGCTCATTCCAAAATATACACTGGCTGGAACGCAAGCTATTTCCTCAATTAAAAAAATTAGAAATGTGGGGTTAACGGCTACGGCCAATACAACTGACAGCACAAGAAACCCAACCGCTAAAAAACCAAAAAAAGCAGATGCAGCAGCATGTGAGTTCGCATCTTTTCCCAACTCACGTGCTAACAACAAACATTGCTCATGATTTTTTGAGCCATCCTTACCTTCGAGTAAATCATCAAAAGTTTGAATGCTACGTGCAAGTATCTCTCTCGAGTGCTCTCTGGAGGAGCAAGCAGCAAGAATGGACAACTCCTTTGCTCGCAATTCATAAAGGGCTATTAATTCCCGATGCTCGGGTTTACCTGTTTTACGTATTTTCACTAAGGCCTGTTCTAGTTTTTCATCAAACTCATCCAACAACTCCGTATCAGTTGGATGTTTAGCACCATATTTTTTATTAAAATCATAAGGACGATACTTCGCATCGCCTCTTAGCATTTGATCTACTATTGAATGTCCCATGATAGAATCCTTAAAGTTGGTTATATTGTTTAAATATAGCACAAATAATATTTACCTGTTATTTGCGTTAACAATTTGCTTTTAGGCGTCAAATTTGAGACCTTATACGCTTCTTTAAATGCACATTTTTTAAACCCAACGCTTTCCCGTAAGTTGAAGGTCATTATTCATGTTTACAACAGACATAACATACAACCCACAAAAAACCTTGATGCATATCACGCAAGATATGGAGATTTGTCAAAGTGACTATCCAATCGATTGGTATCAAGAAGACTATATTCCCTATGCTGAAGAATATATGGCGCTGCCAGATAGGAAACTCACCACTGTTTTAAAGTGGATGACGCCCTACTTAACGCAAGTCCAAAACCATTTTGGACCCAACTTATTACTGCTTGCGCATTATTATATGGGTGGCGAAATTGTCCGTTTAATTGAGCAGTTTGGTGGTCAAATTGGTGACTCTTACCAACTGGCGCTGATGGCGGCCAACCATCCCGAAAAATCGATTATTGTCGAGTCTGCCGTGCACTTTATGGCAGAATCCATTGCTATGCTTGCCCATGAGTCTCAAGCGGTATACATCACCAACCCAAAATCTGGCTGCACGATGGAAATGCTTGCCAAAGACTTTATGGTCAACCCAGCCTTTGAAGAGCTGAATGCACGTTATGGTGCTGAAAATATTCTACCAATTTGCTACATGAACACTTCAGGGCGCGTGAAAGCCATCACAGGCTCACAGGGTGGTGCAGTATGCACCAGCTCAAATGTGAAAAAGATTTTCCAGTGGGCACGTGCACAGAATAAAAAAATCTTATTTATTCCAGACCAACATATGGGTGAAAATATCGCCTACTGGCTTGGTATTCATAATATTGCCTACTGGCCCAGTGGCACCGCAGGCGCTCAATATAAGCTTGATGCACAAAACGCCCAAACCCTCCGACGCTTTGATAAAGCTGAGCTGATTTTATTTGCTAGCGAATGTACCGTACATACCCGATATGACGCGGCCATGTGCGCCTACTGGGATACGAAGAACTACACTACAGTAGTTCACCCTGAGTGCAAAAATGAAGTGATTCGCAGCGCGCAATATACAGGTTCCACCGCGTTTATCTGGGATTTAGTGGTGAATGACCGCGCAAAAACCAAGCGCTACGCTATTGGTACAGAAAACCATATGGTAGAAAACCTGAAACAACACGCAGCAACACTGGGTATCCAAGTTGTTAATTTGGCTGAAGCACCCTCACAAACAAACCATGCAAGCTTAGGTTGTGGTTGTGCCACCATGTCACGTAACGACCCACCGCATTTAGTCGCCTTGCTTGATTTACTACGTCTTGGAAAATCAATGGATTACAACCAGGTCAAAGCAGGCGATGTGGTCAATGAGTTTAGCGGAACTCGTCAAAGACTCAGTCTAGAAGACCAAAACTGGGTGATTGAAAATGCGAAAAAAGCATTGCAAAACATGATTAGAATCACTGAGTCTATTGCTGAGCCGGAGGTCGCTTAATGACAGAAGATAATCATTACCCCTGTGTAGGACCGTGCTCTGGCTTCTCCACACGCTCCCCATCAGCCCCCCCACTCTCACTCGGAAAGAATCCTTGCCCTGCCTCCGAAAACGAGCTCAGTTTTTCTTGTTTACTTGAGGTCACAAGGCTACTTTTAGCCTGAACGACAGCACCAACTCCGCCATGAACTACATTAATTAAGAAAAGTAATGAAATACCACAGGTTGGTACCGCAAACACACAAGCAAACACAAGCAGCGCGGCACCCAAAAATCTACAAAGCTCTGCCTCTAGCTTTTCGGCATCAGCCTGCTCACTCAAATCACGTGCTAAAATGAGTAGCTGCTCATTATTCTTTTCGTCCGCACGCCCTTCAAGCAAAGCGTCAAAGCTCTTGATTGCACGCCCAAGCATTTGATCTTCAATTCGAATTTCTCTCGAAGCGCCGGCTTTGTTAATTACTCGAGTAAATTTACTGGCTTGTGGCTCGGTCAACACCGCTCGTAGTTGATTCGCTTGTTCTTGAAAAAACTTGATACATTCCTTCTGGTCAGCTGTACCACTTTTTCGTATTTTGACGAGACAAGCGTTTAACTTCTCGTCAAACTCTTCAAGCAAGCCTTTCGTGTTTTTTTCCAAGTCCAAGTGCTGGTAAACCGCCTCTTTGGGAACAATCTCTGATATAGTCTTGCTCATAACAATCTCCAATAAATATTTAAACCTATATGATTAGTTATAGCACAAGTCTATTGGTTTTATTTGAGGCCAACTGGCTCCTTGCTAGAGGACCCTTTTGAAGGTTTTTCTGCGTCTGATTGCGGGAGCGCACCACCTGTTAGCATTTCTTCATGAACTTTCTTGATTTGAGCCTGCAAGTTTTCTTGCATCTTTTTCATCTTCTCTTGATTGGTTTTATTCACTTTTTGTATTTGGTCTTGTAGCTTAGTTTGCATGTCTTTAAGCTGGCCTTGAAGCTGCTTATTGAGTTTTTGTATTTGCTCTTGTTGGGTTTCTTGTATGCGCTGGAGCTGCACTTGAAGCTGGCTATTTAACATCTGAATTTGTTTGGAGGTATCATCGGCATATACACATGCAGTTGATACAAATAAAAGACTCGCTCCCAACAACTGCTTTATACTCGTCCGCATATTCAGTCTCCCTGACTTGTCTCGTTTTTATTTCACACTAACCCCATCTTAACGCTAACCCTATAAAGCATACAAATTTTCTTTCTGGTAACTCATTTTAGTTGAACTATACTCTAGGATGTCATCTTTCTAATCACAAACGAGGAAGCAATCATGAAAAAAAGTATTTTTGGGGGTCTATCAGCAGCAGTACTGTCATTGACGCTTGTTCATACCGTACCAGTTTATGCTATGCATGAAGACTGTCCCATGAAGCAGTGTATGATGATAAAAAAATTAGATGCCATGAAAGCAGAGCTTGCTTTAACGCCAGAGCAAGAAAGAAAGCTAAACACAATTAAAGAAAAAAACAAAATGTTCATGCTTAGAAAACATAAAGAAAAACACATGATGAGTGAAGAAGCAGACCAAATCGCTGAAGCAAAAGACATTGATAAAACCAAATTAGACAAACTGGCTGACAAAGCTTGTCAACTTAAGAAAGAAACCGTAAAACATCGAGTCATGACAAAGCATGCAGTGAACCAAATTCTGACTCCAGAACAAAAAGAAAAAATCAAAGAAGCAATGCGTAAGGATGTGGACAACCACATGCAAATGATGAAAAAGGATATGATGCAGCAAAACATGGCTCAATAAGTAAAACCGAGGCATTTTTTTTGAAAGCCCATATTTACATGGGCTTGCTTGTAATGCCTCAGTGAATGGTGGGTATATCGGGCTCTCGAGGCTTTTCTTGCCCAGAACAACGTCATGTCGAGCTTTGCGAGACATCTCCTTAAATCCTTCCCAAGCCTTTGGCTTGAGTCAGGATGACGGGGCCCCACCATTTACTGAGGCATTACCTCGCAACAACCTTTTTAGCTTATCTACGCAACAATGCCTCTCCGCGCAGGCGGAGATGACAGAGCTTGGTGTAGAACTCGCATTTTGAATGATATTGGGTATACATTTGGTGATGACCAAAGTAGAATACGTAAGAGCAATGCGCCAAGCAATATGGTCATCATAAAAAAATAGCATTAAATTTACTGCAGATCGTCAAGAAAGCACGTCCAAGAATGAGCTTGAAGCGAGTGAGAAACCTTGCTGGTTGGTTGGGATAACGATTTTCTGGACGAGGTCCCAATGGCTATATTTTAATGAGGTGAGCCTGCCCCCTTTGGTTAGCCCCTCTGACAGGGATAGGGTATTTCGTGTATTTTTGTTCATATTATTCTCGCTAGTCGATTAAATGAAAATGGAAAATGATAGAGCCATGAAGCATGGTATTTTTAACTGGGCGCTCTTCCAAACGGGATGATACACAAATATCTCACCTATGATGCTACCACGAATTCTCTGTAACCATGCTCATTACCGGGTATGAAACACCATTGCAACACCGACCTTTTTCATTATGAAACCATTACGCAATATTGTACACTAAAAAAGCATATGGTTATTTCATGAGGTGGCCACGCAGTGGCTGAGGTGCTCATTACTAAGTCAAGAGGTATTTATGAATTTACAAGAGGCAGTAGAGCTTATTTTATCAGGTAATGTGCTACAAGGGCGGACACTTGACTTTAGGGGTGAATATATTGGTGATGTAGGCGCCTGCAGGCTATTCCAAACATTATCCCCAGGTAATGCACTGCAAGGGCTGAGACTTCTCCTCAGTCATAATGAAATTTCTGTTAAAGGCGCTATCTCACTATCCCAAGCATTATTCTCAGGCAATGCACCACAAGGGCTGACACTTGACCTTAGGGATAATTATATTGGTGATGTAGGTGCCGCTTGGCTATTCCAAGCAGTATTCTCAGGTAATGCACCACAAAGGCTGACACTTAACCTTAGGGGTATTGATATTAATGATGCAGGCACCGCTTGGCTATTCCAAGGGTTACCCTCCGGCAAAGTGCCGCAAGAGCTGACATTAATTTTTTGGAATGACGATATTAGTACTAAGGATATTAATCATATGGTATGTGCTATTCACCAAGAATTATACCCACCTGACTTGAAAATAATGGGTATAGATGCAGTTGAAAAAGCACTAGAGTCTGTAAGAATAAGGCGTTTGGCCAGCAATTCCCGCTTAAATATTATGCCAGCTTAAAAAAATGCGGGTATGCTTTAAAATCAACCAAAAGTAGTTTTATCATCACCTTAGCTCCTCTTTTCAAGCAAAGTCTATTGCGCTCTTTTTTATCAAAAGAGCGTCT
>JASBUZ010000046.1 GCA_030147635.1 Gammaproteobacteria bacterium
CAGATTAGATGAAGCTCAATTTATCCCTTGGCTTAAAAATTGCCTAGATCAGCTTGCTGCCAATCCTAAGACTGATCCTTATGATTTATTACCCAAGCCTCGAGAGCCCGATATACCCACCATTCACTGAGGCATTACAAAGTTTTTCTCAATCTAAACCTCACATGCCTGCGCCCAAACTCTGAGCATAGCATTGCCTTGTGGATATAGCGCACAGCTTACCTCACGTACTTCAGCGCCAAAATTTGCTTGTTGCAAACCAAGCAATACTGGGCCAATCAAAGCCGAAGGGGTACCTTCTCGCTCAATCAAAGGAAAAATACGCACTTCTTTAGCAACTCGAGCCATTTCGCGAATCGCACTTAGATGAAACTCAATGGATTGCTCATTGGAACCTGCAAACAAATAGTGTGAGCTCAAAGCTAAATCAAATTTAAAATCATCGAATGGTAAACCAGCACCAGGCAGAGGCTTGTAACGACCTTCCTGGACACCTGTTTCGTAATCGTCAAAAAAACACGCTACACCTTCACGGCGGCTGGCTAAAAATGCATCCATCCCGCCATAACTAGTCACATTAAATTGACTCGGATCGTTTAACACCTGTTGGATGCGCTCATCCTGACACTGTGTCACTTCTTGCAGAAGTTCTGACTTCGGAAGTACGAATAACGGGTCAACACTCACAACACTTGCCTGATGTTTTGCATGTAGTTCTGCATTCACGGCACTGGCCCCACACCCATATTCTAGTAAAGCTAGTGCCATCATTTTATCTGATAAATCAAACATTTCTTGATATTCAGCAATATGATGCCCCCATAAAACACGCTTTCGCATAAACTGACTCCCTTTGAATGTGACGCTTCACAACTTATCTTCTGCGAGGTATAGTCTAGCCTATTTAATGAAGAAATCGGAAGTCATCATGTATCACGGTCTCCCTCATCTCCTCGGTGACACCTTCGACGCTTTGCGTGAAAGTGTTTATCGTTTTGCCAATAATGAAATTGCCCCTATAGCCGCCCAAATTGATGCTGAAAATACTTTTCCCAATCAGTTATGGCAAAAGCTCGGCGGACTTGGCCTACTCGGTATCACTGCAGATGAAGCTTATGGTGGTGCAAATCTCGGTTATCTCGCACACACGCTCGCTATGGAAGAAATTTCGCGCGCTTCAGCCTCAATTGGCCTCAGTTACGGTGCTCACTCTAATTTGTGTGTCAACCAAATTAACTTGCACGGCACAGACGAGCAGAAAAAGCGCTATCTGCCTAAACTGATTAGCGGTGAACACGTTGGTGCACTCGCCATGAGTGAAGCAAACTCTGGCTCAGATGTCGTCAGCATGCAGCTCAGTGCACATCATGAAGGGGGACGATTCATTTTAAATGGCACAAAAATGTGGATTACCAATGGCCCTGATGCTGACGTCTTAGTGGTCTATGCCAAAACCGATAAAGACGCAGGCAGCAAAGGCATTACCGCCTTCATCATCGAGAAAGACTTTCCAGGCTTTAGCACCGCACAAAAGCTCGATAAACTCGGTATGCGTGGCTCAAATACGTGTGAGCTGGTCTTTGAAAACTGTGAAGTCCCTGAAGAAAATATACTCGGCGAAGTAAACCGCGGTGTCGGTGTTTTAATGCGTGGCCTTGACTATGAGCGCACAATTCTTGCCGCAGGCCCCGTTGGTATTATGCAGGCCTGCATCGACTTAGTGCTGCCTTATGTGCATCAACGCAAACAATTTGATAAGCCCATTGGAACCTTCCAGTTCATACAAGGCAAACTTGCTGATATGTATTCGGACTTAAATGCGTGCCGAAGCTACTTATATGCGGTTGCTCGCGCTTGTGACGCAGGGCAAGTCACTCGAAAAGACTCCGCTAGTGTGATTTTGTATACCTCCGAGCGTGCCACACAAATGGCATTGCAAGCGGTGCAAATACTCGGAGGAAACGGTTATATCAATGAGTATCCTGCGGGTCGTCTCTTGCGCGATGCCAAGCTCTATGAAATTGGGGCAGGAACTTCCGAAATACGTCGCATGCTGATTGGACGTGAATTATTTCAAGATGAAAGTTGTGAGGTATAAGAATGAGTGCTGTAACTCCTGAAGATATTGTCATTGTTGCTGCGAAACGCACCCCTTCAGGGGCTCTGCTTGGCAGTTTATCAAATGTTGCTGCCCCACAGCTTGGAGCAATAGCACATCTTGCGGCACTCGAACAATCAGGCTTAAGCTCTGAACTTATCGATGAAGTATATGCTGGATGCGTACTTTCAGCGGGCCTTGGCCAGGCACCTGCGCGACAAGCAGCACTCGGTGCCAATATCCCCAATACAACACCTGCGACAACCATCAACAAAATGTGTGGCTCAGGCATGAAAGCCGTGATGCTTGCCCATGATGCTATTCGGGCAGGCACTAACCAATGCGTGCTTGCTGGTGGCATGGAAAACATGAGTCAAGCACCCTATTTAGTGCCCAAAGGACGCTCAGGCTACCGCCTTGGACATGGTCAATTGCTCGATCACCTTTTTTTGGATGGACTTGAGGATGCCTACGAGCCAGGCCAGCTAATGGGTGTATTTGCTGATAGAACAGCACGTGAACTCGGACTCACCCGAGAGATGCAAGATGAATTTGCTAAACAGTCGATGCAGCGCGCACTGGATGCAATAACGAGTGGTGCTTTTACCAATGAAATCGCCCCCGTCTCCATCACCAACCGAAAAGGTACTCAAATTGTTGACGCCGACGAAGGTCCTGATGCCGCAAAACTTGAAAAGTTGGCTCGTTTAAAACCTGCCTTTGGTAAAGAAGGCAGTGTCACCGCAGGTAATGCAAGCTCTATCTCTGATGGTGCAGCAAGCCTGATTTTAATGACGGCTGAGACCGCTCGCGCACAAGGCATTCAACCTCTAGCACGCATCAAAGCACACGCCACTCACGCAGGCGCGCCCGAGTGGTTTACCACAGCACCTGTCGGCGCTATTCAAAAAGTACTCGATAAAGCAAGTTGGACCCCAGATGACGTCGACTTATACGAAATTAATGAAGCCTTCGCAGTCGTCACGCTTGCTGCCATTCAAGCTTTAGAGTTAGATATCAATAAGGTGAATATTCATGGTGGTGCTTGTGCACTTGGACACCCCATCGGTGCATCAGGGGCACGTATTTTAGTCACCCTAATTCACGCCTTAAAACAAAAACAAGCACAAAAAGGAGTTGCTGCACTCTGTATCGGTGGTGGCGAAGCAACTGCTATTGCGATTGAATGTGTATAAAAATAAAATGAAACTGCTCTATGGGTCCCGCGGATAAACCGCGGGACGTAGGGAAGGAATCAAAAGGATGGCAATATGCTCAAACAGGGACTCATCTACTTAGGACTTAGCCTACTCATCATTGCATTTGCCACATACGCAAAAATCTTTCTTGTGTATGTTAACTTGTTCTATGTTTATTTGAATAATGTACTCCTTCCTCTATTTGGTGATGGCTTCTGGGGAGAGCTCATTCGGGATATGCTTACCTTAGTGTTAACCCCCTTTATTCTTGCGGCAATTCCAGCACTTATCTACTGGGCAATTAAGCGAAAAAAAATGCCCTATTTCATCCAACTAATTTGGCTCTTTTGGCTTATTCTTGCCTTAAGTAATTATTTGATTCACTAACCGAGTTTTTTGATGGCCACTTTAACCACCGAATTAAATCCTGCAAGTAGCACTTTTAAGGCTAACCTTGCTTACATGAATGACTTAGTTATAAATCTTGAAAAAACCCTTGAAAAAATTATGGAAGGTGGCAATGAGCAAGCCCGCGCACGCCATAAAAATCATGGCAAACTCTTGCCTCGTGAACGTTTAGCCCACCTTCTGGATTTAGGCAGCCCCTTTTTAGAGTTATCACTACTCGCAGCTCATGAAGTCTATGAGGACAGTGTTCCTGCAGCAGGACTCATCACAGGACTCGGCTTTGTCAGTGGCACACTGTGCGTCATTGCCATTAATGATGCAACCGTCAAAGGCGGCACTTACTACCCCTTAACTGTCAAAAAACACCTGCGTGCCCAAGCGATTGCCAAAGAAAACCATCTCCCTTGTATTTACCTGGTAGACTCCGGTGGTGCTTATCTACCGATGCAAGATGAAGTATTCCCGGACCGCGAACACTTTGGCCGAATCTTTTTTAATCAAGCGCGGTTATCAGCTGAAAACATCCCGCAAATTGCGGTTGTGATGGGCTCATGCACCGCAGGAGGCGCATATGTGCCAGCTATGGCTGATGAATCCGTCATGGTACGAGAACAAGCGACTATTTTCTTAGGCGGTCCTCCACTCGTTAAAGCCGCGACCGGCGAAGTCATTAGTGCCGAAGAGCTCGGTGGTGCCGACGTACATTGTCGTCAATCAGGTACAGCTGATCATTATGCCGAAAACGACATTCACGCCTTAACACTCACTCGAGACATCGTCACCCATTTAAACCGCCCCAGAATCCAAGAGCCAGATAAAGCTACGTATAAAGAACCACTCTATCCTGCTGAAGAACTACACGGTATTGTGCCTAGCGATGCACGTAAGCCATTTGATGTGCGTGAAATTATTGCTCGCTTGGTGGATGGCTCCGAGTTTGATGAGTTTAAAGCCCTGTATGGCACTACGCTCGTCTGCGGTTTTGCTAAGCTCTACGGCAGACAAATTGGCATTATTGCAAATAATGGTATCTTATTTTCAGAAAGCGCTTTAAAAGGGACACACTTCATTGCCCTATGCTCACAGCGTAATATCCCACTTGTATTTTTACAAAATATCACAGGGTTTATGGTTGGCAGTAAATATGAAGCTGAAGGTATTGCAAGACATGGCGCAAAACTGGTGATGGCCGTAGCCAATACCAATGTCCCTAAGTTCACTGTGATTATTGGAGGCAGTTTCGGTGCGGGAAACTACGCCATGTGTGGACGTGCCTACGATCCTCGCTTTTTATGGGCGTGGCCCAATGCCCGTATTTCGGTGATGGGTGGTGAACAAGCTGCCAACGTGCTTGCCCAAGTCAACCGGGATAAGTATGCAAAACAAGATAAGGCCTGGCCTGAAAATGAAGAAGAGCATTTCAAAGCCTCACTTCGTGAACAGTATGAAACGGAAGGAAATCCTTTTTATGCAAGTGCACGACTTTGGGATGATGGTGTTATTGCCCCCCAAGATACCCGAAAAGTACTGGGTTTAAGCTTACTCGCGACACAAAACGCACCGATAAAACCTACCCAGTTTGGTGTATTCCGCATGTAGCCACCGACCTAATGGAGAAGATGCTGTGCAAGACTTAATATGTGACTTAGATGAACATGTGCTTATTTTAACACTCAACCGAACCGACAAGCACAATGCATTTGATGATGGTTTGATTGCCAAACTGCAACATGAGCTTGATTTAGCTGCCAAAAACCCTGCCGTTCGCGTCATTATGCTGCGCGCAAATGGTAAGCACTTCTCGGCGGGTGCCGACTTAGGCTGGATGCAGCGTATGGCAGAGTTTAGCGAAGAAGAAAATATCACCGATGCGAAAGCTCTGGCACAGCTTTTGAGCAGCCTACATCATTGTGAAAAACCAACCATTGCCGTGGTGCAAGGAGCGGCTTTCGGTGGTGGCGCAGGACTTGTTGCTGCCTGCGATATTGCCATTGCTGCAGACACAGCACAGTTTTGTTTCTCTGAAGTCAAGCTTGGCTTAATTCCTGCTGTCATTAGCCCTTATGTAGTACGTGCACTTGGAGAGCGTGTTGCAAGTTGGCTTTTTATGAGTGCAGAAAAAATAGATGCCAAAGCCGCATTAAACTTTGGCCTGGTGCATCAATTGATTCCCGAAGAAGAGCTGCCCTCTCATGCGCATCAGTATGCACGAGAAATAGCAGCACTCGCACCTGAAGCCGTTGGGGCTTCCAAAGTGCTGGTTCAAACGGTTGCCAATCAACCGATTGATCAAAAACTACAAGATTTAACAGCCAGTTTAATTGCTAAAAAGCGTGCATCGACAGAAGGAAGAAAAGGTATGCAGGCATTTTTGAATAAAGAAACCCCTGTTTGGGATTAGGATAGCTTATGTTTTCAACGCTTTTAATTGCAAACCGCGGTGAAATTGCTTGCCGCATTATCAAAACAGCTAAACGGCTTGGTATTCGCACCGTTGCCGTGTACTCAACTGCTGACAGCGAAAGCTTACATGTCAAACTTGCAGATGACGCCTTTTGCATCGGTGAGCCCGAAGCACAAGCCAGCTACTTAAATATTGAAAATGTCGTTCAAGCGGCTCTAGAAGCCAAAGCTGATGCTGTTCATCCAGGCTATGGCTTTTTGTCTGAAAACCCAGCATTTGCTAAAGCGCTCGAAGCTCAGGGTATCACATTTATTGGCCCCTCCGTTGCTGCCATGGATTTAATGGCATCAAAGCAACGCGCAAAACAGTGCTTAGAAAAAACCAAGGTACCACTCACCCCTGGCTACCATGGCAAAGACCAAACCGACAAAACCTTGAAAAAAGCAGCTGAAGACATTGGCTTCCCAGTGCTTTTAAAAGCTGCTGCAGGGGGCGGCGGTAAAGGCATGCGTTCAGTTTCTAAAGCTTCCGAGTTTGAGCAAGCACTCGCTGGAGCCAAGCGTGAGGCAACTGCAAGCTTTGGTGATGACACCATGCTGATTGAAAAACAAATTGTGCATCCCAGACACGTTGAAATTCAACTGATGGCGGATAGTCACGGCAATGTCGTACATTTATTTGAGCGTGACTGCTCAATTCAACGCCGGCATCAAAAAGTGATTGAAGAAGCCCCTGCCCCCAAACTCTCTCAAAGCTTGAGAAAAGCACTCGCTGATGCTGCGGTCACGGTCGCGAAAACCATCAATTATCTAGGTGCTGGGACCGTTGAGTTTCTGGTCGATGCCGATGGTAAAAGCTTTTATTTCATGGAAATGAATACCCGTTTGCAAGTTGAGCACCCAGTGACTGAAATGATAACGGGGCTTGATTTGGTCGAGTGGCAACTACGCATTGCAACAGGAGAGCCTCTGCCCCTACAACAAGATAAGATTCAGCAAAAAGGCCATGCCATTGAATGTCGTATCTATGCAGAAGATGCAAGCCAAGGTGGGCTCCCCTCAACAGGGACTTTGTATGTCTTTGAAGAGCCTAAAGGAGATGGCGTGCGCTTGGATGCCGGCTTTCAAAATCAAGATGAAATCACACGTTTTTACGACCCAATGCTTGGTAAGTTAATCGCCTTTGGTGAAACTCGCGAAGAAGCCCTAAGTCGACTCAAGCAAGCGCTAAACCACTATATGTTAGGTGGCGTAAAAACCAACGTGCCCTACCTGAGCGTTTTACTGCAAAACGAGGCATTCAAAAACGTGGAGCTCAGCACAGAGTTTCTCAGTACGCATCCTGTTGAACTGCCAAAACCGCCTATTGAAGATGCACTCATGTTTGCCACCAGCCTACGTTTTTTAAATCACTTGCCAGCGACAAATAGCCCTCTTTTACAAGATGTGTTTTCTTGGCAATTGAATGGACGAATCACCTGGCCGCTATACTATGAAATCGATGGCGAACGCTTCAGTGTGCAACTCACTCCCACGAGTTTTAACCAGATTGAATATCAATACCAAGATAACAAACAAATACTGACCATTGTCCATCACCATAACCGCTTGACCATTAACACAGCCAACAAGCGGTTAGATGCCTACACTGAAATCCATAATAGCCATACTGTTTTTCATACTCACCTTGGTGCAATAACAGTTACTCCCGTTGCTAACCCACGTGTGTCAACACAACAAAATACTGCCCAAAATAGTTTGAACGCCCCAATGCCTGCGACTGTTGTTGCAGTGCTTAAAAAAGAAGGGGAAGAAGTACAAGCAGGAGATGACTTAGTAGTCCTTGAAGCGATGAAAATGGAGCATACCGTTCGCGCCCCAATCAAAGGACTCTTAACTGATATTTTCTATCCGATTGGCGCACAAGTAGATGAAGGCTCAGCGCTCGTTGCCTTAAAAGCGCTTGATACCCCACAAAGCGAGGAAGCTTAAGCCATATGCCTTATCCAAAGCAGGTTACCCTAATCGAAGTTGGTCCTCGTGATGGCTTACAAAATGAACCAAACTTCGTGCCAAGCGAGCAGAAAATTGAACTCATTAATGCCTTGTCTCACACGGGGCTAAAAAACATTGAAGTCACAAGCTTTGTTTCGGCAAAAGCCATCCCACAGCTCGCTGATAATCTCGAAGTCTTTACTAAGATTGATAAACCTAAAGATGTGCTGTTTTCAGCACTCGTACCCAATACCAAAGGACTCGAAAAGGCAATCGAGGCAGGTCTCGAACAAATCGCCATTTTTACAGCCGCCAGTGATACATTTAACCAGCGCAATATCAATTGCACCATTGATGAGAGTCTTGAGCGCTGCAGACTCGTCATTGAAGCCGCCAAGCCCCACAACCTTTCTATTCGAGCTTATATTTCATGTGTACTTGGTTGTCCGTATGAAGGGCATGTTTCGCCTGAAAAAGTTGTCTCTGTCACGCAAAAGCTATTAGAGCTTGGTGTCGATGAAGTCAGCTTTGGAGATACCATCGGGGTTGGCACCCCCAAACAAACGCTTGAGCTGCTCGATGCCATCCTACCGTTGCTCCCCACAGCACAAATTGCCATGCATTTTCATGATACCTATGGACAGGCCATTGCTAATGTCCACGCCTCTTTAACAGCAGGCATTCATCGCTTTGATAGTGCCATTGCAGGCCTTGGGGGCTGCCCTTATGCAAGAGGCGCTAGTGGTAATGTGGCCACCGAAGATATTTTGTATTTAATGCATGGACTCGGCATTGAAACTGGTGTTGATATCTATAAGGTCGTAACTGCGGGAGACAAAATCTGCAAGTTCCTAGGCCGAAAGAACCAGTCCAAGGTCGCAACAGCCTTGCTGGCTAATCAATAAAGAGCGCACCGATGCCAACGCTCAATGCATGGCCGGTTGATCTCGCAGCCAGCCTTTGTATTGTTTTTGCTTGGCCACATCTCAAAAATCATTGGCGACAAGTCATCCTGCACTTTTTAGCATGTTTTCTCATTGGATTTTCCATCTGGACCTATCATTACGTTGGCATGAGCAATATCAATCAGCTCGCCTCAACGCTCACCTTCGGCTTTACTGGCCTTTTGTCTGCCAACAAATATTTTACGCTCTCTGTAGCGCGCTTTTTACTCCTTTATCCACTTTGCGCCGCCGTCTTGCTAAGTCTTTTTGGCAAAAAAAAAATAGCCCCTATGTTCGCCATAGCCGGACTTTTCGCACTCAGTATTCAATACGATCTCAAAGGCTTTATTCAAAGCTACCATACCTCAAAAGAAGATTACTTTGCCCATCACTTTATCAACCCTGCGAGCATTGAATTTACCCCCCCCTCCCCCAAAAAAAGCTTAGTACTCATTTATGTCGAGAGTCTGGAGTCCAGTTATCAAAATACACAATTATTTCACCGAAACTTACTCGCGCCTTTAAGTGCGTTAGAACAGCCACACCTATCCTTTCAAAAGTTTGGACAAAGTGCGGGCGCTGACTGGACGATGGGGGGCATTGTGTCTTCGCAGTGTGGTATTCCTCTCAAAGTCATCACCCTCTTTAATCGCAATGATATTGGCTCAAATATTGCCAACTACTTGCCAGGGGCAGTCTGTTTAAGCGATGTCTTAAATCATTTGGGCTACCATAATGTCTTTCTGAAAGGCGGCTCTCTTAATTTTTCGGGTACAGGCACTTTTTTAAAAACACATCATTACCACGAAGCGTTTGGCAAGCACGAGTGGCTCAAACAAGGATTCAGTGCCCAACAAATGAATGCTTGGGGCTTACCAGACGATTTGTTGTTTCAAGCCGCTAAACAAAAGCTGGCGCAACTCATCAGCCAACAACACCCCTTTAATTTGACCCTACTCACCGTCGACACCCATGGCACCGATGGCATGCTAAACCAAACCTGCGCGCGACATGGCGGAAAAAGTTTCGAAGATATGATAGCGTGTAGTGCAGCCCAAGTGGCAGACTTTATTCAATACATTGATAAACAAGGATGGTCTAAAACACTTACGATCGTAGTCATGGGAGACCATATCGCCATGAAAAATAAAGTATTTGATAAGCTGACGCGCGGCCACCCGCGTTATATTTTTAACCTAATTCTGACCGAAGATCAGTTGATTAAAAATAGAGAGTCGGTGTTACATGTCGATTTATTTCCAACCATTTTAAGTGCGCTTGGCATCACCTGGTCACCTGATGGCAAACTCGCCTTAGGGTATTCGGCACTCATCCCCCTCAAGCAAAATTTATCTGCAGATGAGCACTTAGCCACCATCGAAAAAATCACGAATACTGACAGTCCTCAGTATAATGCACTTTGGAAACAATCCCCCTAAATCACCCCCGTATTACCTCAACTCATGCCTAACCGCTTTCTCACACTATATGAACCTTGACCAAATGCACTCTGTAACATTTCCTCATCTCCGATATCTGAGTCATTTTCCCCCCAAAAAACATCTACCAATGGATGCGCCCTCAGAAAGCTCAAACCTGGCTCCTTTGAAGTCAGATGTCTTAAAAGGCACTGAAAGATAGCGCTTGGATTAGGGTATGAACCCTGTTTGGGTACAGCTTGCATCGCTTTGACCACAGCACGTATATCTTCTGCATAGTCTGGGTTGGCTGCAGCTGTTCCATGTATCACATCATTCTGTATAGCTACTTCCGATAGGGGCTTAGGAATTGCATGCCTTGGCCCTTTATCAATACAACAATGAATTGTTTGTAAAGTACAATGTTCCGGTAACAATTGGGGCGCCCCAGAAAACCGTTCTTGAACTTCATGCAAAATATCAGGCCTATCGTCTAACATCTTAATATGATAAGTATTGCCACCCAACTGACTTCGATTAGCAATATTCTGAAGATGCATATACATCGTTAAAAATTTTGATGTATCTACATAAGTTTTCTCTGCATACGCGTCATACAACTCTTCAGAATCATACAAGACAACTCCCTGGCTATGCTGTCCTGGCACTGTTAAAACCGTATGCTCCCCTTGCGTTTTGGCTAGACTCCACTGCTGGTAACGTGACTCTTGCATATGGTCGAGCATAGTGCCAGAGTGCAGCTGATTTAATACATCGCCAAGCACAAGTCTTTCAAACCGCACCTTGGGCGCTTCCTTACCAGCCTCCGCAAAAGCACTCTCTAAGTTCTCTTGAAACCAGGGCATAAAACTTCTCTCAAGCTGTGAGCAGCTAAAAAGCCCGCGATGAAATTTTACGTACTGGCGTGACATCCTGTAATCTTCCCATACGGTTTTCCGGGCCGTATTTAAATGAAACTCCACATCGGTAATTTCTTCATGTTCTAAGAGGTAATCAATAAGCCAAGTCATAAGCCAGGAGCGTGCTGCTTTAGTATCTGTGCACGAATCAAAATCCAAAGAAATAACTAAAATATTTGCCATGATTGATATAAACCTTATTTTACTTATGGTCTGTAGCGCTCTGTCTCTGATATCACTTTCGCCCCAACGATTTCTGCAAACATAGCCATTAAAGATATATTTACAAAGCACGTTATCAGATGGAAAATGGAGTGATCTTTCTTCTCTGACAACCGTTTATCATCTAAAAGACAAATCAACAAGAACAAAGGCAGATAAGTCCAGTTTGATTGATTCACGACAGAAATTCGGTTGATTTTATCCAGTCCAAAAAAAGAAAGTTCTCCCAAATACCCAGGACGTTTTAACTTCCGCTCTCGTGCTACAAGCTCTTCATTAACTCTCTTACCACTTAAGATGCGCTGATTATAAGTCATCGCCCGCCCAAGTGCTGCCTCAAAAGCAACTTCATTGCCCTTCCTGAATAAGCTATCTAATGTAAAACCTAAAAAATCTGGTAAACCTCTCAGTCGCTCCTGTACCTCAGGAAGCTTAAGTACTCGCATATACTCATCTAAGCTGTGCCCGCCTGCCTGATAAAGCATATACGCAATATAGGACTGCAAAAACAACTTTCTTTGCTCCAAATCTTTCTGATAAACAAAGTGTTGCGCCTTTAAAAGTTCAGCAATCATACTGAAATGTATAAGGATTGTACCAGAAATACCCCCGACAAAAGGACTTACTTGATCAAGCTTGAGCGACTCTTTCAACCCAACATTCACGCAAGAAAACTTATCAACAGAGCGGGTATAATCAGAAGTTCTCTCTGCTAACAGCTCATCATTCAACGGCAAAGGCATTGAAGATGACATAATTCCCATTCTGTCAGAAACAACTTGCTGAGAGTGACCATTTTGCTCAAGCTTCCTTTTACGTTGACGTATTTTAGGATCATAAGGCCCCTTCTCTTGAGAGTGAAGTGCAGCAAGCGTACCCCTTGAACCCCAAATTTCTAGATTTTTCCTAGCCAAATACATAGAACTTGCTAAAAGATGCATTTTTTCTTTACGTATATCAAGGGTTTCTTCTGGCGAACTCCTACCTGAAGCAACATTAGGCTTGAAGGCCTGATAGCTATCCGAACGCGTTAATACAAACATGCCTTCTGAATATTTGTCCATACTACAAACATCTTGGGCGCTTATGGCTTGAAGCACTCCTGCTTGATATACCAAGGGTAAACGGTCAACTGCTGAATTGACATACTGTTTCAACAACCCCATATCAAGTAAGTCAAGTGAAGTTATCAGCGTTTTATGACATAACTGACTTTCAAAATAACGCCTCACCGGATCTTGGTTAACATCCCTCACTCTAGAACTAATACGGTACTGTGATAGTGCACGATCTGTAAGCAACTCTTCGAGCACTCGCTCATCCTCCGAGCTACGTACACCAGACAAACAGAGTGATTTGATGGTTTCATACTTGCCGCGGTTGAGCGGATCGCTCTGATACTTTTCTGCAAGCAACAAAAGTGCCTGAAACACAGTCACAGTGATTTCATAATTTGGTTTTTTAAATAAAACAGACCCAAACATAGTAGAACAAAAAAATACCAAATGCTTTTAAAGGGGGCACATTATAACACAAAAGAACAAAAACAAATCAAAAAAAACTTTATAATTTATTTTTTTAGGGCATCATCCACACAAATAAGTCAATCTTGACTATGATTAATTAAAAGTAGTGCAGTGTGAGTTGCTTGTTATGTTAGATACCATCAAAAAAACATTCTCACCGCTTGTGGGACTATTCATATTCGCACTGTGCAGCGGATTTTTTTTGACGCTCTTATCGCTTGCGATGCACGCACACAATGAATCCCCATTACTCATTGGAAGCATGAGTGGCATTTTTTATATCGGGCTTGTCTATGGCTCTTTCCAACTTGAACGGTTCATTGTCCGTGTCGGGCACATTCGTGCCTTTTCAGCCTTTGCATCAGCCCTTGCGGTCATGAGCCTATTGCACGGTATTTTCTATAACTTACCGCTTTGGCTCGTGCTACGCTTTTTAACTGGCGTAGGCACTGCCGGTATTTTTATCGTGATTGAAAGCTGGCTGCTTGCAAGTAGTACCGACACAACACGTGGACGTATTGTCTCACTCTATATGATTACCTTTTATGCCTCAGAAGCAATTGGGCAGTTGCTGATTAACTTGGGCAACCCTAATGATTTACTGTTATATGGTATAGCGGCCATGCTCTGCTCCCTCTCAGTTTTACCCCTCACTATTACCCGTGCACCTGCCCCACAGCTTGCTGAAACAGAGTCAATGAAGCTTAGTGTTCTATTCAAAAAAACGACTTCGGCTTTATTTGGCTGCTTCTTTGCCGGCATGATTTTAAGTGCTGCTTATGGGTTATTCCCCATCGTATTTGCAGAAACCTACCATGACATACATCGAGTATCCATTGTCATGTTTTGTCTCATTTTTGGCGGTATGCTCTTACAATACCCGGTTGGAAAATGCTCTGATTTATTCGATAGGCGACTGGTCGTCATCATTATTTCACTCCTTGCCGTCCTCTGTACAACATTTATGATGCGCAGTATAGAGTCCTACCTATCTTCTTTGATTTTAATGACTTTTCTTGGCGGATTTGCAACCACAATTTATCCTATTTGTATCAGCTATGCCTGCGATAAGCTCAAGCAACAAGAAATCCTCTCAGGCATTCGTGGCTTATTGCTTGCCTACAGCTTAGGCTCAGCCATCGGCCCGTTTGTCGCACCTATCTTTATGCATGGCGTACATGAAGTTTATTTGTTTTATTATTTCATCATTGCTTTTGGGGTAACAGCTTTGCTCTTTGCCTGGCAAAAGCTGAGAAAAGAAAGTCCACCACAAGAAGAACCATTTCAAGTGATGCGACATGCAACTCCAGTAATGAGTGAAGTAGACCCACGCTCTGATACCAGCGAAATCCAGTGAGGCGTGTTGACAATTCTCGTCCTCCCCCTTAGGATCCAGGCTTCCCGTTTTATCAAGCGCTAAGCTTCAGGAACCATTTTCATGATTGACCATTTGCGCGCCCTGGTTCATGATGACCTAGCTGCCGTTCAAGATCTTATCTCTAGAAATATTCAATCTGAGATTAGCTTACTGGACGATCTGGCAAACCACATCATCAAAAGCGGTGGCAAGCAACTTCGCCCGCTTTTGGTACTTCTCTCAAGCCAGGCTTGTGGCTATTCAGGCAATAAGCACATCACGCTTGCGGCGATGATTGAATTCTTTCACACCGCAACCCTACTGCATGATGATGTAGTCGATGAATCAAGCTTAAGGCGCGGCCGTAAAACAGCCAACAACATCTGGGGCAGTAAAGCCAGCATCTTAGTGGGAGACTATTTATTTACCCAATATATGCAGTTGATGATTGAAGTGGGTAGCTTAAAAATCATGAAAGTGCTCACCAATATGACCCATCAAATTGGTTGTGGTGAAATTAAGCAGCTCTCTAACCGACATAACCCAGCACTCGCCGTGCAAGATTACTTTGACATCATTCATGCCAAAACCTCACTGTTATTTGCAGCATCAGCAAGACTCGGTGCTTTAGTCAATGATATGGATGATGCGACCGAGCAAGCACTACACGCGTATGGCTTACACCTTGGCAATGCGTTTCAACTGATTGATGATGCACTCGACTATTGCTCTAATGCTGAAACCATCGGTAAAAACATTGGAGATGATTTGGCTGATGGTAAAGCCACCATGCCACTTTTATATGCGCTCGAGCAAGCATCTCCTGAGCAACAATCAAAAATCCGTGAAGGTTTAATTCAGGGCTCACTAGAATATCTGCCAGATATTTTACAAGCACTCGAAGATACCAAGGCAATTGAATACACCAAAAGCCTTGCCGAGAAAGAGGTTGAAAAAGCAACACAAGCTTTAACTATTTTGCCTGAGTCAACTTACAAGAATGCCCTATGCGAATTGGCTCAATACGCAATGTTACGCAGCTATTGATTCGTTCGGAGTGTAGCTCAGCCTGGTAGAGCACTGCCTTCGGGAGGCAGGGGTCGTAGGTTCAATTCCTATCACTCCGACCATTTTAAACTCACAAAACACATGATATACTCACATTTTTAACAAAAAAATCACATTATGCCCCCTCCGTATTATATTAAAAAGCAAGCGGGATTCTTTGAAGAAGCCCATTCGGGTGAGCTTAATCAGCTCTTCATCTACCAACCAACACCAGAGGGCATTGAGGTTTTGTGCCAACATTATTCCGAAAAATATAAGATAAAGCTGCAGTGCATTGATTGTCGCAACGAGTTTAAAACACTCGACGATGTTTACTCCTACTTTTTTTATCTACAAAGCAATCCAGAAGTCCTGCAACTCGAAGAGGGTGAAAAAAAAGGCCTGATTTTTAGTCATGGACAAAATCATGCAGTCCCTGTGGTCATATGCAAAAAAGATGGCGTGCAAAGCATGATTGTTCTTGACTCAAGTGTTGGAAACAGCATCAAAGGCTACTATAGAATGGCCGCTCTATTCCCGGAGTTCAACTTTTACGTAAATCAAGGCACCAGACAATCCGATGGCCTTTCTTGTATCACCGACGCCGTCTGTATTTTAAAAGAAGCCTTACAAATAGAAGAATTAGTCAGCCTGGTGGACAGTAAAAAGCTTCGAGCTGACGACCTAGCATACCAACCTAACCGATTTTTCAGCGGCACAAGACCTGAGCGATTTAATGCGTTTAAAATGCCAGAACAACTTCTAGTCACGGCACAAGTCTCAAGGTATCTAGAGCAGGCAGGTGCAGATGATACGGTTATGCTTCGTGGCAAAGAAACCCTCGCACACTACCGAGAGAGATTTAGAATGAGCGTCGTCTTACTCAAAGACAGGGCAAGAAACCGAGTCGATATCAATGGTTATTTATTTGTAAAATCAATCGAACATCGAAATATCTTCGATTACCTACAAGAACAAGAACAAAAAGAATTAGAAGAGCTACAGGAAATCAATGGGGAAATTGACCCAAGAGACCTGCCCCCCTCCCCTTATAGAACTATACTATCTCCCTCAAGAGTAGGCTTCAATCAAATTGTGGTGCCAGGCACACCTCATGCACATCAAGAAAACTATGGCTACAGAAGTTTTTCAAGATAAGAGCTTTAAAACACGCCTCTCAGCTGAAAATTGATTTTGAAAGCGCTTAATACCTGCCTCACGCATTTTAGGCGCAAACTCGGTCAGATATCGGTCTAAGTCTCGCTGATGTTCCAACTGATATTGCACTGTTAGAAGCTCTTGCTCTAAGCGCTCGTCAGACTCAGGTTTTAATAGTATCGCTTTGGTAAATCCTGGAAATCCAAGCATTTCTTGCATATGTGTTTTGAGCCAAGACAAAAACTCTGGGTAAATTTTAGACTGAATAGTAAGATTAACCTCATAAATAATCATGCTCGTTTGCCCTTAAATGTGAAACGCCCCCACAAGAGTATCCACAGAGGGCACTGAAGCAAGGTTTCAATGTCTCGATACAAGCATTAAACTTGCACGCGAGTTACAACAAAAAATCGCCCAAGAACAGCAAAACAAACTCAAACAAGCATTAGGAAATATAAGTGGTAACAACACCAGTAATGATAAAGATGACCAGCATACTATTTCCAATACTGGCCCTTAGACATTAAACAAGAAATGCACCACATCACCGTCGTTAACGATATATGTTTTACCCTCAAGTCGTAGTTTACCGGCAGCTTTAGCACCTTGCTCACCACCGCAGGCAATAAAATCATCATAACTGGTCACTTCCGCACGGATAAACCCACGCTGAAAGTCAGTATGAATCACGCCAGCGGCCTCTGGTGCTGTAGCGCCTTTTTGGATGGTCCAAGCACGAACTTCTTTAACTCCTGCGGTAAAATAGGTTTCAAGGCCAAGTAGCGCGTAAGCGGCACGAATCACTTGATGAAGACCTGGTTCTTCTAAGCCAAGCTCAGCCATAAACTCTTGGCGCTCATCATCATCTAACTCAGATAAAGTCGCTTCAGTCGCAAGGGAGAGGGGTAATACACCTGCCCCTTCACCCTCAGCCAGTGCTCGCACCTTTGCTAAGGCTTCATTTTCAAAGCCATCGTCATCGATGTTGGCAATGTATAAAATCGGTTTTGCGGTTAACAGCCCGTAGCGCTTGCAAATATGCTGCACTGAATCTAAGTCTGGTAAACTTCGTACTTGCTCACCGGCTTCGAGATGCGCCTTAATAGTTTCTAGTAAGCCTTTTTCTTTGATGGCTTCTTTATCACCACTTTTACTATTTTTAGCCACTTTTTGATGCGCTTTTTCAATGGTTTCAAGGTCGGCCAGTGCAAGCTCAGTGTTGATGGTTTCAATGTCACCAAGCGGGTCCACTTTACCATGCACATGCACAACATTGTCTTGCTCAAAACAACGGACCACATGCAAAATGGCATCGGTTTCTCGAATGTTGGCTAAAAATTTATTCCCAAGCCCCTCACCTTTGGCAGCCCCGGCAACAAGACCTGCAATATCAACAAACTCCATTGCAGCCGGCACCACACGCTCAGGCGAAACAAGATTTGCAATGGTATCAATGCGTGGATCTGGTACAGTCACCATGCCAACATGGGGGTCAATCGTACAAAAAGGATAGTTTGACGCTTCAATACCAGCTTTGGTTAGCGCATTAAATAACGTGGATTTTCCAACATTTGGTAAGCCCACAATGCCACATTGTACGCCCATAACTCACCCCTCTTTATTCTCTTGCTTTTTCTCTGAGTGTAATGCATTCATCGCTTTTGAAAATGCCCCTGAAATCACTTCAGGCATCACATCCATTGCGCGTTCAATGGCCGTATCAATAGCGGCCTTATCATCAGCCGATGGCTTGCCTAGCACATAATCATGCACCAAATCTTTATGGCCTGGGTGGCCAATACCCAAACGTAGCCGGTGAAATTCTTTACCACCTGCATGTGCAATTAAATCACGAAGTCCATTATGCCCCCCATGTCCACCACCTGTTTTAAGTCGTGCGACACCCACTGGCAAATCAAGTTCATCATGCGCCACCAACACTTCACTTGGAGCAATACGATAAAACTGGCATAAGGCTCGCACAGAGCGGCCAGATTGATTCATCCAGGTATGGGGAAGTAAAACATGAAATTGGCGACCACCTAATTCAACGGATGCCACCTCGCCGTGAAAGCTTTTATGCAAGCGAAACGATGCACCAAGCTGCTCTACCAACGAATGGACAAACCAGCCTCCTGCATTATGGCGGGTGCGCTCATAAGAGGCACCCGGATTTTGCAGTCCAACGACAAGTCTAACGGTCATAAAGCCACGTGCTCTTATTCAGCAGCAGGCTTTTCTTCACCGTCAGCTTTCGCGCCGTCTTTCTTAGACTCTTCAGAAGCACCTTCTTCGCTTTCAGAAGCTTCGGCGTCTACTGCACCTTCACCTTCTTCACCCTCTTCGCCTTCTTCCTCTTCGACTTCAGGCTCTTCAATGATGACACGTGGCTCATGAACGCTCACAACAGGATGATCATGGTCACCTGTGGTTGGGTCGATGCTCAATTCAACACCGTTAGGCAGCTTGAGTTCAGACATGTGTAATACTTGGTCCATTTCAAAACCAGCCAAGTCAACTTCAATAAACTCAGGCAGGTGACGTGCTTCACAACGCACTTCAACTTGTGTCATGGTGTGGTTAACTACCCCGCCTTCTTCAACCCCAGGAGATTGCTCTTCATTAATGAAGTGAAGCGGTACAGTTTTCACAACGACATCTTTCGCAGATACGCGTTGCAAGTCCATATGTAAAACCAGGGCTTTATAAGGGTGACGTTGAATATCTTTCAGGATCACACGCTCTTTTTTACCGTCTACAGCAATCTCAAAAACACTTGAGTAAATGCTTTCAGTCTCTAAACTTTTTTGCACGTGACGCTGTAAAAATTGTATCGCTTGTGATGGCTTATTGCCGCCATACAATACAGCAGGTACTTTCTCATCAAGGCGGCGTAGGCGGCGGCTCGCACCCTTCCCAATTAACGCTCTTGTTTCAGCTTCTAACATAATCTCTGACATCAGTCATCTCCAATCATTAAATGCCTTATCTTGCGACCAGATAAAGCACCTCTTTACTTTAAATAGATAAAGGGGCAGCGCATTGTACACTACTTCAACCCATTTTAAAATCGTTGTCATTTGGGACAGGTTCTTTCTCATCACTTGGTGGCGGTAGGAACTCATGCGTTGCCCGTACGCCTTTTAGCTGTGTCAGTAATGTACTGCATGCTTGATACATCGGCATCGTAGTATAAGTTTCATACGGGTCTTCAAGCACCCCATAAATATCCTTCTCTGCGCGAGGTATAGGCTGCTTATGATAAAGTGGGTCAAGCTCCCAATTTTGAGCTCTGTAAAGACCCTCAGTATGAGAAACAGCTTGAGGTGTTACTGCTTGTTCTAAGTCAGCAATTGCCAACGCTGTCTGGCCTAAGGCTTGATAAGCTTCTGCACGGCGATACAGAGTAAACTGATTGATAAAGTAAGGATTACTCTCAATCAAGGTTGTAAGCAACGGCAGCGCTTCTGCAAACTGCTCCTTCTGCCAATACAATTCAATCGCAAGCTTCAATGCATCTTGGTGTTTTGGGTCTTTCTTTAGAATCGTGCACACCTGTGCCAACACTTCTTCTGTGCTCAGCCCCTGCTTCTGCCTTAAATAAATCAGGCGAATTAATAGCTCATTGTGCTCGGGATAATGAGCTAACAGCGCTTCCAAAGGTTGTATCGCGGCAAGTGGTAAAGGCTCTTCTTCATCTGCTTTAAGCAAGTCAGTGTATTGCTTTAATAGTTGGTCCACCTCATCTTCTTCTACGTCTGAGTCATTAAACTCAACAACATCATACGAAACGGCTTCTAAATCCCCTCGCCATAACCACATCTTCATCATCAATCCTCAATTTGTTCGTGTACGTTTTATTTCGTTTGTAGTCTGAGTATCAGCATCACGCTTCTGGCCAACAGAAGGCTCTTCTTGTTCCTGCTCTTTTTCCCAAAACTGCAACAGGGCTGTTGCTTTCTCCACACGCGTGAACTTCCTGTGCGCACGTAAAATTGCATACCTATCTAAGGTCTCATTCTCTTTATCCCCCATAGCCTTATGCACCTTTAATCGGAGCTTTAAAGCTTCAACAGACTTAGGATATTTATCTAAGTAGCCATCCAAATCTTCAAGCGCAAGCCCAAAGTTACTTTGATCAATATGTACCCGACTCCTAAATAACAACGCCTCAAACCCCTTGGTTACTTCAGACGATTGCTTGGCATATTGAATGCATTTATCTAAGTTTGCTTGTATCCCTCGAAGGTTATCACGAACATAAAGGGTTGCTTTTGCACGACAAAAATAAGCCTCGGCACAAGCTACGGAATTCTCTTCTGCTTCCGGCCTTCTCAAAAGCCTGTGAGCATCTTCAACCGCTGTTGTTAAGTCTCCCAGCTGAGTATGAGCTCTCATACGACTCAACAAAGCAAACATATCATTGCCATCTACCCCTAAAAGCTTGGTAGCATCTTGTACGACGGCCTCAAAATTGCCTAAATCCTGATGAATACGAATACGTAATGCTAGAGCTCTTTGATTAGATGCATTTTTTTGAATGAGCTTATCCAAGCTAGACAGGGCCTCTCCAAAATAGCCATGTTCATAGCTAAATGAAGCATGCGTCCAAAGAACCTTCTTATTATCTGGTGCCGCATTCAAAATCTGGTTGAGTGCTTTACTAGCTTCACTAATCCAGCCATGCTGAAGAAAGTCATTGTAGCGTTCAACAGTGTCATCTAGCTCATCAGGCAAATTTGCCCCATAAAGAAAAAAGGAGTTTGACATATTAAATTCCAACCTGGATTTATTGAAAACAGTAGAGTTTAGCACATACATCATGAATAACTTGAGGTTTGACTAAAAATAGCTCTAATGGTTTACAGCAAAAATCTGTTTGACTCCGGACGCCCTACTAAATGAGCGAGCCCGTCTCCTCCGTTTGCAATTGTATTAAACGTATCATGTAAAACTTTCGACTTGATGTCTAAACGTTCAAAGGTCGCAAAAGCACAACATACGTGCACAGAAGTGCGGTAGACACCGGAAACTTTAAGAGACCACAAATAAACATGAATATCTCGGTCCCTGGAACCTTCAGAGGCTCGCTCTCTGAAGTACATAATGGTTTTGGTATGAGGTAGAAGAGTTTTATAACTCTCCATAAGCGCATTTAGTCGTTCTTTGGTTGATATACCATTCCTCGACTGTTCAAAAAAAGCACTTTCATCCTTATCTTCATAGTCAGCGTGTATCTCTGTCTCTAGCTCACACCCCCGCTCATAACGCATGTAACATAGTGTCTTCACGTATAAAAATCCTTTTTATAACGATAAAGACAGTCTATAACCATTTGTTATTTAATGTAAAATTATTATCTTAAAATTGGCTTTAAAAATTGTCCCGTATAAGATTTTTTACACGCTGCCACTTGCTCAGGCGTACCAGACACTAAAATTTCTCCACCGCGACTTCCGCCTTCTGGGCCTAAGTCAATCACCCAATCTGCTGTTTTAATCACATCTAAATTATGTTCGATGACCACAATCGTATTACCCTGATCACGTAACTTAAATAACACTTGCAGTAATTGTTTGACATCATGAAAATGAAGACCAGTGGTTGGCTCATCTAAAATATACAAGGTTTCGCCAGTGTCTCGTTTGGAGAGCTCGCGCGCAAGCTTCATGCGTTGCGCCTCCCCACCTGAGAGTGTTGTCGCACTTTGGCCAAGATGCACATAAGACAAACCCACATCCATCAAAGTTTGACATTTCTTAGCAAGCACGGGCACCGCATCAAAAAAATCCCGTGCTTCTTCAATCGTCATCTCTAAGACTTCGTGGATGTTCTTGCCTTTATACTGCACATCGAGTGTTTCTCGATTATAACGCTTGCCGCGACACACATCACATATCACATAAGTATCTGGCAGAAAGTGCATCTCGACTTTAATCAGCCCATCTCCCTCACAAGCTTCACAACGCCCACCGCGTACGTTAAAGCTAAAGCGTCCAGGCTTATACCCCCGGGCACGCGCCTCAGGCGTGTTAGAAAACAGTTCTCGAATTGGCGTAAACAAACCCGTGTAGGTGGCAGGATTTGAGCGTGGTGTGCGTCCAATTGGGCTTTGGTCGATATCAATCACCTTGTCGCACCAGTCCAAGCCTTCAACGGCCCCCACTTCACCAACCATCACAATTTGGCTGCGATAAAAGCGTGCACGTGCTAGTGGATAAAGCGTATCATTCACAAGGCTTGATTTACCCGAGCCCGATACCCCGGTAATACAGGTCATCAGGCCAACGGGGATACTCACTGAGACGTCATTTAAGTTATGGCAGGTGATACCTTCTAGTCGAATCACACGCTCAGGCTCATAGGGCGTACGATTTTTCGGAATTTCAATGGCTAAATCCCCCGATAAATAACATCCTGTGAGTGAGTCTTTGCAGCTCATAATTTCTTTGGGTGCGCCAGAAGCCACCACATGTCCACCATGAATCCCAGCACCTGGGCCAATATCCAGCACGTAATCTGCGGTTCGAATGGCATCTTCATCGTGCTCCACCACAATGATAGAATTTCCTAGATCACGTAATTGCTTTAAGGTTTTCAAAAGTCTTTCGTTGTCACGCTGATGGAGTCCAATCGATGGCTCATCTAAAACATACATCACCCCCACCAGACCTGAGCCAATTTGGCTGGCCAGTCGAATACGCTGCGCTTCTCCACCAGAAAGTGTCTCGGAACGTCTTTCAAGCGATAAATAATCCAGCCCCACTTCAACTAAAAAGCCAAGGCGTGCGACAATTTCTTGATTAATTTTCCGAGCAATTTCACCTTTGGCACCCGGTAAAACCAAATCCTTAAAAAATTGATACGCTTCACCAATGGGATAGGCAACCACATCCGTTAAGCGTCTGCCATCCACTAAAACACTACGCGCGGCAGGCCTCAGTCGTGTGCCACCACAGGCCACACAGGGCCGAAACATGAGCTCTGGGTTATCTTCTGGCCCGAGTCTGACCGCTTTTTTCTCAATACCCAGTCCATCACAAGTACTACACGCACCCGCCGGGCTATTAAAAGAAAATAATCTGGGTTCCAGCTCTTCTAAACTATAACCACATTCAGAGCAGGCAAATTTGGACGAAAACACTAAGTCCTCGTGCGAGCCATCCATAGAGGCAACGACGGCAATACCATCTCCAACGTGTAAGGCATTCTCAAACGATTCACTCAAACGCACACGTGCATCTTCACGCACTTTAAGTCGGTCAACCACCACTTCAATCGTGTGCTTTTTATATCGCTCAAGCTCTGGTGGGCTATCCAAGTCATAGAGCTCGCCGTTCACGCGCACCCGCACGTAACCCAAAACTTGCAGACGCTTAAAGACTTGCTCATGCTCTCCTTTACGACCACGAATAACGGGGCCCAATAGCATGATTTTGCTTTCATCCGGCAAATTCAGCACCTGATCAACCATCTGACTCACGGTTTGTGCGTGCAACTTTAAATGATGCTTGGGACAGTAAGGATCCCCCACTCGCGCATACAAAAGCCTCAGGTAATCATAAATTTCAGTGGTAGTCCCGACCGTTGAACGTGGGTTGTGAGAAGTCACTTTCTGCTCAATTGCAATCGCGGGCGATAACCCTTCAATCGACTCAACATCTGGCTTATCCATCATCGATAAAAACTGCCTGGCGTAAGCAGACAGCGACTCAACATATCGGCGCTGCCCTTCAGCATACAGAGTATCAAAGGCAAGCGATGACTTCCCCGAGCCTGAAAGTCCGGTAATGACCGTGAGTTGATTACGTGGCAAATCCACATCAATATCTTTTAAGTTGTGTGTTTTTGCTCCACGAATTTTAATGAAACCCATTTTTTACCTCTTCATCATCGCTGAATTCATCTTCTTTGCCCTCGGGTATCATAGTTAATTCTGTATGAGGAAAAAAGTCTGTACTCCTGTGACGCCAAGATGAAAATATCAAGCTTTCGTCCATTCGCACATTAATCATCTCGGCTTTTTCCACATTTGCAGGATAAAGAACCTGAAGATTAATCGTAATTACGATATCAGAGAGCCAGGCTTGTAATGCAACTGCCTCCTCTGAAGCTTCGGCTTCAGATAAATCAAACGTGGTTTTAAAACCAAGTCTTCTTTGTTGTATGGCTTGCAGTATTGCATCCTTCCAGACTTGCGCTGAAGCACCCAAACCGCAAGCAAAGGTCATATTGGTTGGAAAAGCGTGTTCGGCCTGCTTAAAAAAATGCTCTAAATGACTGGGGGTCACCTGATAAAATTTTATATAAAAAGACACGTGTCGCGATTCAAACGCTTGAGCGCGCGTACTTAAAAATATTTTTCTCAAACGCAGAGCCAAGAAGTCATCCATCTCTCCAACAAAAAGCCTAAATTCGGCATACGAGGCTGGCTCCCACGCCGTAAATTGACACTCCAACTCATCAACTAAAGCTCTGGTAAGCCGTCTAATATTCACTGTCATTTGCTCTGGTGTCGCATTTATTTCATCTGCCATATACTTTTTCTCCCTAAAAAGTCGTATTTAACACCCTACCACAAACTCAAAACATCAAATGCCTAACATACTTTTAGTTGTGTTTTTTGTCACTCCCTTCAAAAAAAAATCAGTTTATGCTACAATATGCATCAGGAAGTTATTATAAAATTGAAGTACTTAGGAGAAAGTGATGCGTGGATTGCTTGGTTTTGTGTTTGCTATTTCGTCTATATTTACCATGACTTCGATTGCTGCGACAGATGTTAAAACGCTGGAGCATGATTTCAGTGATGCGATGATCACAACCAAAATCACTTCAAAATATACTGAAAATAAAAACTTAAACCCTTTAAAAATCAGTGTTTCTACTGAAAAAGGCATTGTCACGCTAAGCGGAAATGTCAAAAATAAAGCAGCCCTCATGGAAGCGCTACGCCTTGCGAAGGCAACTAATGGGGTTAAATCCGTCGATGCTAAAAACTTAAATGTAAAACGCGTCAATACTTCTATTACCGATGCCTACATCACCACCAAAGTAGAAGGTGCCATTTTAAAAGCAAAAGTGCTCGATGATGAGTCCATTCCCTTGGTAAGCATTAAGGCAACAACTAACAATGGGGTCGTTACCTTATCAGGAAATGTGAAGCGTAGTGAGTCCATTGCACCACTGGTAAAGCGCGTTTGGGCAGTGAAAGGCGTTAAAAAAGTAGTTTCACGCCTACATGTCTCAAAACAAAACACATAATCGTTTCTTAACTTTTTTTTTACACTTGTACTGCAAAGAGACTGGATAAACGATTCATGCTCAGGTAGGATGGGAATTTCCGCTTAATTTTTAACCTCTGAGTATGGATGTAGTGCTATGTATGATGTAGAAAAAGAATCAACACCATCGAACCACTCCAATAAATCACGTTACCTACCCTGGTTGATTTGGTTTTTGGGGGCCTTTTTTTACTTTTACGAAAATTTATTACAAGTCTCGCCAAGCGTCATGGTCCAAGACTTAATGCGTGCACTCTCTATTGATGCCGGTGGACTCGGCTTACTCGCAGGTGCTTTTTTCTGTGGCTATGCACCAATTCAAATCCCGGCCGGAGTCATGGCAGACCACTACAGTGTTCGCCTACTGCTAGGAAGCGCCATCACTTTTTGTGTGGTGGGCTGTTTGTTGTTTGTTTCAAGTCATGGCATTTACCTGGCAGCGCTTGGCCGCCTATTGATTGGCGTTGGCTCAGGCTTTGCAGCAATTTGCTCAATGAAACTTGCCACACTTTTGTTTCCTGCTAAAAAATTCCCGTTCCTAGTTGGGCTTATGGTCACTTTTGGAATGACGGGAAGCATCATGGGTGGTGGTCCACTCGCTGTGGTGGTTGAGGCTATTGGTTGGCGCAGTGCACTCTATGGCTTGGTTGCACTGGGTATTGTACTTGGTGTTTTTGTTGTTTGGCTTGTTCAAGAAAGTAAACACACAACCGCAGAAACCAAACGCCCAAAAGAAGAACATCATGTGCTACATGGCCTGATGCAAGTACTCGCTTGCAAACGCAGTTGGATGATTGCAGCGTATGGTGGCCTCATGTTTGCTCCCACCTCAATTTTTGGAGGCCTGTGGGGGGTTCCTTTTGTAATGCAAGCGTACGGACTTGAGAAGCCTGCTGCCGCAAGCATTGTCTCGCTACTCTTTTTGGGCTGGGTGATTGGTGGCCCGCTTACAGGGCTTGTTGCAGGACAATTTGAGAAAAAACGACCAACACTTCTGATTGGCTCCCTGGGTGCACTGCTTTGCATGGCAAGCATACTATATATTACTCAGCTGCCCGTCTTTTTGCTGTCATTAATTGTATTTTTATTTGGCTTATTCTCGAGCTGCTTTTTGCCTTCATTCTCAATTATGAAAGAAATTCATGACGAAGCTTACTCAGGCGCAGCACTTGGCTTTATGAATACAGCCAATATGGTTGGTGGGTTGGTTGGCCTCCCTTTGGTTGGTCTCATTCTGGATAAGCTCTGGAATGGCGCTATGCTCGATGGTGTAAAATACTACACAACCGGCAACTACATAACTTCCTTGACGCTCCTACCTTTAATGATGCTAATTTCGATTATCTTGCTTTATTTTGTGGATGAGGAAAAGCGGTGATAGATATTCGTCATTCCTGAACAGACTGTTAGATGAAGCTAATTCGTCTGACAGTCTGAACACCAACCATAAATAGTCAAAGAATGACTTGTCATTTTAAAAGATTCGCGCTTGGCAATCATTGCCTGGCGCTCTTCGATGACGTCATCAACAAACTCAAGTACTTTACGACACTTCACACAAATTAAGTGATCGTGATGCTCACCTTCGCTGAGTTCAAACACCGAGTACCCGCCCTCAAAGTTATGTCGATACACAAGACTTGCGGCTTCAAATTGCGTGAGCACACGGTATACGGTGGCAAGGCTCACCTCCTCTCCCATATCCACTAACGCACGATAAATATCTTCAGCACTTAAATGTCTGTTGTGAGATTGTTCCAAAATTTGCAATACCTTGAGACGAGGCAGTGTGATTTTTAACCCGACCTTTTTTAATTGCTGACTCTCTCCCACCCAAACACTCCTCATAGCCTTGTTCGACAAGCGGCTTGAAGCTCGTTATACTTCAACCGCAGATAGTATGGCTAATTTTTTCATAACAGGCAAAAACATGCGAATTTTTTTCAAACTCTTGAATATCGCCCTTTTGGGTTTTTCACTCACCCACTGCGCTTCCTATGACTTTTCTAAGCGTACTGTGCAACAAGGCAACTTACTCCCGGAGAAAAAAATCAAGCAACTAAAACCTGGCATGACCAAAGAAGAAGTAGCCATTCTAATGGGCACCAGCTTACTAAGTCCAACCTTTAACAATGATCGTTGGGACTACGCTTATACCTGGCGAAAAGGCAGCGGCTCTGACACTATTCGCCGCCGCTTAAGTGTTTATTTCTCAGGCGATAGAGTCACCCGCATTCAGACTTAAACAGCGGGGTCAGGGGGTGAATTTTTTATTAAAAAATAAAAAAAAAAAAACAGCACCCCCCCCCCGCGCGGCGGTTTTG
>JASBUZ010000010.1 GCA_030147635.1 Gammaproteobacteria bacterium
TATATGCTGCCAAGTCAATTAATTCCAATGGCATCTTTCCCGTTAACCACGCATGGCAAGTTAGATAGAGCGGCCTTGCCTGAGCCTGATTTTAATCCTGATGCAGAAGCTTATGTGGCGCCTCGGGATGAAGTGGAAAGCTTAGTTTGTCAGATATGGCAAGAAGCTTTGCAAGTGCCACAAGTTGGTATTGAGGATGATTTTTTTGAGCTGGGTGGCCATTCTATCTTGGCGATGCAAGTGATGCATAAAATAAGTCGTTTGCTTAAGCGGGAACTGGGTGTTTTAGACTTGTTAAGGCATAGAACGGTTGGGGCATTATGTGTGGTTTTAGAAGAGAAGGAAGCTTTAAAACCGATATCAGTTTACTCAGGTAGCCGGCCTCCTCTTTCTTACGGTCAAGAGCGTTTATGGTTTATTGAGCAGTACGAAGAAAAAGCATCACCGTATCATATTGTGATGAAGCAACCATACTCACCAGAATTACTTGAAAACTTGCAGCGATTAGTTTCGCGTCATGAAGTTTTAAGAACGCGTTTTGTTTTAGATGAGCAGGGCAGTTATCAGGAAGTACATCATGAAACCTTGCCTGTTGAGGAAGTTTTTAATATTGATGAATTTATTCAGCGTAAGTTTGACTTAACCACAGGCCATCCTTTAAGAGTAGGGCGCTCTGAAGATGAGTTGGTGCTTGTGCTGCATCATATTGCATTTGATGGCTGGTCTATGGATGTTTTTCGAGAAACACTTTCAGGCGAAGAAGCGTCTCTTGAAATTCAATACAAAGACTTTGCTGCTTGGCAGCGAAATAGAGTTGAATCGCGCTGGGATGAGTTGAAAGCCTACTGGCTAGAACAGCTATCAGGCGTTGAAACCTTACAATTGCCAACTGATTATAAGCGTCCGGCACGTATTGATTATCAAGGTGCTTCCGTTGCATTTGATTTACCATTTGAACTTCAGGCTTTTGCACAAAAATATCAAGTGACCCCATTTACCCTATGTCTAACAGTATTAGGTCTATTACTGTCTCGATATGCAGGTCAAAAAGAAATCTTAATTGGTACACCTGTGGCAGGCCGAGAGCATCCACAGCTTGAGTCTCTCATTGGCTTTTTTGTCAATACGCTCGTGCTTAAGTTGTCAATTGAAGACATGCCCCTGATTGAACTGCTGAACCAGGTGCAATCCAATTTAATTGAGGCACAAGCTTATCAAGAAATGCCATTTGAGCGCTTGGTAGATATTCTGGAAGTTGAGCGAGACACCTCAAGACACTCAATATTCCAGGTGATGTATAACTTTGATTATGTCTCAGAAAATCGTCCAAAACAGTCGGAAGCAAACTTACTCAGTGCCGTTAAGTTTGATTTAAGTATTTCAATCGTAGTAACACCTACAGAAATAAACGGGCAAATTCAATATGCAACTTCTTTATTTAAGCAAGAGACAGTTGAGCGCTTGGTGGGACACTATCAAACCCTTTTATCAGAGATTCTAAAAGCACCGAAACAGTTGGTAAATCAATATTCTGTCCTAACCAAGGATGAATACTACCAACAGGTTTATAGCTGGAACGACACCGATCAGCCGTATCCTAATAAAACGATTCACAGCGCATTTGAAGCTCAGGTAAAAGAAACACCAAATCATGCAGCCCTTGTGTTTGAAGGTAAGTCACTCACTTACCGTGTTTTAAATGCAGAAGCCAATCAACTAGCACGATATTTGCGTAAGCACTATGATATCCAGCCAGATGTCTTAATTGCTATGCATGTAGAACGCGGCTTTGAGTTGGTGGTTGCACTGTTGGGTATTTTAAAATCAGGGGCAGCGTATGTACCGATTGATTTGACTACACCTAAAGCACGTGTGGACATTATTTTAGAGGATACACAAGCGTTATTGGTGTTAGATGATGCGTTTTTTGAGCGAAAGCCTTATTTGAATGAGTCAAAACGTAATCTCACATCAATTAATACGCCAAGTGATTTAGCTTATGTGATTTATACCTCAGGGACGACCGGTAAGCCTAAGGGCGTGATGGTCGAGCACAAAAGTGTAAGTCACTATAACACCTGGATGCAATCACATGATGCTTATCGTTTGGCTAAACGAATCGATTGTTCATCAAGTATTGCTTTTGACGCAACAGTCAATGTTTTAATCACGCCTCTGGTCTCTGGCCAAACAGTGGTAATTTGCTCAGGTGCTGTGAAACGAGATAGTCAGCTATACAAAGCTTACTTAGAAGAAAACCAAATTGATTTAGTAAAAGTAACACCGAGTTACTTACCAAACTTAATGTCATTGGCATCCCCCTTTATTCGATGTTTGATTGTAGGCGGTGAGCAAGCAGAGCTTGAGGTCATAAAGGACTGGATGTCTTTAAATCCATCCGCTGCTCTTCTTCATGTTTATGGGCCAACCGAAGCAACAGTTGCCTGTGTAAGTCATGAAGCATGTGGTGGTGTATTAGAGCAACTCCCATTAGGTCGGGTTGCCAGTAATACAAAAGCTTACGTATTAGATAAACGCTTAAACCCTTTGCCCATTGGTGCAATTGGCGAGTTATATATCAGTGGTGCAGGTCTTGCCCGAGGATATTTAAATCAACCTGAATTAACGAAAGCATGCTTTATATCGCATGCCTTTGGGCGTTTGTACAAAACAGGGGACTTAGTTAAGAGACTCTCTGATGGCAATTTAGAATATGTTGGTCGAGCTGACACGCAGGTGAAGATTCGTGGGTTTAGAGTGGAGCTAAGAGAAATAGAGTCAGTAATCTCAAATTATGGCGATATTAATCAATGTGTTGTGCTATTAAAGCCTGAAACAGAGCGCCTGGTTGTTTATTACACTTCTGACTATGCCCTCGACCAAGAGATACTTTTACAAGAGCTGTCAG
>JASBUZ010000011.1 GCA_030147635.1 Gammaproteobacteria bacterium
TAATACGGAGTATCAACCTGCTTTAGCAGATTGATATAAGTTTTTTTGAGGGGTAGGACTAACCAGAGTTTGCTAGATAATTTGAATAGATGACAAAATAGGTAGGACCGGCTTTTCCGAAACCTAGCGGGGTCAGCGGTCAGGGCCTACGCATGAAAAATTTTTTTGACGCAAATTAAAAGGTGTTTAACCGACATGGAGTTTTTCCTCATTAGGCTTTTGATTGATTGGCCTGGTTTTTGTTTGCATTTCTGAAGGCCATTCAAAGCCCACTTTCTTAAAATATCAATGTTTTCAGCTGCGTTATCATTTCTAATACAGGCACCATCCTCATTAAAAACCACATCAAGTCGCCAGTGTAATTGGTTTTCTATGGCCCAATGAGCGCGCGCAGCCTGATTTAGCAGACGAGCATTGGGCGCTAGTGAGGAAATATAAAATCGTTGCTCTTCATGGCGCTTCCCCTTTTTCTCGACAAAGGATTTCACCATGCCAATACTTTTCAATCCCGGCCAGTCGTGCTCTTTTTGCAACCAATCAATATCACCAGATGAATAGGCTATGCGCTGTTCAAGACGTCCATGGCCTTTATCATTTTCTTCTGAGCTAATACATGTTGCAAGAAAATTTGGATCATTAAAGTAGGTAGAAACATCTTGGTGTAGTGTGCCTTGGTTGCCTTTTAGCGAGATAACATAATCACCTCCTTGTGCAACAATTTGGGCACAAATTCCTCGCTGGGCACCCATGGCATCAATTGTTACAATACGGTTCTCTAAATCCAATAGCTCGATTAATTTGGGCAGCGCCGTAATTTCATTGCTTTTCTTATCGACTTTCTCTTGTGCTAGCACAAGTTGATTTGCATGACACCAGGCACTCACAATATGCAATGCCTTTTCATCGCCACTGTGACGAATGGTCTTTCCGTCTAAATTTATAAAAGTCGAGGTTAATTTAGACAAAGATGCCGTGAATAATTGAAACGATTGATAAAACTGGGATGGGCTTATGGCATCCCAAAAACGCTGATAAGTATCATGACTTGGCGGCCCATAAGGAAAATCAAAATACTCTTCAAGCGCTTCATAATGAGCTTCGGTAAAATCAGCAAAACCACTAAAACTATCGATACCAGCAAGACTCGCAAGTAATGTGGTGCCTATTATCATCATGAAGGGGTGTTTTTGATTTCGCTGCGACCTAGGGTCGTCTATATCTGAGAAATATTTTAATGCTTCCTGCACGTCACAAAGCTCCTTTTACAAAAGGAGCTAATATCGCCTATTTTAATGCTTTGTTAAATATTTTTTTCATGCGTAGGCCCTACGGGGGTGGATGTATTGTTTGTAACACAGTAAAAAACGTGTTTTACATAGTCGCTGTTTACCCGGCCCTTGGGTGAGAACGGAACACCCGGACAGCTTGTGATGCTATATAAGGCGCCAGGTGTACCAGCACCTTCGGTAGTATCTGCACAGCTTATAGAGGCTGCAAGTAGGCCTAAGCAACTTAGGCCGATTCGATTGAAATAGTTCATAAATAAAATCCTTTTTTACGCAGTGTATAGGATACTAAACTGTAATTCATTGACGTAGAGGTTACTTGCACCTAGTCGTGCTTGGGTTGTTTGGCCATTAGCAGGACCTAACTGATACTTACCCCAGTCAGCAAACTCATACCCTACAGCTACTTGGAAATGTGAATTCACTTTCCCTTGCAAGCCTGCGCCAAAGGCATAGCTCACCGACGAGACCGTGTTACTTACAAAAGGAGGTTGTAAAACTGCCGTATCAATCGTGCGGGTGGTGTAGTAGCCTGTTGAGCGGTTAAAACCCCCACCAACCTCACCAGAAAGATAAGGCTGGAGACCTTTGAATTTGTACTTAGGCTCGGTTTCAACAACGCGTGCCTTGAAGGCGACTCGAAATTGATTGACTTTGTAGTTATAAGTGAAGTTACTGAAGTTTGGGCTTGCATCCTGCCAGACATCGCCTCGCATTTTGGCCGTTCCACTACCTGTAAAGGCTACCCCAACTGCTCCCTCGAGTGTTTTATAGAATGGAGTTTGTACGGCTAGAAAAATTGCCCCACTGCCAAGTGCGGTATAAGCGCTATTTGGGACATAGGTGTTCTGGACGACAGGCTGCAAGGTGAGTGTTTGGGTTTTGCCACCCGACTGCCAGGCAGGGCCACCACTCAGCATGAGAAGCGGAGTGTAAGTTCTAGTAGCCTCTCCCATGGTACCACTATAAGCAGGGGCAATGAGCGAAGAGAGAATGAGGCCAGGAATGAGTTTTTGTTTTAGCATAATGACGATGTCCTTATCGTAAACACGAATAGGCTTCCAGGATAGCATATGTGTAAGCTAACGAACACATCCTCTCATATCAATTATCCAATATTCAGTGACTTGCTCTTGCTCGGTGATTGCAAACTGATGGTGTAGGTTAATGGTTGGGTCGCAATGCGGTACAATCAGCTCAAGCACTTCTCCGACTTTGGGTAGCTGCACGTCTTTGTCTGCGGTGATTTTGCCGTGCTCATCGCCGAAACCGTTCCAGTCATAATGAAGACCAGGATGTGAAATAATCCGAGGTTTGGTTGCAGCATCGACATAAATGCTTTTGGTGCCCGCATCGACTGTAACATGAGTTGGGTGATTGGCGCTGATGACGGTAACCAGCATAGTCATTGCCGGCTTAAATAAATCAAACGCGTCATGGTTTTGTTTGGAAGCAATATTACGATATTCCATATCCATGACCGTATAAGAGCCGGGTTGGACTTCTGTTGTGCCGGAAATACTTAAATCAATATCATAGGTGCCTGTACCTGAGCCTGTTAGTATATCACAAGGCAGGTTATGTTTTAGAAAGTCTTGTTTGACCTGGGCTGCCTTTTCCATGACCAGACTTGAAGCTTGCTTTCTTTTCTCGAAATCACAAATGTGCTGTAGATTTCCGGCGTAGTTTTGTATGCCTAGCAATTCGAGTGAGGGACATTCATGATGAATATACTCACCCAGTGCGCGTGCTTCAGAGTAGGGTACCCCTGTTCTTTGTACTCCGGCATCAACATCCACCAGCACATTGAGTGTGAATTGATGGTTTTGGGCTGCCTCGTTGAGGGCTATGGCGTTTTCTGTTGAGTCACAAACTACAATGAGTTTTTCATCTGCTTTGCGACAAGTCATCAGATTCTCAATTTTTTGTGGGGTGACGACAGGGGAGGTGATGAGGGTATTTTTAAGACCTTTTTGCGCAAGGACTAAAGCTTCTGAAACTTTGGCAGCACTGACTCCAATTGCACCATGTTCTATTTGTAGCTTAGCAAGGGTCGAGCACTTATGCGTTTTAATGTGTGGACGAAGCAACTTCTGAGCCTGATTCACTTCAGATTGCATGGTTTCTAGATTTTTGAGCAGTAGTTGCTTGTCAATGACAAGGCATGGGGTGTCCAGTTCGAATTTATGCATGTGTTGCTTCCGAAATAGAAAGGTAGAGCTGCAATGTAATCGATTTTATGGGGGGAATGCAATGAGGAGGAAGCCGAGCTTATGAAAGAGCTCGACTAGGGATGGCTTAAGCTGCGAATGAGCACTGGCTTAATTCTTCGACAGAAGCGTTTGCGTCAAGCACAACTTGCTTTTCTGCCTCGATGACTTTGCTTTCTTCTGTTGTTGGTGTAACTTGCATGAAGAAAGAGCGACCAACTAAGGCTTTTGCTATTGGGTTTTCCACATCTTTATGGCTTGCGAGTCCAAGTAGTACGAAAAGTTGGGTAAACAAGTTAAGTGCTTTACGTGCCCCAGAAACAAGTGCGTGATAGATTGAGAAAAAGAGTCCTTTTTCGCTTTCAACACCGCCGTGAGTTTCGAAGCTCGTTTTTTCCATGAGTTTCAACGCATCGCTTAGTAATTCTTTTCCTGTAGCAAAGAGCGCTTTATCAAGCTTTTGCTTTTTCAACTGCTCTTTGTATTCGCCAATGGTTTTAAGGTACGTTGTATAGCTCTCACGCATGGTTTGTGTGGCAGCGTATGCACCAAGCTTTTCAAAGTGCTTTTCAAATACATCCAATTGCTCAATGAGTTTTATTTTATTTGTGTCAACAAAAGGTTGTTGTATGACATTTGTGGCTGTTTGGAGCAGACTTGTGTTTGGAGTGTTGTATTTGTAATAAGCGGCAGCTATACCACCCAGAACAACAAGTATGCCAACGACACCTGCAGTGGCAGTGATTGGATTTTCTAACATCCAAGTCATGAGGCTAGTAGAGGTGTCACTGGAGGTGGTGAATGGAATTAAAGCAGACGCGTTACTATCTTCTATGGCAATGCTGCTGTTAGAAGTAGATAGGTCCTCAGAAACATACTTAATAACTGTATTTATAAGGTTACAGTCTTTCAGGTTAGAGTCGCAACTATAAAGTTGTTTTGTCGTTTCATTAAAAAACAGTCTTATGCTGGGAGGGGGTACTGCAGATTGGTTGCTGGCATTCTTTGCTGCATCAACAGCAACCGCAGAAAGGTTTGCAGTAGGATGTAGAGCGGGATTAAAGTATTTATTAATTTTTTCAAGACCAGCAGCAATCATACCGATTCCCACTGGAATGCTGACAACTGCGCCCATAATGAGTGGTGGAGGCATAACAGGCATAACAAGCTCTCCTAATAAAAATAAAAGATGCATTATGATTTAAATATAAGCAAATGTAAAATAATTAACCTTGCATAAAAGTTTGAGAGTCGCTATAACTATGCGAGAAATTGGTGAGTTTTTAGTGAGTGGCATGAATTTATCTTCTTCAAGAAAAGCAATGTTTGCGGGTGTTTCTGGTACAGTAATTCAGTGGTATGACTTTGCGGTGTTTGGATATTTTGCACCTATTATTGCAGCAATTTACTTTCCCAGAGACAATTCAGTGGCCTCACTTTTGCACGTTTTTGCCGTGTTTGCTGTCGGCTATGTCTTAGCGCCGATTGGTTCTATGTTCTTTGGTTATATTGGCGATACATACGGGCGAAAGCGCGCCTTGATGATGAGTATTTTTTCGATGGCAGTGCCGACTTCGATGATAGCATTTCTGCCAGGGTATCAAACGATTGGTATTGTGGCCCCAATCTTGATTACCCTGCTGCGTGTCACACAGGGCTTTGCTGCAAGCTCAGAGTTTACTGGCTCTGCGGTTTTTTTGGTCGAGCACGCCAAGCCTGAAAAGCGTGCTTTTTATGGCTGCCTGACGAGTTCTGCTTATAGCGTTGGCGTGATTTGCGCAGGACTTCTTACCTCATTCTTAACAGCCTCTTTTATGCCAAGTTTTGCTTGGCGCTTTGGTTTTGGGCTTGCAGCGATTGCGGGCTTTATTGTTTTTTATTTACGCAGAAATGCATTGGAGACACCTGTGTACCAAACTATTGCTTCGCAAAATAAACCAAAGCGTCCATTTTTAACTGCAGTAAAAACAGTGCCTTATGCCGTTATTGGCGTCGTGGGGCTTGGGGGCTTGGTTGGTATTATGACCTTTGGCACGTATGTTTTTACGGCCAGTTATTTACATCGTTATTTTGATTTTTCGTTAAGTACCGCGACGTTAATCACAACGGCATCTCTTGCGGTAGTTGCAGTGCTTGAGCCATGTATGGCACTGATTGCAGATAGAGTGGGGCACCTCAAGCAATTAACGATAGGCATTATGGGTATGTTTTGCTTGAGCTATCCGGTGGTGAGCTTAATTGTATCGGGGCAGCTAGGCTGGGTGTTTGTGGGGATGCTAACCATGTCTGTTTTAATCGCTACCGCATTTGCACCAATTAATGCTTATATGTTGATGTTGTTTCCTAAAAACTGTAGATACAGTGGTTTTGGGGTGTCGTTTCATTTGGGGATTTCACTTCTGGGGAGCACAAGCCCTTTGGTGTTGATGTGGCTTGCGAACCAAACGGGAGACTTTAAGGCACCGGCATACTATTATATGCTGGGTGCTGTGATTGGGTTGGTTGCTCTCGCTGTGTGTGAACATAGCCGACGGGGCTGCCCTTTGGATGTGCGATTAGTTGGAGATATTTCATGAGAAAGCTTAGTTTTCTACTTTGCTTTTGTACAACGGCAAGTTATGCGCTGCCGCAGGGCTTTGTGTATTTGGATGAGTATGCCCCTGATATCTTACAAGATATGCGTTACGCTACGCACCACAATTTTGTGGGTCGTCCTATTGATGGTTATAAAACAGGGACGTGTGTGCTGACAGAGGAAGCAGCACGTCGGCTCGTCAAAGTGCAGGAAGCAGTCAAGCGGTCAGGGTATAGCCTAAAGGTCTATGACTGCTATAGGCCAAAGCGTGCAGTCTCGGATTTTCTTCAGTGGAGCAAAAAAACTGATGATCAACTTATGAAAGTCGAATTTTACCCCAAAACCAAAAAGAAAGATTTCTTTAGAAAAGGCTATGTGGCCAAATACTCTGGGCATAGCCGCGGGAGTGCGGTTGATTTGACCCTCGTCCAGTTACCGGCTAAAAAGCAAGCGATTTACCAGCCCGGACAAACTTTAACAGCTTGCTATGCGCCAGTTGGAGTACGCTTTCAGGATAATAGCATTGATATGGGCACAGGTTTTGATTGCTTTGATAGAAGAGCACATCCCAAAAGCTTAAAAGTTTCAAAAACTGCCTACCAAAACCGAATGATGCTTCGGCGTGTGATGGGGCGTTATGGCTTTAAGCCTTATCGCAAGGAGTGGTGGCATTTTACTTTAAGAAGTGAGCCTCACCCTCACCAATATTTTGATTTTCCAGTATAGGTTATGTGGCGCCATTAGTGTTTGATTTGACTGGCCAAAAGACAATATGCATTGGCTTAACAAGCTGGGTTAAGTGCTCGATGATGGGATGCATCGTCTGTTCTTCATCAAAAAACTCGATGATGAGGGGTAAGTTCAGTGAGACATCGATGAGTCGTGACGCTTGCTCACCGGTTTCTCCAAACCCGCGAATGGCGCGAAATACGCTAAATCCGCGGAGTTTAGTGTCTTGTTTGAGATAATCTAAAACCTCATCTAACTCAGGTGAATTTTCAGTGAGATAAATGCGCGCTATTACAAGATCAACCGTGTTTAAGCTCATAATTGTCTTCCTCCCCACACGCCTAACGAAACCATCAATAAACACAGTACGACATTCCCTATAATATTCAAAGCTGCCATACCCCATCCTTCCATTTCGAATAAGTTGAGCGTTTCGATTGAAAATGATGAAAAAGTGGTCATGCTTCCCAAGAATCCAATCAAAAGGAAAGGCCTTAAGTGGTTAGCCGCACCTGAGAGTCTATCGAGCGTAAGCACAAATAAGAACCCTATTAGAAAAGAGCCAAGGATGTTGACCGTAAGTGTGCCGTAGGGAAAGTGTGGGCCGAAAAGTCGGGTGAGACTATTTGAGATAGCAAAGCGAGAAATGCCGCCAAGTCCCGCGCCTATAAATACAAGCCATATGTCCATACAGGTCCTTCTGTTGCTGTATGTTGCCTGCAAACATAGTTGCATCTATTTCTTAAAATATCAACCGCATTAATACAAAAAACAAACTAATTGATTAAAATATACTACAATTGTAAGTGAGGTGGTTGTATGTATGTTGAATTAATTCGTAAGGACGATGAAGAGAGTTTTATTCAAGTCTTGCAGTTTCGAGTGGTGGCGGAACGTGTGTTTGACTCGCCGCTTCATATGTTGCCAGATTTGATGAAGCTTTTAGTGCAGAAAAGTTTGGGGTGCTACGCAATTCATTTTGTCGCGAACCCTTACGGTCGATTTGATGTGGAAATTAGTAGTGAATATCCGCAGGTTAAAGATGAACTTTTGTCCCTAAACCTGAGAAAGAAAGTGGGCCGACTGTATCGTTTGTTTTACGAAATACCTGAAGCAGGCCTAGAAAGGTTAGATTATGATGACTTTGTCCAGAAATTATTAAGCTATAAGCCTCGTTATAGCAGCCTCGATGACGCAGCTTTATTTGGTTATCCTGTGCATTGGTATGGACTTCTGGAAACTTATCAATTCTTACATTTAGATGATGTGGCTGAAGAAGAGTTTTATCATCATGTGCTTAAAACGACAGATGAGCGCTGGGTGTCTCCAGCGATGAATCATAAGCCGTGTCCTTTTGATAGGCAGACTTTTTTGCAGATCAAGTGATCTCAGGTTTCGATCATTTTCTGCTGTGTTTAAACTATCGCCCCATTGGAGACTCTCCGTTTCATGTTATGATTGTACCTTATCAACACGAAGCAGACTTGGTGCATATGACACCAGCACATTTATTTGAGCTAGAGGCTCTGCTGCGAGCGACACTGAGAGTTTGGCCGGATGAAAAAGACGACTTATTTATCTATATGCAGAAGCATGCACAGTCTGGTATGACAGTGCCGCATTTGCATATTCATGTGCTGTGTCCATCAAAAAATGAGCCTTTTAGAGAGGACATTATTCAGCAGCTGCGTTATTTTGCATCCTTGCTCGCGGGGCGTGAAGAAGAAGCACATGCTTTGGTACGAGAACCGTTATCAAGTGATGAGATGAAGCGACAAATTTGGCGCTTTGAGCGCCCTATTAAACAGCAGCTGGCGCGTGAGCTCAAAATACAACAGCAGTGTTATGCGCAACTTCGGTTCAGCCGTGTACCTTTTCTAAAGTCAGGTTACTTTAAATCTCGCAGTATGCGCCATAAATTACAATCTAGACAAAAATTAAAGAGGATGGGTTAAATAAAAATCATTTTTGCGATATAATGCCATCGATTGTCCATCGACTTCTATGAGTTGGAGTGTTGTATGAGTGAAGTGACTTACCATACCCCGTCCTCAGCACCTGAATTGGTGCTTACAGGTGCTGCTAAAAAGCACGTTCTTTCTTATCTTGAACAAAAACCAGAGCGAAAAGGGATTCGTTTCTCAGTGAAAAGGACTGGTTGTTCGGGTTTGTCGTATGTGGTGGATTATGTCGATTCTGCAAATGCGGATGATATGATTTTACCATTGATTGATGGCTACATTGTGTGTATCGAGAAAAAAAGTTATCCCTTTCTAAAGGGCGTGGAAGTCGATTATGTGAAGACGGGTTTGAACTGTCAGTTTGTGTTTAAAAATCCCAATCAGACTGGTCAATGTGGTTGCGGTGAGAGTTTCACAGTTGATTAACGAGTTGTTAACAAGAAAAACTTTTGCTTATGATTAAAGCAATATTTACAGTCTTTGAAATATCTGTTACTATTAAGCCCACGAAATTTGGCTTATACCGCTAGGTCTAAATTCTTTGTGCAAAATTTTAGTTTTGATTTTATTGATTGGAGAGAAAAATGAGTGTGGTATCAGAGGAAGCGCGACTTCAACAGGATGGTTTGGCAGAAAATGTAACCCATGCTGTTAAAAAATATCTTTCAGCAGCAAATAGTAAAGATGCAAACCTAAACTTGTATCAGCTTATCATTGAAGAAATTGAAGCACCATTGTTCCGTACCGTAATGGAAATGACCCGTTACAATCAATCACGTGCAGCGCGTGTATTGGGTGTGAGCCGTGGTACATTACGTACGAAGTTGAAACGTTATTTTGATGAAGAGTTCATCGGAACACGTGACGAATAAATGACTTAAGCGGCATTTTGGTCGACAGATGCATGTGATTGCGGTATCATCGCATGCGAAGTCGGTCAGGCAATCGCTCTTTATTTAGGTAAAGGGAGGAAAGTCCGGGCTCCATAGAGCAGAGTGCCAGGTAACCCCTGGGAGGCGTGAGCCTACGGAAAGTGCCACAGAAAATATACCGCCTACTTTAAAGCCCCTCTTGGGGCTTTAAGCGTTTAGGTAAGGGTGAAATGGTGCGGTAAGAGCGCACCGCGCGTCTGGTAACAGACGTGGCAGGGAAAACCCCACTCGGAGCAAGGCCAAATAGAGATTGATGAGTCAAAAAAGACTCTACACGTGGCTCGCGTGCAATCAGGGTAGGCTGCTTGAGGCAAGCGGTGACGCTTGTCCCAGATGAATGATTGCCCACGACAGAACCCGGCTTATCGACCGACTTTTTATTTCTTTAAATGCTTAAGCATATTCAGCGCAGCTTGTTGCTCTGCCTTACGGCGTGTTGTTGCGTTTCCTTCTTGAGATAAACCCAAAGCTTCGATAGTGCAGGCTACCTGAAAGTTTTTCGCGTGGGCCGCTCCTGTGCTTTGTATTAGTTTATAGCTGGGGAGTGGAATTTTATTGGCGTGCAGATATTCTTGTAGCTCTGTTTTTGCGTCTTTGGCCGATACTTGCTGAGCACTCAACCTTTTGTGATAAACCTGTAAGATAAGCGCTTGAGCGGCAGCAAAGCCGCCATCCACAAAGACTGCTCCAAAAAGCGCCTCTAGTGCGTCTGCCAAAGTGGAGGTGCGTTCAGTGCCTCCTGTTTTTATCTCGCCGGGGCCAAGAGAAAGATATTGCCCAAGCGCGAGTTCTTTGGCGATAGCAGCGAGTGTGTCTCCTCGAACCAAGCTTGCTCGAATCGGACTGAGTTCGCCTTCTTTAAGGCCCGGGTGGCGCTTTAAGAGCTCATCCGCAATGACCAAATTTAAAACCGCATCTCCCAAAAACTCGAGTCGCTCATTGTGTGGCTTGCCAGCACTACGATGGGTGAGTGCTTCTTTTAAAGTGGCCTCAGCTTGAAAGGTGTAGCCGAGTTGCGAGCTAAGTTGTTTGATATCTGCATGAGCCATGAAGTGGTCCTGTCAAATTAGGGAAAGTGGGGGTGGTACACGGCGTATATTGCTCAGTGGGAGCTAACATAAATATAGTTTTTCCTCTTTTTAGTGTAGGACATGTCCAATATTCTCCCATCGAATAGCGTGCTTTTTACCATTCCAGCTCATCCAAACGAAAAAGGCGCGGCCACGTAAGTTTTCTTCTGGTAAAAAGCCCCAATAGCGACTGTCTGCGCTATCATCTCGATTATCACCCAACATAAAGTAATAGCCTTCAGGGACTGTGATATCAAAATCGATAGGCGCTTTTTTAGGATCAACATAGACGTTGTGTATCACACCATTTAAGTCTTCTTGATAGCGGGCAACCGCTTTTCCTGAACTTTCATCGACAGTGTATTCGATAAATTTCTGTGGCATTTCTTTGCCATTGATGGTGAGCTTCTTATTGTGATAAGCAATCACATCACCAGGTACACCAATGACGCGTTTGATGTAGTCTAGAGATGGATCAGGAGGCCATCTAAAGACGGCAATATCACCAGTTTTAGGGTTTTTAATTGGGAGAATTTTGGTTTCTAGCACCGGGAGGTGCAGGCCGTAGGCAAATTTGTTGACGGCCACGAAATCACCCACCTGTAGAGTAGGCTCAAGCGAGCCCGACGGAATGCGAAAAGGCTCGATTAAAAAAGAGCGAAGCAACAGCACCACCAAGAAAATCGGGAAAAAAGCACGTGCGTGTTCAACCAGCTTAGGTTCTTTTTCCGAGGTACTACGTACTTTGGCCCAGAGGTACTTGTCGAGTAGCACGATGAATCCACTAACAGCTGTGAGGATAACGAGTAGTAACGCAAAACTCATTGGTTTCTCTCCAAGGTTTATTATTTTTTCTTATCAGAGCGAAAAACGGCCATGAATGCTTCTTGTGGAATTTCAACATGTCCAATTTGCTTCATGCGTTTTTTACCTGCTTTTTGCTTTTCAAGCAATTTTTTCTTACGTGAAATATCACCACCATAGCATTTAGCCGTCACATTTTTTCGGAGTGCTTTCACGGTTTGTCTGGCAATAATTTGGTTGCCGATGGCTGCTTGAATGGCAACATCAAACATTTGGCGTGGAATGATTTCACGCATGCGCTCTGTTAAATCACGTCCTTTGCTTTGCGCATTGTCTTTATGGACAATTAAGGCGAGTGCATCTACTTTTTCGCTGTTAATCAAAACATCCATACGAACGAGATTCGCTGCATCAAAGCGCAAGAAGTTGTAATCGAGCGATGCATAACCACGACTTGCTGATTTAATTCGGTCAAAAAAGTCAGAGACTACTTCACTCATTGGCAAATCATAGGTAACAGAGATTTGTCGACCACTGTAAGTCATATTGACTTGCACCCCACGACGCTCAACACACAAGGTAATGATGGCACCTAAGTATTTTTCAGGGACCAAGATATTAGCGCGTACAATCGGCTCACGAAGCTCATCGATTTGCTGAGTTGGAGGTAAGCGTGATGGGTTATCAATCATCAAGGTTTCACCCTTGGTGGTAATCACTTGATAAACTACGGTTGGGGCAGTTGAAATTAAATCGAGATTGTATTCACGTTCTAATCTTTCTTGGATAATTTCCATGTGCAGCATCCCTAAAAAGCCGCAACGAAAGCCAAATCCAAGGGCATCGGATGATTCAGGCTCATAGAAAAGGGACGCATCGTTTAAGCTCAATTTGGCAAGCGCATCACGAAAGGCTTCAAAAGCATCGGATTGAACGGGGAACAGTCCTGCATACACTTGAGGTTTAACATGCTGGAACCCAGGTAAAGGCTTAGCCGCTGGGTTTTTATCAAGCGTTAAAGTATCACCAACAGGGGCACCTTGAATGTCTTTAATGCCTGCGACCACATAACCTACTTCACCAGCACGGAGTGCCTCCGTTGGTGTGCGCTTAGGTGTGAAAATACCGACTTGGTCAACCTCATAGCTACGTCCTGTCGACATGACACGCATTTTCTGGCCTTTCTTGAGACTGCCATTGACGATACGTACCAGCGAGATGACGCCTAAGTAGCTATCAAACCAGGAATCAATAATCAGTGCTTCAAGCGGGGCGTCCATATTGCCTGTAGGAGGCGGAATTTCAGCAACTAATGCTTCGAGTACATCTTCGACACCCAGACCTGTTTTAGCACTGGTGTGAATTGCACCGGTTGCATCAATACCAATAATATCTTCAATTTCAGCGCAGACACTGTCGGGATCTGCTTGAGGCAAATCAATTTTATTCAGGACGGGTAGCACCTCAAGTGATTGATCGATTGCGGTATAACAAACAGCAACTGTTTGTGCTTCAACGCCTTGAGCAGCATCTACGACTAGTAGTGCACCCTCACAAGCAGCAAGACTTCGTGAGACTTCATAGCTGAAATCAACGTGTCCTGGGGTATCAATAAAGTTCAGTAAATACGTTTTACCATCTTTGGCTTTATAGTTGAGCGAGACGCTTTGCGCTTTAATGGTAATACCGCGTTCACGCTCAATATCCATAGAGTCAAGGACTTGCGCACTCATTTCACGCTCACTCAAGCCACCACAATGTTGGATAAATCGGTCGGCGAGCGTAGATTTTCCGTGATCGATATGTGCAATGATCGAAAAATTACGGATTAAGCTTAAGTCTGTCACTGATGATCACTCAATAATAAATTGCCGTATTTTAGCTTAATTTCCACAATAGAGCACGGGTTCAGGGCTTGAATTTTGAATCCCAGATTCAAAACTCAAGCCCTGAACCCTGAAATTTCTGTCTAGATATAAAATTTTCGCATCGCTCGTACATAGCCATCTGGGTTTGTAATTAGGCGGGTGGCCACGGAACTCGCATCACTGGGATTGATTAAGTAGGCGCGGGTGCTGTCTTTGTTTGTTGCAAAATCGCTGGTCGAGGTCCAATAAAAGCCGTTTTTTAACGCTTCGCCATTACTTGCAGAAGCGAGTGCCTTATTAATGACGTGGATATTTGTTGTGACATATTGCCATTCGTATAGCGATGGCAAATACCAGCCACCGAAACAGATATTTTCATTGGTGACTGGGGTGGTGCAACTGGTACTTTGTCCATCATCTTGAGCAAACCAAGTCGATGCGGCAAAGGCTGCAATGTTCGCACCATCGTCACTGTTAATTCTCGCGATTAGAGTTGCTGTATTGATTGCGCCGGCTCCGAGCCCTGAGCCACTGGGGTACTCATTTGTATTTGCTGAGAACTTCATTTTGTTATTAGACTGATCTTGGGTTGCTAAAACCAAGCCATCATGCTTGGTTGGGTCAACATAAACAACCACCCCACCTTGTAAAATATCGCCGATTGCAACAGAGCCTATAGCGCTAATAGTGCTAACACGATTTTCTGTAGTAATTGTAATTCCTGGCCCTGCTTGGTAGTTTCCAAAGATGGTAGAGCCAATGATTAAGACACCATTTTCTCCAGAGTAGTTTCCGCTAATCATACTCAACCCATTGCTTGTTGTGATATCAATGCCGAATCCGGGTATGTAAGCACCTGAAATGACATTACCACTGACCGTTACCCCATTCATGCCGATGTAGGGTATTGTTGGGTCTGTAGCAAGTTTTCTATTAGGGGCACCATGCAGTGTGTATCCGTATACAAAGAGGGTTATTGCGAGGGCAGAAGCAATGAGTTTATTCATTAGTTGATATGCTCAATAAAAAAGAGAGTAGACAAAAACGTATCGCAAACTTCTTTGTATTGCAAAATGTTTGAAATACAGTAATCATCTGAGTTCTCAATATTGATGTTTAATCAAAGCTGAGGGTAGAGAATGATGCGAATGAAAGCTCGGATAGCAGTGTTTTTAGGATTGTTTTTGAGTGTGGGAGTACTATATGCAGATGACGCGCTTCTGAGAAAGAAAGCTGCACAAGTTTTTGTACAAGATATGGCAGAAAAACATGGTTTTAAGCGTGCATACGTTGAAGATGCGCTGAAAGAAGCACAATATAAGTCACGCATTATTGAGTTGATGAATCAGCCTTACGAGAAGAAAACTTGGGATGTATACCGGGCCATTTTTTTAACCCCTGAACGTGTCGAAGGAGGAATTAAGTTTTGGCACGATAACCAAGAAAGCCTCGCGCGTGCTGAGAAAAAGTTTGGGGTGCCAGCATCAGTGATTGTTGCAATTCTTGGTGTTGAGACTCGTTATGGTGAAAAACAAGGGACCTACCGGGTACTGGATGCGCTCACCACGCTTGCTTTTTATTATCCGAAGCGCAGTGCTTATTTTAAGCGTGAACTTGAACAGTATTTATTGTTGTGCAAAGAACACAAGGTCCCGGTGACTGAATATGTCGGCTCTTATGCTGGTGCTATTGGGCAACCACAATTTATGCCAAGCAGCTATCGGCAATATGCAGTAGATTTTAAAAAAGCAGGAGACAATAGTCATCCAGATTTGGTGCGTGAAAACAAAGATGTGATTGCAAGTATTGCGAATTACTTTAAGCGTCATGGCTGGAAATCTGGAGAAGATGTGGTGGAACCCGCTGTGGTGAAGGGTGATGCCTATGAGAAGTTGAAAACCAATGGTAGACGAGCAAACTACTCTTATAAAAAACTGGTACGAGCAGGGGTTAAGCCTGCAGAACCCGTGAAAAACCCACCCAGTAGAGCAGGTCTAATTGAACTTCAGTTGAAAGGTGATGGCCATGTGTACTGGATGGCATTTCATAACTTTTATGTGATTATGCGTTATAATATCAGCCCGCAGTATGCCCTTGTAGTACATTTATTATCCAAGCAGTTGCAAGAGCAATATGAGGCGAAGAACGCGTGAGTCACTGTTTTATTTTTTTTGATGCTGCCCACTATCAACCAAACGGTGATTTTCCTGAGGCGCTATGGGCGGTACGCCTAGATGATGAGGGTGGGGTCGATATCGCTTTGTCTGAGCATACCCTTGAAGACATTCAAGAGATGCAGCAGGGGGCAGAGACTATAGTTGTATTGCCGGCATCGGTGGCAAGCATTCATTTGTTAGATTTACCAAAGCTTAGTATGCGAAAGGCGCGTGAGGCAATTCCCTACGCGCTTGAAGAAGCATTAGCTGAGCCGGTGCAAGAACTGCAAATTGCTTTTGATAGAGATGAAGAAAATCCGCTTCAGTATCGCGTGGTTGCCGTAAACAAGCTTCGTCTTGCAACCTGGATTAGTGCACTTGGGGCAGCAGGTCTTGGCTTTGATGCACTAACCCTGGATTGGTGCGCGCTAGAGTCAAGAGAAGCCTGTGCAACGGATACAGACTTACTGGTAAGTGTAGATGCGGTCACTAAAACAGCAAATGGTGCGCTGAGTCCTATGCTTGCGAAAGCATACATGAAAGCTGAAAATGAGCTTTCAGGCTTCTCATTTGATGATAGTTTGTCAGAACTTCGTTTTGCTAATTTTTCCGAAACTACTGGTTCTTATCGGTTGTTTATTGCCACCCGCTTGCTGAGTATACCGTTTCTAAATCTTTGTCAGGGGGATTTTCAGCGTAAATCTTTGGGACGGGGCCGTACGTATTGGTATGCAGTATGTGGCGCACTGCTTGGTGTTTGGTTTTTGAGTGTCTTGGGTGTAAACGGGATTTTGTTGCATCAACTTCATGCCAAGGAAGCTTTGGTTGATGAAGAAATCAAAACACTTTATTTTACTTTTTTCCCCGAGGCAACCCAGGTGATTAGCCCGCGTTTTCGTATTGAACGGTTGCTTCAGCAAAATACTGGGGGTGAAGTGTCTCCATTTTGGACGTTGCTCGATAAGTTTTCAAAAGTAGTTTCAATTCATCCGCTTGAGGTAGAGCATTTTCAGTTTCACGATGAACATATTTCTGTCAACTTAATTGCAGGGAATTTTGCAGAGCTTGAAGCATTTGAGGATCAATTAAAGAAACAAGGTGTTTCTGTGAAGCAAATTGAAGCCTCAACTAGAGACGAGCAAGTGGTGTCGACCTTGGAGCTGCAACTATGAGAGCACAGTGGACTCAGTTTTGGGATGGTTTAAACGATCGAGAGCGGCGTGCATCGGGTATTGGTGCGTTGGTATTGGTTTTGTATGCAGCTTATGCGCTGTATTCTGCTTTGGCGCAGACGGTTCTCGATAACCAAGCGATGCTTATCGAGAAAAGAGAAACCCTGGCATGGATGAAGATGGCCCAGGGGCAGGTTGTACCGCAAACAAAGAAACAGCAGGTGCTGGATGGGACTAAAGGTTTGACTGTGTTTTCAGAAGCACTGAAGCGAGCGCCTTTTCATGACTCACCGTATCAACTTCAGCAAATTGCTGAGGGAACCCTGCAACTGTCGTTTGACTCTGTACCATATAATGCTTTTTTAGACTGGTTGAGTGCGATGAATATGCGTTATCACTTCGTTGTGAAATCTTTTCATGCTGAGAAAACAGATACAAATGGGGTGGTAAAACTGACTGCTGTGCTTGTTTTATAGGTATTTTATATGTTTATTTGTATTTATTTTATGAAATTGACTAGAAACCTTCCTAAAAAGTGTTAGAATACTCCGGGAGTACATTGAGGATATTTAAAATGACAGATAAAGTAAGTGGTACAGTAAAATGGTTTAATGAGGGCAAAGGCTTTGGTTTCATCGAGAGTGATGGCACTGATTATTTTGTTCACTTCAGCGCTATTCAAGGTTCAGGTTTTAAAACCTTAGCTGAAGGGGCAACCGTTTTATTTAAAGCTGGTAAAGGACAAAAAGGACCTCAGGCTGAAGAAGTCGAAGTGGTTAGCTAATTGTTCGAAGCAAAAAAAAGATGCACGGTCGTACAGACCATGCATCTTTTTTTGCCTTTTAGTGTCCTGCAGTACTTTGAACACTACCCCAGGTTTTAATTTTTGCATTTGATTTCAAGTCGCCTGGAAGATTATTCATTGCTTTTTGAGCAGCTTCATAACTACTATAAGTTCCATACACGCCTCGGTAATGTTGTTCCCCACCTCGGTTGTATTTCACTTCTGCTCGTCTTGCGTCTTTAGGCGCTTTTTGCAATGTTTTTGCTACATCAGAAGCGCTTGAGCTGTCGTCAATTTGGATGGTATAGTTTTGCGGATTTTGACGGCCCACCCAAGTTTTTTCGCGATCCTTAAATGATGCGGGTGAGCTTTCTGTGCTGACATGATAACTGTCAGGGACTGTCACAACACGCTCGCGAGAACCTGGCACATACGCCCCATTTGAGGTGCGAGAATAAGGTGTGCTTGTGTTGCTGTCGTAAGAAGTGTTGTCATACCCATCTGGGTAGAGAGGCGCTGTCGCTGTATGGTCTGACTGACCAAAACTGTAAGGTGAGTAGTAACCCGCATCACCTTCGGGTTTCATCATACCGCAAGCTGACAAGCTTAAAGTGCAAATTAAAAGTCCAATTTTACTGGTTCTAGTTTTCATAACAATGCCCTTTTTTTTATTTTTCTATTGAGGTTATCTGCAATCTTTCAATAAACTTTAGTAATTATTTATTTTTTGGAGAGCCATTATGTGGACCAAGCGTCGCTCGGGAAAAAGTCATCAGCGAGGTGAGCAAGATAAACGTGGTCCTTACGAGCGTGATAGAACCCGTGTGATTCACTGTCCAGCGTTTCGACGCCTACAGCGTAAAACGCAAATTTTAGGGACAGATGAGGGTGATTTTCACCGAACGCGCCTCACTCACTCCTTAGAAGTTTCATCGATTGGCTGTAGTCTTGTACGTCGTCTTGCGACTAATCCAGTGAATCAGGATTTTATTGACTTACTACCCGATGAAGATTTGATTAGTGTCATTTGTTTGCTCCACGATATTGGGCATCCGCCTTTTGGGCATGGGGGAGAAGTCGCGCTGAATTACATGATGCGCAATCATGGTGGGTTTGAAGGTAACGGTCAAACACTTCGTTTGCTCACCAAACTTGAAACCAGTTACGGGGAGTTTGGCTTAGACTTAACCCGTCGTGCGCTGCTTGGTATTTTGAAATATCCAGTGAATCGTGCTCGAGTGGTGGGGAAGGTGATGCCATCGGTTCGTGAGCGGACATTTCAAAGTGAGGCAATACGCGTGAATGACTGGCTGCCTCCTAAAGCTTACTTTGAGAGTGAAATGCCAGAAGTGGATTGGTTGCTACAAGGCTTACCTGAGTCCGATAAAGCTTTATTTCAGAGTGTTTTGAAGGAGCCGCAGGACCATCAGCATGGCTGTGCAAAGTATCGAAGCCTTGACTGCTCAATTATGGATATTGCAGATGATGTGGCTTATGGGGTACATGACTTAGAAGATGCAATTCAGTTACGCTTGATTGAGCGTGCGGTGTTGGATACCCCGGATTTTCGTGCGTTACTTGCAGAAACAACGCTTGCCAATCGCCCATTACCATTACTCGATGCTTTATTTGATGAAATTATTTTTGTCAGAAAGCAGGCGATTGGTGAGATGGTGAATTATTTTGTGACCTCAACTCAAATTGAGGTGACAAGTGACGACTTTGAGACCGGGCTTTTAAAATATAATGTGCAATTGTTGCCGGAGGCAAAAGCATTGCTCAGTGCTTTGGTTGCCTGTATTTACGATAATGTGATTGACTCACAAGAATCCAGAACCTTTGAGTATGGTGGTCAAACTGTAGTGCTCAGGCTGTTTGATGCGATGAGTTCAAACCCCATGGGGCTTTTGAATGTGAAAAACCGGATGTTATTTGACAGAGCATCGGATGAGGCAGAGGCGAGACGCGTGATTTGTGATGTGATTGCTAATATGACAGACGAGTATGCTTATCGCATGCACGAACGTTTATTTGGTTTTAATACCAGAACTATTTTTGAGCGATTGTGACGGGCCAAAAAGATGGCGTCCCCAAGGGGATTCGAACCCCTGTTACCGCCGTGAAAGGGCGGTGTCCTAGGCCTCTAGACGATGGGGACCTAGTGATCTTGCTGACTGGCAGTATACAAATCTTATTCTGGTGGAGCTAGGCGGGATCGAACCGCCGACCTCTTGCATGCCATGCAAGCGCTCTCCCAGCTGAGCTATAACCCCAGAAAGCGAACGCAAGTTTATAGGAGACGGGCTTTTGCTGTCAAGCGGATTTCGTGTTTTTATGCTAAAAAATCTACTTTTGTGCCTTCTTATTAAAAAAGAGGTTTGATCTTTTTGTTAACACCTGATTAACTGTGCAACTTTTGAATTTTAGGGCAGAATGGTTTTTTTGCTTTGGTGCCACAAGTGGTTTCCACAGCTTAATGAGGAGAAGACGATGGGAAGTGGTGCAAGTACGCTCGCTGATGAGAGGGATGCTGAGACGCTTATGCAGCCTAGTCTGTCAGAATCAGAGCTTGCCATAATAGAGTTTGTGAAAGGGTTTGCCAGTAGGCTTCAAGAGCCAGATGCGCTGCAGCAGTTGGGAGCTCATGTGCTTGAAGTGTTTCCTTTTTATCGAACAGAACCTTGCAATAAAATAGCAGAACTTTTGGGGTATATGAAAGGGCCCTTAGAAGTCGGGTTTGCGGAAGCCCAGATAGCACCTCAAGCGGTAAGGAACGAATTACGTTTCTACTTACAGGCTTGTTTGGCACATCATGTGATGCGATGTCTGCTTGCTTTACCAGGCGTAGTACCCGAGCCAGCGCATAGTTACTTGGAGGAAAGCTATAGGGAGCCCAGACTTCCCGCTTACTCTCGTGTGGCAGTCGATGCATTTGCTGCGAAATACCTTACGCTTTCAGCTGAAGCAAGCGAGCAGGAAAAGGATTTCGCGGCGATTGTTCTTGCAGATAAAATTATTTCAGTGATTCAGAATATGGGTATTGCTGAGTTTATTAAGAATACATGCGCTTGTTATCAGAAGGAAAAGCTGCAGCAAGTAAAAGAAAGAGAGGCGTGTGCAAAAGCTGCTTATAAGGCTGTACGAGCGGGCGGTGAGCTAGTGTTTGAGCAGAAGCAGGAGGATGATAAAGAAATTGTAGTCACATTTAATTTTGGTTAGAGCCTGCTCACATTTTTTGCGGAGCAAATAAATCACTGGAGCGCTTGAGCAAAGTATGGAGTAAATTTTGCAAAGGCGCAGCACGTGTGCCAAATATTGCTAAAGCGTGCTCAGTTTCTTCAAAGTGGGTTTGAATTATTTGTCTGAGTGCTTGCTCGCTGTGGCAGCTTGCAAAGGTTGATTTGTTGTTTTCGAGGTCTGACGCACGGTTTTTTCCAAGGGCATCTGTTGGACCGTAAGTATCGAGGTAATCGTCTTGCATTTGAAAGGCAAGTCCTAGGTGATTGGCAAAGCTCTGTAAGGCATATGTTTCTTTAGGGCTTGGGTCACTTGCAGCAAGGACCATATTAATACAGGCAAGCATTAAGCGGCTGGTTTTTAAGTCATGAATTTGAGCAAGAAGTTCGTCTGTCACGTTTTCTTTTGCCAGCTCCGATAAGTCTAAGCTCTGTCCGCTCACCATACCAGCAGGCCCACAAGCTTTAATGAGCTCATGTGTAATCGCAAGTACCTTTGGGGTGGGTAAAGCCTTTGGTAGCTGGCTGAGCAATACATCGATGGCAAGCGCCTGCAAGCCATCACCGACGAGAATGGCTGTTGCCTCATCAAACGCTTTATGGCAGCTTGGTTTGCCACGTCGCATGTCATCGTTATCCATGGCAGGTAAGTCATCATGAACCAGCGAGTAGGCATGGATAATTTCAATGGCAATCGCAATGCTATCGAGTGCTGCTAGAGGCACATCGAGTAATTCACCGGATAAGTACACCAGTTGCGGGCGTAAGCGTTTTCCGCCTGGGAAAAGTGCATAGAGCATGGCTTCTTGAATGCGTTTTGCTGGAATATCTGCGTGTTGCACTGCAGCATACAAGCCTTTTTCAAGGCGTTCTAGATTCTCAGCTTGATTAGGCATCCTTGTCATCCTCTTTGGCGTTGCTTGACTTCATGAGTGTCTCAACTTTTTGCTCTGCTTCAGTCAATAGGGTTTGACAGGCGCGTGTGAGTTGAATGCCTTTCTCAAATTGTTTTAAGGCATCATCAAGTGAGACGTCGCCTTTTTCGAGTGCTGCGACGACCTGCTCGAGGGCTTGGATTGATTTTTCAAATTGAGCAGGTTTGGTCATGAAAAAGCACTTTAAGTTATTGGGCAGATAAGCTGGTATTATACTGCATTCGACCATAATGGGAATCCTATGAAAGTTAAAACACGGTATGTTTGTAATCAGTGTGCTGCAGTATTTTCACAGTGGGCCGGTCAGTGCATGCAATGTGGCGCGTGGAATGCAATCTCAGAAGAGGGCACGGTACCACCCGGTGCGCACCGTGGCCGGGTGAGTCATTATGCGAATCAGCGTTCACAAGTCACACCGATTGGTGAGGTGAGTATTGAGAAAACAGCACGCCTCGATTTAGGACTCTCAGAGCTTAATCGGGTACTCGGTGGTGGTTTGGTTGACGGCTCGGTGGTTTTGGTGGGGGGGGACCCAGGCATTGGTAAATCCACAGTATTGCTGCAAGCCATGGCCCATTTATCTCGTGAGCACCCAGTGCTTTATGTGACGGGGGAAGAGTCTTTGCAACAAGTGGCCATGCGTGCTAAACGTCTGCAATTACCGACAGAAGGTTTGCAGTTGGTGGCAGAAACTCAAGTGGAGACCATTCTTGCCCATGCTAAAACAGCAAAGCCACGCGTGATGGTGATTGACTCGGTACAAACCATATTTACAGAAGCTTTGAACTCAGCGCCCGGAGGGGTTGGACAAGTAAGAGAGGCAACAGCGCTTTTAGTCCGTTTTGCCAAAATGACTCAAACCGCTGTGTTCTTAGTCGGTCATGTGACCAAGGAAGGAGCACTTGCAGGGCCTCGTGTGCTCGAGCATATGGTCGATAGTGTTTTGTACTTTGAAGGGCAATCAGATAATCGATTTCGAGTGATTCGCGCAATTAAAAATCGATTTGGTGCAGCAAATGAACTTGGCGTATTTGCGATGACCGATAAAGGCTTGAAAGAAGTCGCGAATCCATCAGCGATTTTCTTATCACGCACACTTGAGCCAACCTCTGGCAATGTGGTGATGGTGACGTGGGAAGGGACACGTCCTATGTTGGTGGATGTGCAAGCACTGGTTGATGAGTCGCACGGTGGTGGACAAGCACGGCGAGTAACCGCTGGGCTTGAGCATAATCGATTGGCCATTTTGCTTGCTGTGTTACATCGACATGGTGGCATTGCGACGTTTGACCAAGATGTATTTATCAATGTGGTGGGTGGCATTAAAGTTGCCGAGACAGGCAGTGATTTGGCCTTGATTGCAGCGGTTGTATCTAGTTTACGTAATCGTATTTTTGATAAAGGCACTGTAATTTTTGGTGAAGTAGGATTAGCCGGTGAAATAAGACCCGTACAAAGTGGGCAAGAGCGTTTAAAAGAAGCGGCAAAACATGGGTTTAAGCGCGCCATTGTGCCGTATGCGAACGCACCAAAAAAGGTGACAGGGATAGAAGTATTGCCTGTAAAAAGTATCCAAGATGTTTTAACGTATATTTGAAACGGCAAATACTGAGGGCATGCTACAAGCATGCGCTTAAATGTGATATGCTCTAGGGCTATTTTTATGATTGGTTTCTGATAAGGGAAATAGGTTTCCTCTATGGTCGATTCTACACAAGAAGTCACACGCGTCAGCATCGAAGACGAAATTAAGCAATCCTACCTAGATTACGCGATGAGTGTCATCGTCGGGCGTGCTCTGCCTGACGCTCGGGATGGATTGAAGCCCGTTCACAGACGTGTTTTATTTGCTATGAATGAGCTTGGCAACGACTGGAATAAGCCTTACAAAAAATCTGCTCGTGTGGTCGGGGACGTTATCGGTAAATATCATCCACACGGTGATACGGCAGTTTATGATACTATTGTGCGTATGGCACAGCCTTTCTCGATGCGTTCCGTTTTGGTCGATGGGCAAGGGAACTTTGGTTCTATCGATGGCGATGCGCCAGCGGCGATGCGATATACCGAAGTGCGGATGTCAAAGCTTGCACATGCGCTTCTTGCTAATCTCGATGAAGATACGGTCGACTTTTCACCCAACTATGATGAAACCGAGTTTGCGCCGGTTGTTCTGCCCTCACGTATTCCAAATTTGTTGATTAATGGTGCTTCAGGGATTGCGGTTGGGATGGCAACCAATATTCCGCCTCATAACCTCGCGGAGGTGATTAATGCATGTATTGCGTTAATTGATTCACCTGAGCTGACCATTGATGAATTGATTGAAATTGTGCCGGGTCCAGATTTTCCAACAGCTGCCATTATTAATGGTCGTGCAGGGATTATTGAAGCGTATCGTACTGGGCGTGGTCGGATTTCTTTGCGTGCCCGCACCGATGTCGAAACCAATGAAAGCACTGGGCGTCAGTCACTGATTGTGAATGAGCTGCCTTATCAAGTGAATAAAGCACGTTTAATTGAGCGTATTGCAGAACTTGTACGAGACAAACGTATTGAGGGCATTTCAGGACTTCGCGATGAGTCTGATAAAGACGGTATGCGGATTGTGATTGAGCTGAAGCGCGGTGAAGTGCCAGAAGTTGTTTTGAACAATTTATATGCACATACCCCGATGCAAAATGTATTCGGAATTAATATGGTGGCCCTGATCGATAATCAGCCCAAAACCTTAAACTTACTAGAAATTCTTGAATGCTTCCTGTCTCATCGCCGTGAAGTTGTCACCAGACGCTCCCTTTTCAGACTCAGAAAATCACGGGCTCGTGCTCATGTTTTAGAAGGTCTTGTGGTGGCACTGGCTAACATTGATGACATGATTGCACTCATTAAAGCTTCTGCAACACCTGCTGAAGCGAAAGAGGGATTAACAGCACGCTCTTGGGCGCCAGGTGCTATCCAGGCGATACTTGATAAAGTGGGTGATACTGCGTGTAGGCCGGAAGGCTTGGCCGAAGGGCTTGGTTTTGTGGACGGAGGCTACTTTTTATCGGCAGAACAAGCACAAGCGATTTTGGAGCTGCGCTTGCATCGTTTAACAGCACTTGAGCAAGATAAATTGCTGCAAGAGTTTGACCAGTTACTCGATGCAATTCAAGCATTGCTCGAGATTTTGAATTCGCCTGCACGTTTGATGGAAGTCATTCGTGAAGAGCTCTTAGAGATGAAAGAGCAGTTTGCAGATGAGCGTCGCACTGAAATTATGGCGTCTCAAAATGACTTAACCATTGAAGATTTAATTACTGAAGAGCAAGTGGTGGTGACTTTGTCTCACCAGGGTTATGTGAAATATCAGCCACTTTCTGCTTATCAGGCACAAAGACGCGGTGGTAAAGGAAAAGCAGCCACTCATGTCAAAGAAGAAGACTTTGTGGAGCGGCTCGTGATTGCAAGTACGCATGATACGCTGCTTTGCTTTTCAAACTATGGAAAATTGTATTGGATTAAAGCTTATCAGTTACCACTTGCAGGTCGCATTTCTCGTGGAAAACCGATTGTCAATGTCTTGCCATTGGCTGATGGTGAAGTGATTCACGCGATGTTGCCAGTACGTGAATATACCGTGGGTTATTTTGTGTTTATGGCCACTCAACGTGGCACGGTGAAAAAGGTGCCTCTCGAAGCATTTAGTCGCCCACGTAGCAACGGGATTATTGCGGTTGACTTATTAGATGGAGATCAGCTCATTGGTGTTGGGATTACCGATGGTGCTAAGCACATTATGCTGTTCTCTGACGCTGGTAAAGTGATTCGCTTTGATGAAAACTTAATTCGTCCGATGGGTCGTACTGCTCGAGGTGTTCGTGGTATTCGCCTTGGTGATAGCCAAGCAGTGATTTCTCTGGTGGTTGCTGAAGCTGAAGGTACTATCTTAACGGCAACAGAGTTTGGTTATGGTAAGCGAACCGCGGTCGATGAGTATCGTGTGACCGGACGCGGTGGCCAAGGGGTGATTTCGATTCAGGTGAATGAGCGAAATGGCCGAGTCGTTCGAGCACTACAAGTGAATGAAGCTGATGAAGCAATGTTGATTACCACAAAAGGCACCTTAGTGCGCGTTCGTATGAATGAAATTTCAGTGATTGGTCGAAATACGCAAGGTGTCCGTCTGATGAATCTCTCCGATGGTGAGCAAGTTGTTGGTATGCAACGCATTGAAGAGCTTGAAGAAGACTTAGATGTCGAAGGTGTAGACGAAGCTGAATGCGAGGCAGGTGGCGATACAGATGCATCTGTTGTTGTGGATACGGAGTAAGACATGACGCGGGATGGCTTTTATTTTGGTGCGGGACCTGCCGCTCTGCCTGAAGCTATTTTGCGAGAAGCACAAAGCGAGCTACTGGATTGGCGGGGAAGCGGTTTATCGATTCTTGAAGTAGGTCACAGAACAGAAGTTTTCATGTCTCTTTTAAAAGAGGCTGAGGCAGATTTGCGAGATTTACTTCATATTCCAGACAACTACTGTGTGTTGTTTTTAGGGGGCGCTGCACGTACTCAATTTGCAATGGCGCCCATGAACCTGGTTTCGTCTGATAAATATCGAGCTGCTTATCTTTGTACGGGCCTTTGGTCTGAGATGGCTTTCAAAGAAGCGGCGCGCTTTTCTGATGCTTATCGATTGACCGATAAAGGGATTCAAGATCAGACTGCGTATGCTTATTACACACCTAATGAAACGGTAGATGGGGTGCGCTGCTCAGATATCCCAGATGTTGGAGCTACCCCGTTAGTAGCTGACATGACGTCATGTTTACTCAGTGAACCCCTTGATGTGTCTCGTTTTGGCGTGATTTTCGCGGGTGCGCAAAAAAATATTGGGCCTGCCGGCCTTACTGTGGTGATTATCCGAGAAGATTTGCTAGATATTGTTCCTAAACATACGCTTCCCTTGATGTTGGATTATCGAGTGCATGCAGAAAATTATTCGTTGTATGCCACACCACCGGTGTTTCAGTGTGATATGGCGGCGAAAATGTTTCGTTGGGTGAAAGCCAAAGGGGGCGTTTCTGCCTTCTATGCAATCAATCAAGAGAAAGCCTCAAAGCTGTATCAATATATTGATGCTTCACCACATTATGAGTGCTTGGTTGAGCCCGAAAGGCGCTCTCTTATGAATGTTTGTTTTTCTATGACAGATGTTTCCAAAGAAGCTGATTTTCTAAAAGCCGCAGAAGCACGCAGGCTGAAAGGTCTAAAAGGGCATCGGCTGAAAGGTGGTCTCCGGGCGAGTCTATATAATGCGATGCCGCTCGAAGGCGTGTTGGCATTGATCGCTTTTATGGATGAGTTTGTGCAGTGATAAGCAGCACGCCCCTTACCCATTCGATTCAAGGTGATATTACTTTACCCGGAGATAAGTCCATTTCCCACCGTGCTTTAATGCTTGGAGCAATTGCTGAAGGTGTTACTGAGATTACACATTGCCTACATTCAGAGGATACTCTTGCAACAGCACGTGCCTTGCGTCAAATGGGTGTGAAGATTGAAAACGCTCAAGACAAAACGCTTGTGTATGGGGTTGGATTAAGGGGGCTTTCTGCGCCATGTGAGCCTATTGATTGTGGTAATTCAGGAACCAGTATACGCCTTTTGGCTGGGATTCTAGCTGGACAAGCGTTTGATAGTGTTTTAATTGGAGATGAAAGCTTATCTCGTAGGCCAATGATGCGAATTATTGAGCCGCTAAAGTTGATGGGCGCTCAAATTGATTCGAAAGATGGCTATGCGCCGCTTAATATTTCTGGAAATAATACTTTAAAAGCCATTCGCTATACCCCGTCTGTTGCAAGTGCTCAGGTGAAATCTTGTATTTTGCTTGCAGGTTTATATGCCTCAGGGCAAACAGAGGTGATTGAGCCTGTGATAACGCGCGACCATACCGAGCGCATGCTGCCATTTGAAGCGCGAGCACTTCAGGTGCCCGGTGATTTATCTTCAGCAGCTTTTTTTATGGTGCTTGCAAGTCTTGTGCCTGGCTCTCTGCTCATGATGCGAGGTGTTGGCGTCAATCCAACGCGTACCGGCGTGCTTGAAATTTTAAAAGCGATGGGCGCAAATCTTTGTTTACAGGACTCTTATGCTAATGGCTCTGAGCCTGTGGCAGACATCTGCGTGCGCTATGCACCTTTGAAAGGCATTGATATTTCAAGTGACATGTTGGTGAAAGCGATTGATGAGTTTCCTATTTTAATGATTGCTGCATCACTCGCTCGTGGGACCACGCGTATTTTTGGGGTAGGTGAGTTGCGCCATAAAGAGAGTGATAGAGTGTCTGCGATGGTGCAAGGCCTGCAGGCTTTAGGGGTACAGGTTTTGGTGGAACAAGAAGATGTTGTGATTGAAGGCGGGGCGTTACAAGGTGGTATGGTTGATGCTCTGCACGATCATCGTATTGCAATGGCGTTTTTGATTGCGGGTGCGCTTGCAAAGGCGCCGATACGCGTGTTAAATACAGCAGCTATTTCAACCTCATTTCCGGCATTTGTTGAGATGGCTAATCAATTAGGATGTCGTATGGAAGAACAGGATACGAATGATGTTAGAGCGTAATACACAAATTCCCGTGATTACATTAGACGGTCCAAGTGGGACTGGTAAAGGTACGTTATGTCATCGATTAGCTGCCCACCTGGGGTGGCACCTCTTAGATAGTGGCGTTTTATACCGGGCACTTGGTTTTTTAGCCGACAAGTATCAAATTCCATTAGACGCGAAAGCGCAGTTAGTCGAGTTTGCTGAGCATTTACCGATAGAGTTTTCTGGTGAGCAAGTGCTTTTAGAGGGAGAGGTTGTTGGCCATGCTCTTCGAACAGAGGCCTGTGGTGCTCGCGCCTCGGAGCTTGCTGCAAGACCCGAAATTCGCGCAGCACTGCTTGAGCGTCAGCGTGAATTTGCGGTGTTGCCAGGGCTCGTCACCGATGGCCGCGACATGGGAACGGTCGTTTTTCCCGAGGCTACCTTAAAGATTTATTTGGATGCGAGTTCAGAGGAGCGGGCGAGTAGGCGATATTTACAGTTGAAGAATAGTGGAAAAAATGTTAGTCTCGCGCAGGTCGTTGATGAGTTGACTAAACGGGATGCAAGAGATATGGCGCGGGAGCATGCGCCATTGCAGGCAGCAGTAGACGCAATCACGGTTGATACAACTCATTTAACGGTTGATGAGGTGTTTGAGTGTCTCTTAAAGCTTGTTGATGAGAAGGGATTAGTGGGGGAAGGTGAGTAGTTAGCACGTTCCGTAATTTTATTTATTGAGTTTGATAACATGACCGAGAGTTTTAAAGATTTATTTGAAGAAAGTATGCAAGGAACCCAGTTTTATCCTGGGGCCATTATAGAGGCGACAGTCATCAGTGTTGATGACGATTTTGTGACGCTAAATGCAGGATTAAAGTCTGAAGGCGTTATTTCAATTGACGAATTTAAAGATAAAGATGGTCAAGTCGAAGTCGCTGTTGGTGATGAGGTTGAAGTTGCATTAGACTCTGTTGAAGATGGTCATGGTGAAACCCTACTTTCTCGTGAAAAAGCAAAACGTCAAGAAGCTTGGCGAAAACTCTCAAAGTCTTACGAAAACAACGAAACAGTGATTGGTTTGATTTCTGGCAAAGTCAAAGGTGGCTTTACGGTCGAAATCGGCTCTATCCGTGCATTCTTACCTGGTTCTTTGGTCGATGTAAGACCAGTTCGAGATCCTTCTTACTTAGAAGGCAAAGAGCTTGAGTTCAAAGTGATTAAGATGGACTTGAAGCGTAACAACATTGTCGTTTCTCGACGTGCAGTGGTTGAAGAAGAGAACAGTGCTGACCGACAAGCACTTCTTGACTCATTACACGATGGTCAAGTGCTTGATGGTGTTGTTAAGAACTTAACAGACTACGGTGCGTTTATTGACTTAGGTGGCGTAGACGGTCTGCTACATATTACTGATATTTCTTGGAAGCGTGTGAAGCATCCAAGCGAAGTATTAAGCGTTGCACAAGATGTTAAAGTGAAAGTATTGAGCTTCGATAGCGAGCGTAACCGTGTTTCTTTAGGAATGAAGCAGTTGGGTAACGATCCTTGGGTTGATTTGGTTGAGCGTTATCCTGTTGGCACAAGACTTGAAGGTAAAGTCACAAATATCACTGACTACGGTTGCTTCGTTGAAATCGAAGAAGGGGTTGAAGGATTGGTTCACATGTCTGAAATGGACTGGACCAACAAAAACATTCACCCAAGCAAAGTCGTTTCTGTTGGTGAAGAGGTTGCGGTGATTGTCCTTGAAATTGATCAAGACCGTCGTCGTATTTCTCTCGGTATGAAGCAATGCCAAAACAACCCATGGCAAACATTTGCTGAAAGCCAGAGTAAAGGGCAAAAAATTACCGGAAAAATTCGCTCTATTACAGACTTTGGTATCTTCATTGGCTTAGATGGTGATATCGACGGTTTGGTTCACTTATCTGATATTTCTTGGACTGTGCCAGGTGAAGAAGCGGTTAAAGAATTTAAGAAAGGCCAAGAGCTTGAAGCTGTTATTTTGGCGATTGATCCAGAGCGTGAGCGTATCTCTTTAGGCTTGAAGCAACTCGAAGGCGATAATTTCACCAGCTACGTGGATGAATTTGGTAAAGGCAGCGTTGTTTCTGGAAAAGTGACAGAAGTTGATGCTAAAGTAGCGACTGTCGAGTTGTCTGCTGACGTATTCGGTACCATTCGTGCAAGCGAGTTGTCTGAAGAGAAAGTTGCTGACGCATCAGCTGTTGTGAGTGTTGGTGATGACGTTGAAGCAAAAATTATCAACGTTGATAGAAAAAATAGAGCCATCGCATTGTCTGTGAAGGCAAAAGATGCAGAAGACCAAGCTGAAGCGATTAAGAAATACTCGAAGACAGCTGAAGTCTCAACAACAACACTCGGTGATTTGCTGAAAGAAAAAATGGCAAATAACGGCAAAGACGATGAGTAAACTTTGATGCTCATGAGTGTTTAGTTTAAAAAGCGTAGTTTTTACTACGCTTTTTTTTTATTAAAAAGGATAAATCAAATGCGTTTGATTAGTGTGATATTTTATCTGTGTTTAATGTTGTTTGGGGTGAGCTTTGCCGCTTTAAATGCAGGCCCTGTTACATTAAACTTGTACTTTAAAACGCTCGGCATGCCCATTTCGGTATTATGTATTACCGCATTTGCATTGGGCGTTTTGATTGGAATTATGATTTTCTTGGGCCGTTATTTGGGTTTGAAGTCGAAATATCGAAAAGCCAAACACCAATTGCAGGTTACGGAGCGAGAAATTAAAAATTTAAGAGAAATTCCTCTGAAAGATTAACACCTGAAAATGCGAACGGAGCGCTTACTATGATTCACCTGTGGCCCATGCTTCTTCCTGCTGCAGCCTATTCTGGCTGGTGGGTTGCTCGGCGCAACTATAAGGTGAAAGAGTTAGACGATAGCAATCATCTGTCACGTGAATACGTGGTTGGTTTGAACTATCTTTTGAATGAGCAGCCAGACAAAGCAGTTGATATTTTTATTAAGCTTTTAGAAGTCGATAGCGACACGGTTGAAACACACTTAGCACTTGGGAGCTTGTTTCGCCGCCGCGGGGAAGTCGATCGCGCCATTCGTATTCATCAAAACCTTATTGCAAGACCACAGCTTCGCGTGATGCAGCGTAAGCAAGCTTTAATGGCTTTGGCTGAAGACTATATGAGCGCTGGGGTGTTTGATAGGGCTGAGCGTATTTTTATTGAAGTGGTGGAAATGGGCGGAACGCCCGATGCCAGTAGCCTCAGAGGTTTGCTTGTAATTTATCAGCGAGAAAAGGCATGGGAGAAAGCGCTCGATATTTTGAAGAAGCTTGAGCTTGTGACTGGTAACAATATGGTGGCTGAAGCGGGCCATTATTATTGTGAAATGGCTGAAAAAGCACGACTCGAAGGCGCTCAAGATACCGCTTATAACCTGGTGAAACAAGCGCTACTCGTCGATAAGCACTCTGTTCGTGCAAGCTTACTACTTGCCGATATGGAAATGCAGCAAGGGCGTTATAAACAAGCCATTCGTTCGTTGAAGCGAGTGTTAACGCAAGATGCAGACTTTTTCACAGAAGTGATTGAGCCTCTCATTAAAGCTTCAACTGAGTTGAACAGTATGGATGAGTGTGCGAGTTATTTAGAGAATATTTTACCAGAGCACCCATACTCATCAGTTATTTTTGCAATTGGCGCGTATCTCAGAGAAGAAGAAAGCTTAGATGTCGCTATTGATTTTGTATCGGTTCAATTGAGCCGTTATCCATCGATTCGAGGCTTAAATCAGCTAATTCAATGGCACCTTGAATCGGTGCATGGCATTGTGCGCGATAAATTACAGATGCTGTATAACATCACCAGTAAGTTCTTAGATAATAAGCCGATTTATCGTTGTGGCCACTGTGGGTATGCCGGTAAGCTATTGCATTGGCTGTGTCCAAGCTGCCAGCAGTGGGGACGTACTAAGCCAATTCATGGTTTAGAAGGGGATTAAGTGGTATGCAAGTCATTGTTGCACTCGACATGGAAAGCCAAGAAAAAGCATTGGCTTTTGCTGATAGCTGTTCACCTGATTTATGTATTTTAAAAGTGGGCTTAGAGGCCTTTACCAGTTTTGGCCCCTCATTTGTCGAAGCATTGATGGCAAAAGGCTTTCGTATTTTTCTAGACTTAAAATTCTATGATATTCCAAATACAGTCGCCAAAGCCTGTAAGGCTGCAGCACGTTTGGGTGTTTGGATGATAAACGTGCATGCTTCGGGGGGGCTTGAGATGATGCGTGCAGCGCGCACTGCTTTGGATGAGTTTGGAGATACAAGACCGCATCTTATTGCAGTGACTATCCTCACAAGCTTTGAAGCCTCTCCTCAGGAAGTTGTTGATTTAGCAAAACTTGCAAAACAGGCTGGGCTCGATGGTGTCGTGTGCTCAGCCCTCGAAGTGCCAAGCCTGAAAGCTGCCTGCGGTAATGATTTTTTAACCGTCACGCCAGGTATTCGTCTGCAAGAAGATACAAGTGACGATCAAAAGCGGGTGGTGACACCATTCAAAGCACGAGAGCTTGGTAGTGACTATGCAGTGATTGGTCGCTCTATTACTCGCGCAGAGAGCCCTACTGAAGTGTTGCAGTCTATTGTATTGAATGTTTCTTAATCTAACTTCTTACTACGTGCCCCGCTTTATGCCTGAATCTTCTACACATCTTGCATATGCATTAAAGGCATGATCAAATTGCACTTCAAATAAATTTGAAGTGCAACTATATGAACCTAGATATACAGAACGCTACAGCATGGTCAGAAGCTATCTTTGGTCAGGTAGAACTTGGAGATAAGCGCTTAACCAAAAGGTTAGTTCAAATGGGCCAGCAATTATCTGAAAATACCGGCTCATCATTATCGAAAAGCTGTGGCGGAGATGATGCGCTTTTAGAGGGTAGTTATCGTTTTTTACGCAACGATAAAATCAGTGCAAAGCATATTTCTTCTGGAGGGTACGATGTTACAGGTGCCATAGCCCAAAGGCATGGGCTTTTATTAGCTATTGAAGATACAACTAGCGTTGTTTATCGGCATGAGGTAAGTAAAGAGTTAGGTTACACAACGAGCAAAATAGATGCTAAGTCACGAGGTTATCTGGTTCATTCAACCATCTTAATGGATGCAAACACAGAAAAAACGATAGGTCTTATTGCTCAAGAAAGATGGTGTCGACAAAGAGATGAATACGGTAAACGTGCAAATCGTGCAACACGGCCCTATAAAGAAAAAGAGAGCTATAAGTGGGAAAAGAATAGCGTAGAACTGGAAAAACGTCTTGGACCCAAGCAGCAAGATACCATTTCTGTTTGCGATAGAGATGCAGATGTTTATGAATATATTCAATACAAACTAAGCACGTGCCAACGGTTTATTATAAGGGCAACGCATAATCGCAAGCTTTCAGGATTTAATAAATTGTTTGATACGCTAAAAGATAAAGATGTGCTGGGCACTTATGTAATTACAATTCCTCAAAAAGGGAACCGGAAAAAACGGGACGTTGTTATAGATTTAAGAGCAACTTCGGTCCAAATACCTCCACCTAAGCGTCGTAATGGCGAAAAAGGTAATTTATCTACTATTGAACTAAACGCTATTTATGTAACAGAGCGTGACTCGGACGGGAAAGAACCTCTCGAGTGGTTTTTACTTACAACAGAGAGTATTTCATCTTTCAATGAAGCCAGAAAAGTAACACGATATTATGAGTTACGGTGGCGTATAGAAGATTTTCACAAAGCTTGGAAGTCGGGCTCTGGTGTTGAAAAACTTAGAATGCAATCACCAGAAAACATTGAGAAAATGATGGTTATTCTATCTTTTGTTGCAATTAGATTATTGCAGCTTAAAGAGTATTTTGAAGAGGGAAATACCGAAGAAGCCCAGGCTAAAGAGGTCTCTTGTGATGAACTGCTGAGTCCTATTGAGTGTAAATTGTTGTGGAGTGCAATAGAGAAAATACCTTTCCCGAATGAACCACCAACAGCTGCCTGGGCATTTCAAGCCATCGCTAAGCTTGGTGGCTGGAGCAATTCTAAGGGAACTGGCAAAGCTTCTTGGGCCACAGTTTGGGATGGATGGTTCAAATTAAATGAGCGAGTAAAAGGCTTTTTACTCGCTCAGGAGCTGATGAGTGC
>JASBUZ010000021.1 GCA_030147635.1 Gammaproteobacteria bacterium
GTAACTACTCTCCCTGTTAACTAAAAAAATATTTAATATCTACTTGACAGGTTTTCTGAGGATTAAATTTCGTCTCCCACAACAACCCCTAAGATTTCGTCTGTAGAGCCCACGTTTAATCACTACAGCGTTATCATGATCTTTTGTTATTTCTCGATGACTTGTACCAATATCTTTGAATGTGGGGCAACCTCAATCCTTGAAAATGCCAATGGTATAATCTCAACAACTTTTGAAGATAACTCTAACTTAGATGGCAGTTGTTCACACAAATTCAGTGCGCGAAGAACTAGATCGAATAAAAAGCGACTTTGCTGCGCAAACAGAAGCAGGTACTGTCTCGACTGAATCATCAATGTTAATCAAGAGCCTTATCATGCTGTTGGAGTTGGTGTTTTCTATCTTCCTTGAAAAGACCACAAAGAAGACTAGCCGTAATTCAGGTAAACCACCGTCGCAGACAAGTAAGGATAACACAAGTGCTGACCGGAAAGGGTCAAAGGGCAAAGGAAAGCAAGAGTCATCTCTTAGCACCGATAATTCCCGTACAGTTGTTACCGATCTCGTATTACCCGTTGAGAGTTGCTCATGTTGTGGCGAGTCCTTGAAGAGTGTTAAATCCGAAGGCCATGAGCGACGAACTCGTATTGATATTATTTTTGAAAAAGTGGTTGAACACTTTGACGCTGAAATAAAACACTGTCCTAGTTGCCAGGCGGTTAACAAAGGCGATTTCCCTTCAGGCATTCAGGGCAAACTTCAGTATGGTAATGGATTAAAGGCCTTCATCATCCATTTGATAGTGTCTCAGATGGTTGCTATCAATCGTGTGCAAAAAATGATAAGAGCAATGATTGGACAACGGCTCTCAGAGTCTACCTTACTTAGCTTTGTTATCAAGCTGCATATGGCTTTAGAGCAGTGGGAAGCCTATGCTAAAGAACAAATTCTCTTGGGGACATCCTTATATGTCGATGAGACATCGATGAAAGTTAATGGTAAAAATCATTGGATACATGTCCATGCTAGTGGTGATGTCACACTAAAACTATTACATCCTAAGCGCGGTAAGGAGGCCATCAGGGATAATGACATTATTCCAAGATATGGCGGGGTCCTTATCCATGATTGCTGGGCATCATATTTAACCTATACTAACTGCCTGCATGGGTTATGTGGCTCCCATTTATTGCGCGAACTTACATTTATTATTGACGCCAATGACTACCGGTGGGCTAAACAATTAAAAAAATTACTGCAGCGGGCTTGTACTGATGTTACGAAAAATAAAAGCAAAAAGCTTACAAAATCCAAGTATGCTGCTCTGCAACGGCGATACCGTTATATCCTGACTCAAGGTGAAAAAGAATTACCTATGATTCCTAAGAAAGCGAATGGTAAAAAAGGCAATATAGCTAAATCAGATGCCCATAATCTCTGGGAGCGGTTCAAAAAACATGAGGAATCAGTCTTACGATTTGCAGTTAATAGTGATGTCGCTTTTACAAATAACAGAGCAGAGCGAGATTTAAGAATGGCTAAGGTTAAACAAAAGGTCTCTGGGTGCTTTCGCTCTGAAGTTTATGCTAAAGCTTATTGCCGAATCTCTAGTTATTTGCAAACCATGGCTAACAAAGGTATCAACCCATTGGTTGCTATTCAAATGGCTCTTAATGGCAATATCGATGCTGAGGGGTAGAAGTAGTTACCATTTTTTAATCGAGCGAAAGCGAGATCTCCGAAACTCTCGAAGAGCACAATATACATTGCAACTTCGTCGCAATGTATTGTGTGAATTTTAATTTCGTCACTGTGTACTTTTTTTACAAAGTCACAGTGACGAAAGATACAAGAGTTTTTTTTGTTTTGTAAATTATGAGGTTGAAAGACATCTTTCGGTGAATAAAATTCACCGAAATCATTTTGAGCCTTAAAGAGGCTTGTATTTGAGCAAACTCACATTGCTGACGGCAATGTATATTGCGCCTGTTTCAAAAAAACAGGATTTAAGGGCCTCGCTACCGCGAGAATAGATTTTAGGGCTCTCAGAGCTTATACAGGCCTCTTTAAGGCTCTTTTTAGGTTTCGGGATGAGCTCACCATTGCGACTATATCATTTAAGCTCAGAAAGCCTTTTATTCAATATTTATCAATTATTAGAAACACATTTGAAGAGTCTTACGGCATTGTTTTGTTTTGATTTTGGACGGTCTGTGCTATAATGAGACTTTCTTATTGAGTAAGGAGCTTTTATGAATCAACAAAAATATGACATGTGGAACACTATGTGGAACAAAGTTGAACACCCAGACAAGAACAACATGTATCACAACTATCGGGGGTTTGGCCATTTTTATGATGCTACAGCTTTATCCGATGATGATTGTATATTTGCTTTGATGATGAAATATGCAAACGCAAAATACTACTCCGGAGGTAACCTTAAAGGAGCTTTATTAGGTCGAGAAAAAGTTTGCCAACAGATGTTTGGCAGTATTAATTTTAGAAAGCATGCCACAGCAGTTATCAAAGCATTGAATGAGTGCTGCACAAGAAAATACGGGTTACAAAACAACTTTTTGGATAAATTATCTAGTGAGCTAGGTGAAAATCTTAGAGGAAAAGATATAAACGAAAATGGGGACTTGTTTGCTCTTCTAACAGTAATAAGGGAAAAAACAAACAACGCAGACCTTTTTCCTTTTATACAAGGAGACAATACCGCAACACTTGCGCAGGCTTATTACGCCTAATAGATGGACTAATCATAGCCAAAAAGCTATTCCTGTAATTCATTAAAATTCCATCCTCGCTTCTCGAGAATGTTTTTATGTCTCTCAGGGCTTATGCCAGACTCTTTAAGGCTCTTTTGGAGGTTGGTTTAGTTCGCCATTGTTTTTGTGTAGCACGTCTTAGAATCGATGCAAGAAGGGTTAAGCTTACTCCCCCTAACCAACAGCTGCGAAGCAGCTTCCCCGCGAAGCGGGTTTTTGATTGAGCTGCGTAGCAGCCTTATGAGCAACAGCGAATTCCTTATGTTTTTGATGTTCTTTGTGATTGTTTGTTTTTGCTCGGTTAAGTTCTTATCCACAGCGCTTTTTGTTTAACTTGTTTTTAAGGGGCCGGGATCCACGTCCCCCAAGGCTTTCCGCGATCCAAAAACGACAAATTCCGGGTGATATCCACAGCCCCCCCATTTTTAATCTTGTTTATAAAAACATTTATAAAACATTTACGTGTTTTTTTTCCGATCGCCACAGCCCTTTATTTGCAAGGGCTGTGGCGCCATTCAAAAAATCCAAATGTGACAAAATCCTGGTTAAGTGTGACAAAATCAGGGGGTGAAGCCCACTGGACCCAAAACTCACATTAAGGCATTTTTTTGACAAGAAACCACCCTCGTAGACTGTTTAATAAACTAAATTTGCCCTAAAAATCTATATAAAATATTTACGCCATACTTTTAACACGTTGTTTTATATGTGCTATTTTTCTTATCGTGGTTTTTCGGTCCGTTAGGCTTCAAACCCCATCTCAAACGGGCAGTCGATACCCACATCAGGAGACACCGGAAGATTAAAGCCGATGCTAATCCATTTGACCCTCGATTCAATGAGTATTTCTTGGAACGAGACAAAAGGATACGAAAGCAAAGTCATCCACCATCCATCTGCCGGGCTGATTATAGCGCAGCCTTATGAGGGCTTGAGCGGTCTGCTGGGAAACTAGCACGCACCGTTCTTAGAGGGCGGCTACTCAACTAAGAGTATTTATTTGTTATCACCACCGTACAAGGTGAATGACTCAGTGCTTGTTCTTCCATACATTCAATCGTTGGTCGAGTTAATAAACTTACTTCATAACTTTTATTTAAAATATTACGTACTTCATTTTCAAAATCTGGTCCCTTCGAAATTACAGCAAGTTCTTGAACCGTTTCATTCGGTAAACGTATGTATTTTTGAATGTCAGTGCTTAAGTTTTTTGTATAAAGGTAGAGCCCATCATCTTTTGTGCAAAGAACGCCAACTGAGCCATATCGCCCATACTGTCCCATTTCGTGAATATTTCGCACGCCTTGTTCAAATAAAAAACCATAATGCGTTAAGTTGTCAACTAAGTCAGCAGTAGGGGTTGGGGGTCGAAAGTATGAGAACATGATTTTTCCTAACTAAAAAGAAAGATTGTTGATCACACTGACTATTGTGGCCACAATATTGTTTATGTATTATCGTTATTTTCAATTAATTGAATTTGTTGCTCGTACATATTGAAATTATATTTAAACAAAGCCTAAAATATGACCAACTTTTCCTAAGCGCCAATCTCCAAAATATCCCAGTACTGACTGCACCTTTAAAATCCATTTGATTCCTTAGACCACAACCCATCTCTATGCATCAAATATTCTTTGCAGGGGAATTTCCTCCGCAGCAGCGCCTTCTTGTGATAAATCTGCATGCCCAA
>JASBUZ010000042.1 GCA_030147635.1 Gammaproteobacteria bacterium
TTTATCGTGTTTAAATTCGCCATCAACCATATCTGCCAAGCCTGTTGCAGTTGCATGCTTATTTTGGCAAATCAGGTAATCAGTATAAATATCTAGCATATCCATGCTACGGCCCTCCCTAAATTGAGAGGAAAAGTTTAATGAATTTTAGCTGTGGGGCAAGGGTTCAGTGCGTAAGGTGAGCTACTCATCAACCAGGATATCCGCAATGGAAATGCGGTCATTGTGGTTGATCCTAAAGGCGATTTAGAGCTGGTTCGAGATATGGTTTCAGCATGCAAAGCGGCTAATCGGCTTGGTGCTTTTCGTGTGGTACATTTAGGGTTTCCTGAAATTTCCGCGCGTTACAATCCACTTCAAGAGTACGATCAAGTGAGCGAAGTCGCCACTCGCATCACCGATGCTATTCCTGCTGAAGGTGAAGGGAAACAATTTGCGGCCTTCGCTTGGAAGTACGTTAACATCGTGGCCATTTGTCTTGAGGAAATGAACGAACCCATCACTTACAAATCCATTGCATTTTACATCAGTCGACTAGAGCAACTGCTGATGCGATATGTAGACAACATCTTACCGAAAAACAATTCAGATTATCACGATGAAATTGAACAAATATTAACTGAGCATGCTCCCAAAATTGATCGTTCAGGTAAGGTAACACCAGCTATGGATAGACCTAAAGCTGTCATTCAATATCTCAAAGCCTATATCACTCAAACCGTTCGGCGAGGAGAAATTGAAAACCTTCAAGACCAGATTCTGTTGGATTTATACGACGCTGCAACCCTTGATAAACACTATTATGACAAAATCACGGCAAGTATTGGCCCTGTCTTATCCGAAATCAATAAAAGCAACGCTTCAAGCATTTTTTTACACCATAAAGATAAATCGGCCATCACCTTAATGGATGTCATCAAAAACAAAAAAATCCTGTACATTGGGCTTGATAGTCTCACCAACCCCAATGTAGCGCAAGCAGTTGGTAAAGCGCTTCTCTCAGATTTAGTCTCAACTGCAGGCAAGCTCTACAAAGAAAGCAGCTCAGCTTACCGCCTCAACCTTCACTGTGATGAACTGTCTGAAATCATCCAAGATGGATTTGTAAAAATCCTCAATAAAGCAGGCGGTGCAGGTTTTCAAGTCACAGCCTATGCACAAACCATTCAAGACATGGAAGTGGCCTTGGGTTCAAAAGCAAAATCTGAGGCGGCTGAGGGAAATCTCAATACACTCATTATGCTGCGGGTTAAAAATGAAGAAACGGCAAATCTCCTTATCAAAAAATTACCAAAAATTGATGTCATTCATCACACGCAGGTCTCTATGGTGAATGACACGCCGAATGATAAAGAAGGTGTTTATTTCAATACAAGCAATGAAGACAGAACGCAAATCATATCCGTACCCATGATTGACGTTGAGGATGTGATTTCTTTACCCAAAGGCCAGGCATTTTTGCATGTGAATGGCGGAGAATTATACAAAATTAGAATACCACTACCAAAACACGACAACACAACTTCAACCGATATCAAACAACTGATAAGCCAGATTAATCAACACGAATGAGATGTATTTATGAAAACAAGCATCACTCTTGAACTAAAAACTCGTGAAGTACACCACCTCTTTACACGTAAAATCAAAGGCGACCGTTTATTTATTGACGCTATCCTGCATAAATTGAATGGACTCGCAGGGCAACAAAAGAAAGGTTCTCTAGCTTCAGAAGAACTTTACCAAGTCACTCAAGAACGTTTGAACAAACTTGCTCAGCAGTTTGAAGATCAGACTGAATTTTTTTTGCGACTCATTCAAAAAAATCCCCTACTAAAAAATAAAACCATTACTGTTAAAGCGCAGTTTTTCCCTCAAATCTGTATTGATAATCAACTAACGTTTAGCCTCATCAAACTCATTCAACAGTACGATACACTGATCTCAACCATCAAACTATTGCACCTAGCTGGGTGTTTTGAAAACACGCAAACTTACTATGAGAACATCAAGAGTGCACAAGCAAGTGCAAATTACACCTTAAGTCAGATAATCACTGCCTCTACGATACAATAAAGTGCTTCTTCATATGGCTTAAACTGCTTTTTATTTACCATGCTTTTGAGAATTTAAATTAAGGTTCGTATCAGGTTTATTGCTAATTAATTTCAATGTAATGTCCGATTAGCCTATAATGTATACAGGTTAGACAGGTCAAAAGTGGTGACCTTTTTCAGGGCATATCCATAATTTTTCCTAAGGAATTTAGACAGAGATGCCAAAAAAAGCTGCTATAGAAATCTTAATATATAAACCAGATCCAGATAATCCTCGGCCTGAAAATCAAAGGGGTGTAGTAGTCAACCCTCGTCTGAAAAAACGGTTTGATCAATTTATTCCCATCGGCGTATATTTAGATGGCTCCGATTTAAAATATTATTTTTTCGAGCAGTGTGATAATACTCCAAAAATCTACAGTAATTTGGATGAACTCAAACAAGGTTTGCCAAAAGCACTAAACGATATATTCGAAAACAATCCTAAATTATTTATTATGGGACATGGCCATGGTGGCTATTATGGCCTGGGCAATTGCCATGGTCCAAATGAACAGATATATGGTGATGATTTCGATAAATTGTTATCTGATTTTGAACAAGCTTTGCCCGAACATCATAGTGAAATGTTTGTGACTTTGGAGGCCTGTAATACAGACAACCAGGCTAATGCCACAGCGACACAGCAAGAAAAAACATTTTTAGAAAGAGTATCAGTGAAACATCCGGATATCACTTTTGCCGGTACTGGGCCTTGGGACGATCAAGATGTACAAACAGGGATCCGATCATTGGCACCGGAACTTCCAGTCACATCGATGGGAGGGAATGTCTGGAAAGCAGGAAACAGTGTGATTTTTTATCATGGACCATATCAAGTTGCCGTTAAAAAATCTCTATTTGCTTCAACAGAAACTGCCAAAAGACTAAAGATTAACACCATAGAATATGCGCGTTTAATGCTAGCTGGAGACCCCAATAATGCGCTAATAGAGCAAATCGCCTTACGTCGAGATATTCTAAAAATTCAAGATTTAAATAAAATTGACGGTTTTCAAAAATTGCAACTCGAAAAAGAAGAAATATCAAGCGTCTTTGCACAGGAAAAGCAAATTTTGAATGATGAGAAGACTCATTATTTAAATCGTGTCCGTAGTATCTTAGAGCGAGCGGATGCTAGAGAAAAACTGACAGATAGAGATGTATTAGTACTTACCCTAGGTTTAAAAGAACCCTCTGTATTTACAGGTCATGAAGACTTGTTACAGACAATTCTAACAAATAATACTTTATTACCGTTATTAATGGTCAGTTGTGGGAAAGTTTTAATTGCTGGCCCAAGTAATGATCATATCATTGACTTATTATTAAAACATGGTGCTGATATTAACAGCACCGATGAAAGAGGCATGACGGCCCTGCATTATGCGGCACAGAATTTTTATAACTATAGAGCGGAGCCGCTGAACCTCATCAAAAAATTATTAGATAATGGCGCCAACCTTGAAGCACAAGACAATCAAAGACAAACTCCTATTGATATAGCAAAAGAGCACAGTAAAGATCAAAGGGTAACTGGTAGTGATAAGCTGATAGCGTCTTTGCAACCTGGTAATTCGCCACCAACCCCATTAGAACTAAAACAATCTATTAGGAAAATATTTCAAATGAGTGCCCATAAGGCTGATGAACAACTTTCATTACCTGCTGAGAGACGAGAATATATCACCTGTGCCGAAGGAACACTTTATATACCAGCAGATGCAGTGGAAAAACTTCATGACCTCATACAATCTTTAAAGGGGGCTGCGGAACTCTTATCTGAATTTGAATCAGAATTAAGGTCAATTACTACTTGCCTTGTGGAAGGTCTGAATACAGGACAAATACTCGATGATGAAACTGATGAAATAGGACCTAAATGTTTTAAAGATGCAGAAGAAAAATTGATGCCAATTTTTGACATCCTGGATACTTTGAAACAAGAAAATGACTTTTCAAAAGCTGAAGCAGAACAAGTAGCAATCATAAAAACTCTGAAGTAGAAGGAAGATACCATCCCTCTAGGCATATACAATTTACTTTTCCATTTAACATTGTATAATAAAAGTACTATATTATGGGGTTAATAGCATGACGTATGATAAAAAAGATCCGCTAACCAAAGCCATAGAAAACAATCCATGCGGCATTTGCCGTGCTAAGCGTTTACCTCGTTGTATGTGTAAAGGCGGTGGCGGTGGTGGTAGTAGTGATGCTGAAGATGAGACATATGAACCAAATGACAGTTCAAAAGCAACTACCGATGCTCAGACTCTACAGGGTTTAAATGATATTTTTTCAGAAAACCCTTTTTGGGAACCAGTGTACAATGCAGATGATTGCTACATATATAATGACCCTCTCGCGTTATTCTCGATAACACTAGACCTCAGTGCAGGCTCACTCGTTTTTACAAAACGCGATGGTTTATCGAAAGAAGAACTGGAGCAACTTGAAAAATTTCTTGATGTAGTAGAAAGCGAGCTTAATTCATTTAAAGCTGAACTGAATGCTAATGGCATTGATACACAAGCCTTTCAATGCCATCGTGGAAATGGAAATTTAACAATAAAAATACCAAACCCAACCTATTTTGATGCGTTTGTCCAGCAACTAATAGATAAGAATCTATTATCTACCGATTCAATGCAAAAAAAACATGATTCGAACGTAGTAAACTCAAACGAATCAGATGAACAACAAACCCAAGTTATTACTTCCACAGCACCAACTCCCTTTGACATCAGCAAAGGACCTAAGTTTGAAGATTAACTATAATTACATGAAAACAACCTAATTGTTATTTTTTATGTCAAAATGTAGTGTTTGCGGTAATGAAGTAATCATGTGCATCTGCCCTAAAGGATTAGGTGGCGGAGAAAAACCTTCCGACGCTGAAGAAAGCAAAGCCTATCGTGACAAAGTAGAACAAGTATCAAGTGCTATCTTTGAAAAATGCACTGATATTTATAAAAAGGATGCTGCTCAATTAAGAGAACTCCTTGATGCCCTTCGCATCATTCTAGACGATGAATCCACTGACGATCTGCTTAAACAGTTAGAAAACGACATTACTTTTACCTCTGATGGCGCAGTTTTCAAAGAAAATTTTAAGCGCTTGCGTCCTAATATGGCTATGCTAGACGCTCTTTCTCAAGGACTAAATTTAGGTGTGTTTCCTAGTCCCGCAAATGAACTCTCAGAAGGTATAAAATTATCATTAGCAGAAAAAACCGGTTTCCCTCCCTATCCAGAACATAAAGGGGGAAACTTTCAAGAAGCATTGCAAACTTATGCAACATATTATCAAAACCTCCCTCCTAAGCAACAAGAACAACTTTCTGAAGTTTTCTGGGCACAAATTCGAAAGTTAGGTACACCTATTATCGAATCAAAACCCGACAAACCAGATCAATGTGGTGTGTATTTTTTATTGCCTAAAAGTAAACTTTCTCAAAGTAAAACAGGAAAAGGTACTAAAAAAGACCTCTACCTCCAGGGAGACTTTCATGGCTATGACTTCACTCAGGATAGACAACGCGTCAATGAGTTTGCAAATACAGGTATCATGTTAAAACAAAACAGCATGCCTAAAGATGCCATTATCACCTATCGATACGTTCAAATAGAACCAGCCTTTAAGAACCTTTCTGCCACTCAAATTCATGGTTCCGATAAAGTCGAAGAACCTCCTACCACATTTTTCCCAGACAAAGATGCTGAAGGTACACCATCACCCCGTATTTTACCTGTCAGATCCGACAAATTAAGTTATGACTCGAGTCAAATGCTATATCAACCAGATGCAAACATTACCGATGAGTATAATCTTCATAGGCCGCCTTATTTTGAAGCAAATGGTGCAGAGAGAATCTTACGCATAAATCCTGATTCGAATGAAGCAAAACTTGGAGGAAAACAAGTTAGCTGGGTAACCCTATTGTCTAATGGCACAAGCCACTTTAAACACTATAAAACATTATATTCTACCTTGGACGGTGGTCTACATGCAGCAGACCCTTTATATCGAAAATCAAATGCAGGACCTGAGGAACTTTTTTCCAGTGATAAAAATTCTCCTTATGCAGACTGCACTCGCGCAATTCATGTATTTGAGCCTACGTCTGGAAAAGTAGATCACGTTGTTATTATAAATGATGGATTCGCTTATCTGGGATTAGATGGTATGAGTCAATTCGAAAAAATGGTTGGGGATGGTAAACTTTCAGAAAATACAGCTTTTGTATTTATTACGCCTCTGCCCGCTTTATTGAAAACCATCCAAAAAGATGATCCAAAGGCCAGCATGCCCGGCATGGGTGCTCGAACAGTGGAATATGAGCATCGTATCGATGAGTATGCAGCATTCTTAAGAGATGATTTATTCCCTACTTTAAAAAACGGAGGGCTTAATATTCCTGATGCTCCAGATAGTCGAGTAATGGTAGGTTCGAGCGCTAGTGGTACGGCAAGCATCTATATTGGATTTAAGTACCCTGGCATTATTGGCAGTGTAGTTGCTCAATCTCCCTCTCCAAGTAATAGAAGCATTTTAAAAGAAATAGTCGAAGCACATCAACCCACCAAACCAAGAGCCCATATTGAATTAAGTTGTGGTATATTTGAGCAGCCAGGATTTGCTGAAAATACTAACCTCCCATTTGCTAAAGAGCTTTCAAAGAAGTTAGAAATTCCACTGGCCATAGGACAACATGGGCATCAATTCATTGCATGGACTGAAGGGCTAGAACGCTCCATTCCAAGTGCTTTGAGCTTACAATCGACTCAAATTCATATTCCAGCTGAATTAGCTTCTGGTGGCAAAGTTAAACTCAGCAGTAAACCTAAGGATGGAACTGATGATGTGATTGTGATGGTTACTTACACGCCTGATACGCCACCCTCTGATCAAGTTTTTTTTGGCAATCGTGACCGCGCGGGAATTGGGAAAATGGTAAAAATGGATCAATTGGCCAATGGCTCCTTTCAAGTTACTCTTGAAATGAAGCAAAATGAAAGCAGAGAGTTTTCTATGCATATAGGACAGCCATTATCTAAACCTGATTTTAGTGATCCTCAACATTTTAAAAGCCATATTTCATTAATAGATGGGATGCTCGTTATTGAAGCATATCCTAACTTATCGTTAACAGAAAAACAGAAAGGCACACTTCAAAAAAGAAGACTTCTTCAAGCTGGCACGCTAAGCGAGCCTATATCTGAAGACGAAACCGTCCCTTCAAATGAAGTCATTTATATTCATTTACCCGCTGGATACGATCAAACTAAAAGTTATCCTATTCAAATCATGCTAGATGGTGACATGCATGTTACTGAGGATTCTTTTGGAAACTGCACACATACTCCTCGATTGTTAGACAATTTATTAGCTACAGGGAAAATCGGCCCCGCTATTACAATTTTTACATCCCCCTCAAAACCTTTAGAGGATGGTTCAAATCAACGCTTAAGGGAATATGCCTGTAACCTTGAAACAGATAGGCATCTTTGCCAATTACCACAAGCAGTTGCTAAGTGTGGTCTATCTGTCAAGCAGGATGATGTAACCTTATGCGGTCAAAGTTTGGGTGGGCTGCAAGCGATTTACTCAGCTAAAATGCATCCAGACATTTTCACTAAAGTGATCGCTCAGTCACCTGCTGTTTGGTGGTCTCCTCCTGAAACCATGGAAGGTGATAGCGCTTTTTACAATCAGGATAATACTTGGCGAGAACCACTAAGAAAACCTTTTCCTGTTAAATTTGATGAAATCAGCGAGGAAGAAAAACAAGTGCTTCAAGATAGTCCTTATGAAGGCTATATTCATCACATGCTTAAAACAGGATTTGATACTATCTCAAATAAACCTCTTCTCGCAGGGGATGTACAAATTATTCTGCAAGCCGGGACCCATGAAACTGGGGTTGTATCTCCCTTTACTGGAAAAGAACCTCTATTCCAGGCGACCAAAACACTAGCTCAGCAACTAGACATCCCCATGCTGGTACATGATGGTGCTCATAGCAGTGAACCTTGGGCAGCTGGGTTATCAAAGCTACTTCCTATGGTCAATCAACCCATCCAACAAGCAACGCTTATAAAACGAAAGTCTGTTGAAGTAGCAATGAAAAAAGCACATATCTCTGGTGTATCTATTGCTACGGTTAATCCAGATGGATATATTTTAACCACTGCACTAGGTACATCCAATACAGAACAAAAAAATGCAGTTACACCTAACACTGTCTTTGGTGCGGCTTCTCTCAGCAAGCCCGTATTCGCTTATTTAGTATTAAAACTAATTGAAGATAATCAGTTTACACTCGATACTAAATTATCAGAATTGCTTGCAACGCAAGGACGCCAAATTGAAGATTTAAATATTGATGGACTTCAATTAGACCCCGCTCAAAAAGTTAAAGCAGAGCAGCTAACCGTTGGCATGGTGCTATCTCATATGACGGGCTTTCCCATTGGTGCAGACACAAGCAAACCACTCCAATTTGAGTTTGACCCGAGTGAACAAAAATACGGATACTCAGGTATAGGGATTGCTTATTTGCAAAAGGCTATCGAAACAGCAACACAAAGCGGTCTTGAGACGCTCGCTCAACACTATATTTTTAAACCACTTGGGATGCATCACAGTCACTTTGAACCTGCACGGTTTGAGCCAGACACAACTTTTGCCGGCGAAGTGAGGCCCGAACAAGCAGCCAATGCAGCTAATAGCTTACATACCACAGCCTGTGATTATGCGAAGTTTTTAACGGCTTGCATGCAAGATGAAAACCTTCAATCTATGTTCAATCCAAGGGTTACTATGACAAAAGATGACTGGGCCATTAGAGAAAATGTTTCACAAAAAGATTTGCAACATACTGCATGGGGTCTTGGATTTGGCATTCAAACCGATGACGATGGTAAACCTGTAAGCGCTTATCACTCTGGAGATATGAATGAGTGGCGTGCTTGGGCCGCTATGGACTTAAAAACCAAAAGCGCTGTGGTTTATTTTTCAAACTCACATAATGGACATGTGCTCGCCGAACAAATTGTTTTCCCTGTTGTTAGATTAGAGCATGCTAGCAATTATTTTTTCCAAAAATATGGTTTTGCACGAAGTGTTGATGAATTGGGAGAAAACCTTAACAATCACGGATTGAGAGCATCACATCATTGTGCACAAGTCACTAAAGACTATAGAGCACAAGTCCATGAAATAAAGAAAGAAAAAATAGAACACACGCTATCCTCTGCGGCTCCAAAACCTACTCCAACCTTTGATTCATCTAAATAGTAGAAATGTCATTTTAAGAAAGCGCAACATGCAATCTATTCGGAAGATTACATTTCTTTATGTATGTATTTTATATAATTTGTGTTAAAATTAACTTATCTTGATAGGCAAACGCTTGTAGGAAACAGAAAATATGCCAACATTATTTAAAAAAGCACAACTAAGACACGAAAAAGAAGAAAGAGAAGCTAAAAAAAGAACGATGGAAGAAAACGTTGCTCATGGAAAAAGCACTGCATATCTAAGAAACATAAAATCTCTTACTTCCGAGTTGCATGAACTGTCTCTAAAGTTAGAGGGACATACGGCTGCAACCACGTTAAAAATATCTTTAAAAGAGTATGTTCAAGACATAGTTGATACGATGCCACTGCCCTACTCTGATAATGCAAGAACGAACTTTGCACAACTAAGAATGAATTTTGCAAAGGAGTTCATCTCTGAAATCAATAACTGTCTGGATAACGCCGACAGAGAAATCCATCGTTCATTTTTTACTAAAGAAATGCAGCCGTTTAACATACCATGTTCTGATAGTGATAGATTAACCAACAATTTCACTATCCAAAAACGTAATGATAGCTTACACGCAATGGGTTCCACCCTCTTCGGGTTCGGCGTGATATTTCATGTGGTTGGATTTATGTCGTTTTGTATTAGCCTAATACTTGCTTTCTGCTTAGTATGTTCTCCACTTGCTCCAGCAATCTCACTGCTCATTGGTGGGTTAGGGATGATAGGCGAAAAAGAAGGAGAGCGTTTACTAAAGAGCGCCGAAGAAAAAAGGATGCCCGATGAAACCAATCAGCAAGTGTTAGAGCGCGATAAAGATGAACGTTCTGAATTAATGGATTACGCGAAAGAACTGTTTTTTCATGCTAATGAAGCATCTATAGATGGTGAAAAAACAACAGACATCTCAACCAGCAATTCATTCGCATAAAAAGCATGCACGGCGTGAATCAATTAGATTACATGGGCTACCACATGAGGTATAATCGCGCAGAGCGCGATTCCTTTCGATGTTGAAAAAAATAATAGCGCAAGGGTAATCTTTCTCTTGACCCTCACATTGTGTCATCCCTTATCTTCAAAACGCAATCAGGAGATACTCATGACAGAATGGCGTATTAAAAAACTCAGTGATATAACCCAAGTATCCATTCGTATGCTTAGGCATTACGATAAAATTGGCTTACTAAAGCCTTCTTATCGAGCAGAAAATGGCTATCGTTATTACAATGCAAATGATTTAGCAAAACTACAACAAATCATCGCATTGAAATCTTTTGGTTTTACATTGAGCAGTATCAAACATATTATCGATAAACACGATAATGTTTTTGCGCATCTACATACCCAACACCAGGTTATCAAACAACAGCGTCATCAGTTGCAACAAATAGATGAAATACTACAACAAGTTCTAAAACACCTATCTCCTCATGAGCCCCCTGATTGGCATCACTTAATCACGTTAATTGAGAGGTATCAAATGACACAACATCTAAGAAGTACATTAAAGCAGGGTTGGGCCGGTAAAAACTTAACTTCAGAGCAATTTGAAGAGTATTTAGCACTTTATGAGACATTGCCAGAAGAGTTTGCCGCACGTGACGCACTCATTCAACGAATCAACAATCAAGAAGTTGGAGAGCCTACGGGACCTGATGGAGAATTTGCCGTACAACTCATCCATAACCTTGCTAAGCAATTAAAAGTACATTTTGCACAGCAACTCAAGTTAGGCTCGAGCTTACTCAAAAGTATTGAGTCAGGTCAAATCACTTCTTTGGAATTAACAGCTGAAGGTCAATTATGGATTAGCCGCGCAATGCTTGCTTATTGGCAAAAGCGTTGGGATACCCTCTATGAGAGTATTTTCGCTAACCTCAGCCAAAATCCTGAAGGTGAAAAAGGCCGCACCATTGCCCAACAATGGCATGCCATTTTAGATGATTACTTTGCGGCAGGACCACGCGCACTTTTAACGGGAATTTTACTGTGGAACGATGTTTCACGACAACAAAATGAGCTTGAAAAACTCGAAACCATGCCCTCTCCTCAAGAGATGCTAAAACAAATTCATATTCCACTGCTTCTTAATCCCGAGGCAGTAACATGGGTTAGTCGTGCATTAGAAGTTCACTGACAATCGTCACCTTTATGCTGTGTCACTGCAGCAGCTGTTATCTGCAGTGACCGCGTCCACCCCAACTGTAATATGAAACACAATCCGTTGATTCTGAAACCAAGGCCTTGGATCAAGTTTATATTGTTTGCGTACATCCTCTAAAGATGGAGCATCTACTATCAATACATAATATGTATTGCGCTGATAGTTCGCTTTAACCAATTGAATGACAGAAAAACCATGAACCGTATTATCAGTGAATAGCGCCACATTCTCTTCTGGATAAATAACAGAGATATGGGCGCCAACACCATGCGGTGAATTGAAATAATCAGGCTTTTTTACGTTGCCATAACTTGAAAGCAGTGGGTAAATTTCATGGATGTAATGATCATCTATCTTTAAATAACAATAATCACCTTGTTGATGTAATGTACCCTTTGGATGAAGTGTTTTAGCAAGGTTCAAAACCTTGTTATTTCTCAATTCCGTAAGCAAAATGCTTTCTGACATTGCTCATCCTCACTAAAAGTAGTGCTAGATTACCGTATTTTGTCAAAAAACCAAACGTTGACATCGCCTGATAAGGCACTTAGAGTCACGAAAAGTGAATATACCAGCCCTACTTGAGGAGATCATCATGAGCCAGCTCTATCAATATTCTCATTTCCTTGCAGTTAGCCGAGGCTTGTATGATGGAGATTTGTCGATCCAAACCCTAAAAGAGCAAGGCACAGTTGGCTTGGGGACCTTTAATGCACTCGACGGTGAATTGGTCGTTGTTGATGGCAACTTTTATCACTGCACTGAAGGCAAAAAAGTAAGACAAGCCGAAAACTACGAGCAACTTCCATGGGCAGCCATGACCTCTTTTACATCAAACAAACAAATGGAATCACTCAGAAAAATATCAAGCTTAGAACAACTTGAAACCCAATTGTTAACCTTTATACAAACTTGCAATTATCCTTATGTACTGCAGATTAAAGGCAGCTTCAACAATTTAACCATTGGCAGCGTTCCCAAACAAACTAAACCCTACCTATCCATTGAAAAAATCATTGAAGGCAGCATTCAGGTTGAAACAGGTCCCGTCATTGCAACATGTGTTGGATTTTATGCCCCTGAATTTATGTTTCCCATCAAATCAACAGGATTACACCTTCATTGCATAAGCGATGCGCAACAGTTTGGGGGGCATGTACTCAACCTGGATTTACAATCTGCAGAACTACACTTTGAAGCAATCACCCAATTTCAAATTGAACTACCCCAAAATGAGGTGTATCAAAACACACCAATGAATGGCTTTAAAATAGAAGAGCATGTTCCTGTTTTTTCTGATAGATTAGCGCAAATAAAAGATAGCAACTGAATCATGGATTAAGAACATTTGAATGTATCATGGCCACCTATATTTTTGATTTTGATGGCACGCTTGCTGATAGTTTCTCATTGGTATGCGATATAGTCATGCAAGAAGCCTCCATTTTAAAATGCAAACAATTAGAAGCGCATGAAATCGCTTTACTAAGCAACATGGAGGCAAAGCAAGTTTTATCTTATCTTCGTATACCAATTTGGAGAAGAATGACATTTATTCGCAAATTAAGACAACTGACCGCTCAGCGCATACATGATATGCGTTTGTTTAGCGAATGGCCTCTGATTTTAAAGCAGTTGGTTAAGAAGAAGCATCAACTTGGAATCATTAGCAGTAATTCACATCAGACGGTAACTGCTGTGTTGAATCAATATAACATTGCCCACTTATTCAGCTTTATTGATTGTGATAATACGTTATCCAGTAAAAAACGCTGCTTATCTAAGGCGATTCGGCAGCAGAAATTAAATCCCAAAGAAACGTATTATATTGGTGATGAAGTCAGAGATATTCAAGCAGCGCAATCAAACAATATTCACGCCGTAGCAGTAACTTGGGGGTTTAATACAGCCGCAAAACTTAAGCAGTATCATCCCCTTCAATTAATGACAAACTTTGAACAGTTAAAGACATTTTTTGGCCTAAAATAAATCCTTGCATCTATCTTTCCATTCTGAAAAAATATTCATGCGTTTAACGCAATCTTCAGGGCAGGGTGAAAGTCCCTACCGGTGGTAAGCATCTTGCAAGCCCACGAGCGCCTTATTTTTAAGGGTCAGCAGATCTGGTGTAAATCCAGAGCCGACGGTTATAGTCCGGATAAAAGAAGATGAACGTTCACTAGCTTTCAACTTAGACTGCATACACGATCGTTGTCTTGTCGCCCCATGTCCAAAATAATATAAAAGAGGATATAGGTATGTCTCATTTAAAACTTTTAAAACACAATTTTGCTGAACGTATAGATAATGCCTGCAAAGCACTTACTGTAGGTAAAGGGATTATCTTAGTCGATGATGAAGACCGAGAAAATGAAGGCGATCTCATTTTTTCAGCTGAAAAAGTGGCAATCCAAAGTATTAATCAATTGATACAAGATTGCAGTGGCATCATTTGCCTATGCTTAACACAACAAAAAGCAGATGAACTCGCACTCAAGCCAATGGTAGAAAAAAATACCAGCGCCTATCAAACCGCTTTTACTGCTTCTATTGAAGCAAAAAGTGGCGTAACAACTGGAGTTTCAGCACATGATAGATGGGTCACCATCCAAACGGCGATTCACCACCGTGCTACTTCAAATGATTTAAGACAGCCGGGCCACGTTTTCCCATTGATTGCCGATTCAGATGGTGTTCTAGGGCGCCGCGGACACACAGAAGGGGCCGTTGACTTAATGAAACTTGCAAATTTACCACCTTATGCGGTTCTATGTGAGCTCATGAACCGTGATGGAAGCATGAAAAAATTACCCGAACTCATTCAATATGCTGAGCAGCATGGCCTCACTATTCTGACGGTAGAAGATATCTATCAATATCGTCTCAACCAACAGACATGCACATTCGCTGCAGCTGGGTAATTTTATTCTGCGTCACTGCAAAGATGCTTTTTATCTGCAGTGACGCAGATATGCGTTTCAAAATTTTCCACATAAAATCAATATGTTAACTACAGATATTCAATCGCACAGAACGGGAATGAACAAAATAAACGCTATGAATCCTTGCGCAGCAAGCACCGGTTTGATAATTTTTAAATGGAGTATGACTGATGAGGCTGTGAAATCCAGCCGAAACCCTCGGGTCTCATACAAAGCCACCCTCATTCTCTAACCCAGTGGCCGGACGCTTAGTCGGGAACCTTAAACCATCACCTGATTTCTTCAGGACCCTCTGTAACTAGTCAGAGCAAATTCGTTAAGAATTTAGATATCACAATACAACCCTGTATTGACCCAAAGCGCTTAAGCATGCTTTTTTTGCTGAGCAATCTATTTATCTAAACCTAAGGAGAAAAACACACTAAAAACCGTTGTTGATGTAACTGATTTGCCGATGTGGGCCTTGTGGCGCAAGCCAAGTATCACCTTGGAGTGAACTGCCCAATTAACACTTAACCAAGCCAGGGCAAATAAACTTAAGAGTTCACTCATGCAAAAGAAATCGTTACGACAAGCCGCTAATTATTATCTTCAAAATAATCGCACTGGCTCATTGCGTGATAAAAAACAGCGGCGCTACGTCATTCACAAATTCATCGATGATTTATTTTACCTCGGTGATGCCCCAGCAACTTGGGACACCCTGCCCCCAAAGCATATTTATAAGCTTGTTAAACTTTGGAAAAAACGAAAAATAAAACCTGCCACTATCATGAATCACATGGTTATCATTCGTCATTTTTTGATGAGTATAGACTGCGACATCAGCATGCTCACAAATCAAAACCTAGGGCTTACCAAGAAGGTTAGAGGCCAAGAGCAGCTCAGGCTTAATCCTGAAATTTTAGAACAAGTTCAATCCCCTATCGCACGTGTTTTATTAGGGTGCCAAATACATTTTGGATTAACATTAAGTGAAGCTATGCGCATGGTGCCTGCCATTCATATGCAAGAACACCAACTGTGGCTTACCCGAGAAATGACCTTCAATCACGAAGACAGGTGTGTGCCCTTTCAAACGACAGAACAAACAAAAATTATTGAGGAATTAAATCAAATCACGGCAAACCACCAAAACTTAATCGAAAGCCATGGTTATGATGCTGTGCTATTTGCCTGGCGCGAAACTTTACGTGATCTAAAGCTTCCATATCGCAAAGCCTACCGTTATATGTACGCGCACCTTCGTCAAAAACAATTAATAACAACGCTCAGTCATTACAAAACGACGTTAACCATCATGGATGAGATGGGTTTGAAGTCTCGTACCACGCTTTGGGGGTATTTGCGTGAGTAATCACAAATTGAAGAGCGCACAGTTCTCGATCAACGAGCTTATCAAACACATTCAAGGCTATTCCTACGCCAGCAAAGCAGATATGAAGCATATACTAAACCGCTGTGTAAAAGATTTGCATGAGCTTGGCTTTAAACTCGCGCATATCAAAGGCCTAAAACCCAAACATGTACACGTGCTTGTGGCGCATTGGAAAACTCAAGGCAAAAACACCGCCACCATCAAAAACAGCATGTCCAAACTCAGAAAAGCAGCACAAGCCATGGAAAAACCTCATCTGCTGAAACCTACAAACGATGCGTACCAAATTGAAAAACGAAGCTATGCCCCCAAGCACAACAAAGCCATTCATCACATTGATTTCAGCAAATGCACGGACCCTCATATTCAGTTATCGATTGAAGGCCAGGCGTTGTTTGGGCTTCGTCGTGAAGAATCGATGAAATTTGTGTTGAGTGAAGCGTGGAACGACCGAAACCTTAAAATAAAACCTAGCTGGACTAAAGGTGGGATCGGACGAACCCTAAGCATCACGAACGAAAAGCAACGCCAGTGGCTCATCGAAGTATCTAGGATGATTAAACCAGGCCAATCATTGATTCCTGTAGACCGCACCTACAAACAGCATTTAAGTCACTATCAAACACAAACAAAAGCAATGGGGCTTTCTAAACTGCATGGCCTGCGACATGCTTATGCTCAGAGGCGTTATCATGAATTAACACGCGCACTCGATCCAAAAGGTCAAGGTTTACTCTGCCCCATGGCCGGCGGCGTGAGCTCTAAAAATTTAAAAGGCTTTGAAAAGAATTTAGATCGTCAAGCGCGGATGATTTTAACCAGGGAGCTTGGGCACTCGCGTATCAGTGTAACCAAAATTTATATTAAGTGATATTAAGATGTAAATTGAGCAATAAACAATCTTTTACCTCAATATCAATATCGAACTATTACAGCCGAAATTATGTTCCAAGCTTTACATTCGATAGTTGCTATAATTATTAATTACTATTTGAACAATGAGAATCAGTATGCAAAAAAAACGTCCTGATCTATCTGAATTATTATTTCATTGGTGTAAAAGTAAGAACCATGATTACAATGAAGCTTTTCAATCCCTCCTGGGAATAATTAAAGATAAAAAAATTATTGGCCACTCAAAAAATATAATAGGAAACACTAAAGTAGTTTGTTTTACCGAAGCTCCTTTGAAAGTGGTTAGCAGCCTATCTCATGGGGATTATTTGCCTTTTGGTATAGCAATGCTCAAAAAAACATTATTCGCCAAAGGCGGAAGGCCGGTAATTTATCAGCCCAAGGCTGATTATAAATTGCTTGCAGATGAGATTAAGTGGAAGCATATGTCATACGACCCCACTAGGGAAAAATTCTGTGATTTTACATGGGAAAGAGAGTGGCGCGTAAAAACCGACTATTTCGAACTTAATGAAGATGAAATAGGGATTGTTGTTCCGGATGAAGAATGGAAAGAGAAACTGGCGCATCATTACAATATCCACCAAACTGAAGAGCACTACCTTTACGAGATGCTAGTTGGTGCCGGCTGCGGCCCTACACCAAAGAAACTAGGATACTTCATTTTTCCTGTGGAAAGCTAATAGCAAAACTTGCTATGTACTGGGGCCATATTGAGTGCCCCCGTAATTGGGAACGCCCCGTTTTTTTAAAGAACACAATTAGAAAAATAATTATCTTCAACTTTTTCTAGGACAGTATACTCGGTGTTCAATCCCAGGTTGGTTCTTTTTTGCATAATGAACGCTTGTACCTCTTCATATCGCCCCTTTGGAGGTAAGGATTCAAAACAGGTTACATCACGGTAATCAAATTCTACGATTTCATGACAATTTTCATCGCCCTTATCGTGCTCTCTTTTTGTATATTGCTCATGCACATAAGGAGCATCTTGGTTTGCACGTAAACGCGCCATATCTCTTTTAGAGATCGAATTAATTAGCATTTCTTCATGCTGTGTATTAGTTTCTAAAATTTTCCTAAGCGTATCTATGTTTCCTTCCTGAACAGCCTTTCTTGTTGTTTCTCTTAACAAATGGAGGTGGCAGTTGTTGTTAAGTGGCATTTGATTAAGCTGATTTTGGCGAGAGTCAGTAAAAAAAAGACAAGCCAAAGAGACATATTTTAGAAGTTGCATAAACCCTCCTCATTGTAAAACCTAGGATCTTTAACATTCAATATCAAACAATTACATTTGAAAACTGGTACCAAGTTAGGTACCAAAAATAGAGTTTTACTTTTAAGAACCCTTGAAAAACCGCATGATTACTGGTGCCGTTGCGCAGAATCGAACTGCGGACCTATTGATTACGAATCAATTGCTCTACCAACTGAGCTACAACGGCAAAAGAACGAGGGCAAGTATATCCCGTGGCCCAGCGTTTATGCAAGACTACGTAAGAAAAACACACGTTAAACACGGTAGGCATCGTGCCTCATGAATTTTAATTAAAGCTTCGGTATCTCGTAGACGTCCCTTTCATAAGACTGACCTGGCAGGTACCTTTCCTAATGCATTACCGGTGACTTCTGCAATTGCATGCGCTAGGTTGGGTGCCAACTTGTCATAAGACTTAAATTTTAATTCTTCGCCTTAGGATCCCATGTTCCGCAATAAAGTCATGAATAAAACTCCCAGTAGGGTTTTCCCAGGCAATTAAGGATAATTTTTTGTCTATCAATAATATTTGTAACCACTTGTGCCTGCGCATTGATAATTAAGACGCTGATCCCTTGAAA
>JASBUZ010000045.1 GCA_030147635.1 Gammaproteobacteria bacterium
ATCAAGTGGGCTCGAGACCTTTCTTACCCAGAACAACGTCATGTCGAGCCTTGTAAGACATCTCCTGAATTTCAGGAGATCCTTCCCAAGCCTTCGGCTTGAGTCAGGATGACGGGGCCCCACCATTTACTTAGGCATTACTCTTGCTTAACAATTTGACCCGATCGAACCAACAAATAACTGCCCGGTTCAAGCTTAAGTATATCTTTTAAAACAGTCTCAGGTCCCGGACTCCACAGAAACACGACTGAACGAAGTAATGCATCATAGTTAAGCGCTCGTGAAACAGACGAGTTTACCAAGAGCGCTTTTATTTCACTCGCAAAATAAAAACCATCCTGAGTTTCGGTGTAATACAAAGGCTTTACACCGGAGGAGTCTCGCGCAAGAAAAAGTGTACTAGAACGCGTATCCCACAAAGCAAAAGCGAAAATCCCACTAAGTTTATCAAGGCACTGTACACCATAATGCAGATACAGATTCACAAGCACTTCTGCATCACCCTCAGAATGAAAAACATACCCAAGTGCCATCAACTCTTCGCGTAGGCTCTTGTAATTATATATTTCACCGTTAAATACAATACAAATGTGCTGGTTTGCATCCCAAAGCGGCTGATCACTTTTAGCAGATAAATCAATAATACTCAGACGCGCATGCGCAAGATGCACCTCAGCCAAGGAAAGCGTTGCAAGGTTATCAGGGCCCCGGTGTGAAATTTTTTCCGCCATTTCCTGTAACGTCTGTGGGTTACAAGCCCCAGCTACACCAGCAATACCAGCAATACCACACATAGCTTCGCTATCCTTAATAAAATTTGGTTTTCAGTTTTACCACTTATCGTTCCGTCTTCGCACACCCAATGGCTCTTATTTCTCTAACACTCACCTTCCAACTGCTCGTTCATAGATAGAAACCAACTTCTGATATACTTTTCTTTCGGAGGGGTAAGCTGCATGAGACTTTTCCGGCCTCTTAAGATATATCTCAAGGCGATCTTCCTTCCAGCCCATTTTTTTAAGGAAATAATCTTTGTCCTCTGAGAGAGCTTCTTCTGATTCATACGGTATATGCTCTAGTGTTTGCATCGCCTCTTCACGCGTTAATTGACCGGAGATAATGAGCGAGCTCAAGTGTTGGCGGCGCTTATCCACACCAAATTTCTCAGGCAAGATATAGCCTTGGTAAAATCGAGTGAAAACAGACTCATAATGTTTATAAAGATATGGTTTATACCGATATTTTTCTTGTAGTTCTTTCAGTGCATCTGCTTTGTTGTATGAAAAGTAATTTAAAAATGAAAGCCGTTGCTTCTTTCCTATCACTTCATACCAAACTCGACTAAAAGTGCCAACTGCAGGAAAGGTCTTTAGCTTGAAGTTTCGAAACTGTTTGGCAATCGCCTTAATGTTTCTCTTATCATACTTAAACCAGTTCCAACTCTCTGGCATGCGCATGCCCTCAGTTGAAGAGTTTGAGCCCGTTAACATATATTTCAATTTATACTTGATAAGCTGCTGCAAAGTCACCGCGAGCATCGCATTATCATAAAGTAACTCAATATCAATCACATCTGCATCAAAAAAAGCTTCCATCAACAAACGATATTCATCCCAGTCAATCACGTAAGTATATAAATCAACACCAAGGGTTTGTACCAAGTTTGCAATATTGTTTTGTGCAAGCTCTGAATTCCAGCCATTATCCATATGAACCGCTAAAGGACGCAAGCCAAGCTCAACCGCCTTAACCAAAGCCCATGAACTATCAACGCCACCAGAGACACCGACAACACAGTCATATGGCTTTCCTCGACCCTCTTTCTTAACAGCTTCAACTAAAGCGTCCAATGCCTTGTCACGCCTCTTGGCATCTTGCTCTGTGAACAAGTACCCATCTCTGTTTAAAAAGTCATTACAATAGTTGCATGTGTCATCATCCAAGAGCTGTATATCTTTTGCAGTAGAATCCATCACACAACGCGAACACACTTGATACTCTATTTCCATTTCATATATCCCAAAATAAAAGTTATAACTCTAGCTCCGAATACTGAGGATAAGTAATCAGCACTGCTCGGTGCGGTCCATGAAAAACAAACATAGAGCCAGCACCCACTGCGTCAGCCCCGGCAGTTATGGCGGCCTTAATATCCGCTAAATTACCAGCCCCTCCCATAGCAATCAGCGGAACACTTAAACGCTCGCTTGCTTGACGTATCAAATCCAAGTCCATACCGCTTCGTGTACCATCTAAATCAACCGAGTTTAAAACCAGCTCTCCTGCCCCTGCAGCGACCAACTTTTCAGCAACCTCCAGCCAATGTCCCCGAAGCTTCGACTTACTAGAAGCACAATATACCGTGGGGATACCTCTCCAATTCTTTTTAATATCTAGTGAAACAACAATACTCTGGCTGCCGAACAAATCTGTCAAACGCGTGATAAGGGCTGGATTTTCATACGCTGCTGTCTGCAAACACAACTTCTCGACTCCCAAAGCAAATAACTTCTTTGCCTGAGCCTCCGATTGAACCCCTCCACCATAACAAAGTGGCATAAAACACTCACCAGCAAACCGCTCGATAAGCGCATAATCTGGCTCCCTCTTCATTTTGCTCGCAGCAACATCCAATACAATCAATTCGTCAACTTCCTTTTCGTTGAAAATTCGTATTGCATTGATAGGATCACCGACATATTTTCCATTGGAAAATTTAATTGTTTTGATCAACTTGCCCGAATTCAGCAACAGACAAGGAATAATACGCTGTCTTAGCATTCTACTTCCAAAAAGTTCTTGATTAACTCCATGCCAAAGCGATGACTTTTCTCCGGATGAAACTGCACCCCAAAAATATTGTCTCGACTCAGAGCCGCTGTCACCTCGCCTCCATACTGTGCTGTTGCGAGCACGTCTTCTGGATTTCGACAAGTCATATGATAAGAGTGTACAAAATAAAACCGCTTATCTGTGCTTTCAATATCAATCAATTTGTTTTTCTTGGCAATCGAAACTGTATTCCACCCCATGTGCGGTATCTTCAAATTCGCATTCTTCGGTACTCTGAATTTATAAACCTCTGCATCAATCCAGGACAACCCAGACATCGTACCCTCTTCACTTCCCCGTGCCATCACCTGCATACCCAGGCAAATTCCGAGAATAGGTCGTTTTTTCCCAAGCACCAAATCATCAAGACGTTCTTGCCAACCATTGTCACGAAGTACCCTCATTGCGGCATCAAACGCACCAACCCCAGCCAAAATTAATTTACAATCTTCTCTTAAATCCTTCGGGCTCGAAATAACCTCTGAGGTTCCACCACATTTTCGAATCATGTTCACGACAGAAGCCATATTGCTAATCTGTAAATCAGGTAACATGACCAGCTTCTTATTCGATGTCATAACAAAACTCCACCGTTATCCCTCAGATAAGTTGAGCAAGCTGTTGGTAACGCCTATCTTCCGAGTGCTCAGTAATAAAAGTTTGAATACTACTTTGTAAACTCTCCCAATTTTTTTCAATCACTTCCAGGGAATGTTCAAATGTATCGCTTTCTAACTTGAAAATAGCTGGATGCTGATAAAAATGAGGCATCCCTTGAATTACCAGTGGCAAACCACACGCCATCAGTCTAACTGATTTATTAGCAAGCATCGTTGCCTCAACCCCTTTTATATTTTTCCGATAAGGTATCAGTGCGGCAAGAAATTCACCTAAAGGCAACTCATGAAGCGGTGTGGAGGGTAAAACGTTTATATTCTCCAATTGCTCTAACCGCCGCATATCATGCTGAATAACTTCATCTTGGGGACCAACCAAATACAGTATGTACTGTGGGTTTTCTTTTGCAATTTTTTCAATCAAATCAAAATCCACTCGAGCATTCAAATATGCCCAAATGAGTATAGATTTCTTAAGGGCAGGAACACCATACGTTCGATATGGCTGCTCAGACCACGGTAAAAACAATATGGGCTCGCAAAAAGAGGACAGCTGAGATTGCAAAACGCTTGATACAGTCAATACATAATCACTCATTTGCCCCGTTCTAGAAAGTGCTTCCTCCAGGGGCTTCACATACGCTGTTTTCGCCAGAGCCAAAAAATCATCGTTAATCATAGTTATAATTTTATGCCCTGGGTGCATATTTCTTAAAAAAAAGTAATCATAATTAAAGTTCACCACCACATAATCTTTTAGGTTCAGCTCTTTGATTTTTCTTTTCAGGAAAAACACTTCCGCTTTTGCGTTTAAAAAACGAATAAGTCGGGTTAACCTCAATTGATGATGAATAAGCTGCTTTGACTGTACAACGGTAATATTTTTCTCAACCTTTTGAGTTGAAGCTGCAGATTGCCAAGCATAGACGGGCCTTTGAAAAAAATATACCTGGTGCCCCCTGTCCGCCAAAAGCTTGGCAAGTTGATGCCTCATCCTCGGAGGCTCACTCCAGAGAGTTTTTGTAAAAAATAAAAAAATCATTCCCTGCCCCTGTACAACTTATCGTTCGTTTGCCTCATTACGCAAGCAACTGGTCATAGAAACTAATTAGCTCAGGCTCTGACTCTTCTTCCCAATTATGCCCTTGCTCAAACACATAACTTAAACCTTTCTCAACTTGTACTTTAAGAGCAGCTGGGTCCTCATACATCTCTCGTATTTTATTGGCACAATCTTTCGCATCCCCCGCTTCAAACACTTTGCCTGCTCCTGCCTGCTTCACTGTGCGCGCAAGTGGCGGAGAAGAAGAAACTAAAATAGCAGTCCCCGCCATCATATACTGATATAGCTTGTGCGGGATGGTGTGATTCGTGTGGGGATTTGAGTGATGCGGGACCACGCCAACATCAGCCTGCTTAATGTACGATAAAACATCTTCTGCCGGTACCCAAGACTGAATGGAAATCAATTGACTCACACCCAACTCACGAATTAAATTTCTCAACTTATCCAGATAAACGCACTCTTTCGCACCAATTAAATGTATCCGTACATTAAGCCCCCAGGATTTGACATAAGACATCGCTTGTATCAATGTTTCAAGGCCACGATGCGGGCCAAAGCCACCGATATAAAGAATTGAAAAATGATCCTTATCAATGACTGTATTATTTGCCCACTCTTGCTCTAGAAAACGCTTACTTTCTAGGTTTTCTATATTAATAACCTTATTTGCGCTTAACTGTGGATAAGCATTTCGAACACGCTGGCGCGCCTCGTCCACCACAACAAAAACCCCATCACTTTTCGTTAAAAGTGCTTCCTCAAAACGACTCACTCGCCTAAAGCTCTTAAACGTTTGATTAAATAGTTTGAAAAGTCCCGCATAACTCGCCTGGTATTCAACAACTGCCGCGGGCATATTTTCATGTAGATCAATAATGATTTTTTGATTAGTTCGTGCCCAGAAGGCCGTTCTGCCTAACCAAATATCATGCACATGAATCACATCAGGCTGATACTTTTGAATCACCTGCTTTAACGCTCGATACCACGCATAACTGAAAAAACTCGTTTGCATCAAAACTTTATCATAAGCACTCCCCCCTCCAGTCAATACTTCAGGTCGGAAGATTTTAATACCATTCCACAATTCCTCTGCAGGGCGGCCGGGTATAGGCGGACACATAACAGCACTTCCGTAACCCGCTTTGAGTAGTGAGATCCCTTCTTTTACCACCCTAATTTCGGGAGGAAATGGACATGCAGTAATTTGAAGTACTTTAGGACTAACTTTCTCAGTCTGGTTATTTTTATCCATGTTATGACTCAGAAGTAAATTTTTGTTGAGTGCCTGTTAGCATAACAAGCACTTCTGAAAGTGCAAGCGCCATCCAAGCCTGCCCCCAGCGCCAATAGGCTATTTTTGAACACCACTCAAACTTCCAAAGCTTTTTGCGCGTGTACATAAAGTGTCCGTCTTTTAGCTGCATTTTCTCTATCACCCATGGCAGCATCTTTTTGACAACATCACTTGAAACATCATACTGAGAAGCCAGTATTGAGTTTAGTAATAACCCTTCGGCACAGGAATGTACATTAATAGGGTAAACAGCTGAGGGATACATTTTAGGGCAAATCTGCTCGCCCTCTTCTTGCAATAAATGTTTCGAATAAAAATCATAGTATCTATCCAACGCTAGCTTGTATTTTTCTTTGCCAGTTGACTGCCATATACTAAACAAGCAACGCATCTCAAACCCTGAATGATACTGGTCTACCCTATCAGGGCACATGTAATTTTGAACTTTCCCCCAATAGTACAGAGAGCCATCCTGATTTTGCTCTTGCAATGCGTAATTTGCCGCCTTCTCGCCAAGCTGTACCCACTCCTCTTTGCCTGTCTCCACGCCTACTTTTACCAAGCAATGGGCAACCAATAAATTTGTATTATGCACATGAAAATCATCTAGAGGTGTATAGCTAAAGCAGACCGTTTCATCATCTATTGTACTAATATTCAAGTCTTGAATGAAAAACTCACAAATTCCAACACAAACTTGCAAGTACTTATCTTCCCTTGTGACTTCAAACGCTTTCCAGAAAGCATCAAAAGCAGCGGCACTTACAACCGATGAAGGTGTTAAGGCTGGCACAATCACACCACTATCCCAATCAAACGGATAACCCCAACATGGATGCTTATACCCTGGAGACTGATTCTCAAGCATCCAACTCAAAACTTCCTCAGCCCGAGACTTATATTCTGAGCTACCGGTTACCTGATACAAATTAAATAACGCAATGATATACAACGACATGCCTTTTGCATTGATACTTGGTTTTACCCGAAATAATTTACGATACAATCGAGGGAACCTTGCTTCGCCAAACAGTAAGACACCTAAAACCAGCTTCCTAAAAATACGCTTCGGCGCATTGTTCTTAGATAAACCCAACGCCCACATGTAGGTTGGCGTACCTTGAATATCATATGGGTCATATCCAGCCCAACCGTTTTTTTCAATCCACTGAATCAAACGCTCCATTGAACTAAAAGCAAAAGATATACTTTCTTCGTTTGAGTGCTGTTTTACTGCTTGTCCTAAACTCATAGTTTTTCTTCCCTTAGTATCAAGTCCTATTATACTGCTGCAGCTAGCTTAGCTTGCGCTACTGAAGTTTTTTCCCTCTCTAACAATTGTAAAAATCTTATATTCATTCCTACCAGCATGAAAAACATAGGTTGAAAACGAACAGACGAAAATGCCGCGTCACAGCTTATAAATATGATTAAAGCACCATAGTAAATAGACCAGACTAGAGTAGTTCGCTGCCCAAGGTTCATAATAAATAACCACACAAGCAATATGATATGAGCCAACAGACCGAGGATGCCATAAAACATCCAAAAAGCAATAAACTCATTATGCGGTGTAGTAAAAAAAAGCGCTTCCTCCTCTGACTGTACATAACGATCAGGAACAATGCCTAAAACAGGAGCAAGCTCAACCCTTTTCATCCCCATGCCCCATAATGTAAACCGTCCTTCCATAGATTTTCCCCCTAGATTATTGCCATCAAAACCAGAGGAGATTCTTTGAAACACACTAATGCGCTCAAATACGTCTTGCCCAATCTCAGAATATTTAAAGAAAGAAACAAACAGTAAAGTAAGACAAATAAGCCCTAAAGCACTTATAAAGATTCGTTTGGCCTGTCTTACCCTCAATAAGGAAGAGCTACCCAATAAAAGAAATACCATAGATATCACAGTAATCAGGAAAATACTTTTGCTGCCCGTAATAAGAATAGCAAAAAAAATTCCTACTAAAATAATTCGTAGCTTTTTCGTACGAAGATAAGCCTGAAAACAAAATAAAAAAACCGTATACATCATAAAAGCATACACATTAGCATTCACGCCAAGGCCTGGAAATCTCGCATAATGAAACCTTATAAATTTACTCTCTGGCGTTCCGGGAGGATAAAAAAAATGTAAAAACCCAAACCGTTGCGCATAACTAAGATAAGGGTAGACTAAAATAAGAGCAATAAGGGCGATTAACAGCCCCTTAAAAATCCTACTGGAAAATATATCCTCCAGTGGGATGTAATACTTATAACCCACATTGTATGCAGCCACAGCCAACAAAAAAAAATAAAAAATCTTTAGGTTTGAAAGTCCTACTCCAATTTCCCAGTTTAAGCTAGCATTAGTTACTGCCCCAAGCCAACCCAGAAAAAATAATAACAAATAGGCTTTCAAAAGCGGAGGCAAATAAATCTTCTTTTGCTCAGAAAAAATAAGAACTCCCGAAAATATTGCAATAATCAATAATTCAAACAGTGTTATCCCAACCAAGCCCCAAAATACATAGGGTGTAACTAACGCTAGAGGAATGAAAAGGGGCAGTACTAACTTTCTATTAAGCACCTGCATAGTCACACACCTCAAGGTGCCTTATTTGTTCCTCTACAGCAAAACCTATGCGCGAAACCTCTCTTTGCTGCCACCAAGAAATCGGCATTTCCCCGCTTTGAATACCATTTGAAAAAGCTAGAAGCTCCTCTTTTAGTCCTTTTGCTTGTGCTCTAGTAGCCAATGAGGTACTTCCTTTTTTCATACCAAATACTTCCATTTCTCGGTAATCATTCAATGTGATTACTTTACCATCCCAGTATAGGTCTGCTGTTTCTTTGGGGTAAGCTCGGCTTCCAAGTGCCGTATAGGTCAACGTTGCAACAGAACCATCTGCAAAGCTTAATGTTGCTACAAAATTATCATTACGAGCATAATACTCTGATGTTGGCAAGATGGGATGTGTTGAGACTTTGATTGCTTTTTGCTTAGCCAAAAAAATAAATAAATCATATAGGTGACAAGCTTCTCCCAAGTTACGCCCACCTCCTTCTTTGCTATGCACCCAATGCTCCATGGGAATATGACCAGCATTCATACGGTAATTTAACATGAAAGGACCACTACGCCCCTCAAGCGCCATTGCCATGCGAGCAGCATATGGAGAAAATCTTCGATTGTACCCTGTTAACAAAATTGGAGAGGCCGCATCGTTTGATGTATTAAAAAATGCATCAATTGCATCCACCTCACTTGGTGACAAGGCTAGAGGTTTCTCAACCAATACATGTTTACCAGCTTTTAATGCTTCTAATGCCATAGAGCCATGTAAATGATGTCTGGTTGCAATAATAACTGCATCGATATCTGGATCAGCTAACACTTCTTTATAATCTGTTGAGGAATACGCTGCATTAAATTGTTTAGCCACAGCAGCTGCACTGTGCCCAGTACGATTTACTACCGCCCTCAATTCAAAACGACTAGGCATATCCTGCATGTTGGGCAAATGTGATGACTTTGCAAACCCACCAGCACCAATCATCGCCACACGAATTCTACCGTCTTTCTTCTTAGCAATTTCTGAACGGTGTTTAATACGTACTATCGGCTGATAAGTGTCGGTTGAATACGTCAGTAAGACCATTAAAGGTTTTTTAGACAGATCTTTTAATGAAGCGTAAGCAATAGATGTTTCTTCAATAGGATAAGTTGCCGAAATCATAGGTTCGACTGTAATACGCTTCTCTGCAAGCAACCGTAAATATTCCGCCATATTCCTATTTTCTGTCCAGCGAACATAAGGCACCGGATAGTCCAGACCCTGCTCCTCATAACGATTGTCGTAACGCCCTGGCCCGTAGGAGGTCGAAATTAAAAAATCAATTTCTTTTGCATAAAAATCCGATCGGTTCAAATTTAAGCCAACATCTCCGACCAAAATCACACGCCCCTTCTTCCGGCAAAACTGGAAAGCAGATGACACAATAGCATCTGATGGCGTGGCTGCAGTAATAATGACCCCATCCGCTCCCAGTCCATCCGTTAACCTTGCAATCTGCTCACTTGCATCTCCATCATCGGGATGTAAGCCAATATCAGCTCCAAGCTCTATTCCCAAATGAATTCTATCGCGATCAAGGTCAATAGCAATGACTCGACAACCGTTCATTCGTAAAAACTGAATTGTTAATTGTCCAAGCACACCTAAGCCTAGCACTACGAAGCACTCACCAAGAGTTGGCTGCGCACGCCTAACACCCTGCAGTGCAATTGCTCCAAGTGTCACCGTTGACGCCGAGTTCCAATCCAAGTGTTCTGGTAGAGGAGCACATAAATTACGTGGCACACAAATCAATTCAGCATGTGGAGAGCCTGCACAAGCCACCTTATCCCCTGGCATTAAATCATCAATATCCTCCCCAACTTCAACTACAACCCCTGCAGAAGAATAACCTGTTGGCTCCGCTGAGTCTCGCTTTTCGACAACGGTACGCCAAGCTCGTTTCACGCCTTCTTCTAAGGCTAAATTTAAAGTCGTTTTTACTTTCTCAGGCTGTCGTAGTGCACGTTTCCACATAGGTATTGCACTCGCACGTACCCCCGTCATCTCAGTTCCAATGGATAAGCAAGAAGCACAGACTTGTACTAGAACTTCTCCAGCTCCAACACGTGGTGCAGACACTTCTGCAACCATAGCCGCTCCTTTTTGAATTAATATCTGTTTCATCACCACTCCACTAGAATCTAAAAAATAACTTAAAACAATTACTAAACGGCCACCTGCTCTTGCTGCTCAGTAATAACAACAGAACCTTCAGTCTTTGCAACCACATCGAGGACCGTCCGTGTCACCAAATCTGGATGTATATTTCTCAAACAAGAACGACTAGCACATTGTGCAATCAAATCGGCATCAAACGAATAACAGGGACGACAATCTTGTCTTCGTATTAATCTATGTTGTGCAGCTTCTTCATAGCACCAGGTAATATCAGGATCCGTCATACCATACAGGGCAATAGTTGGCGTTCCCACTGCCGCACTGAGGTGCATCAGCCCACTGTCATTCGCTAATGTCACTGTACAAAGAGACAACACTGAAGCTGCCTCCAGCACCGTCGTTTTACCAACCAGGTCAATGACCAAAGCATCTTCAGGTAAACGCTCTCGAATAAATTGTGTGGTAACTTCTTGGCCTTTTCCCCCCAATATAACCGGAATCATATTCAACTCGCTCCAAAGAGACAGGCATGTTTGCGCTAAAAACTCGACAGGCCACTGTTTAAACATTTGCTTTTCCCAAACACCTGCCTGAATAGCAACTGTCAAGGCACCTTGTCCCAACCCAAGGTGCTGTAATCGTTCTTTCGCATTCGCCTTCGCCTGATTTTCCAGTATGATCTTCGGCGAAGTTATACTTGGCACACCAAAAATTTTTGTAATATCGGCATAACTGTCTAACCAATTTCTTCCAGGAACCGAGGGAACTCGAATATTAAAAAACTTATCCCAAAGTAACTTATCACCACTTGGGCTGTAACCAACATGCCCTACACGAACGGGTGCACGTAAAAAAGCAATGCGAGCATCCAGCGTAAAATTATGATTAGAAATCACAACGTCTGGCTTCAATTGGATAAGTGCTTTCAAGTCAGCTGAAGGCCTTAAATTTAAAAAACTCTCCTTCCAGCTAAGGTTCTCCAAAACATAATGGCTATCTCCTAAATTGAGCAGTTTAACCACCTCTATACTATGTGAAGTATTACCAACAACAGCCAGGTGCGCATCTGGCCACCTTAATCGTGCCGCCTGAATCAAGGGTAGAGAAAGAATGGCCCCTCCTAAATTTCCCCCAGTACAAATCACCACGCAGCTAGGAGTATGAGGTAACTGAGCTGAGTAACGATTCTTCAATTTTAACCAAAGAAAATTGGTGTAAGTATTCCGTATAAATCTCTTAAAGAAACTGTCCCTTTTCTCATGTTTTTCACCAGCACGTTGCGCCAAGCATACGTCTTCTGTGGGAGAGGTATCATAGACGATATTGGGAGTTTTACTCTTCACAGGTCACCTCAACAAGCATGGCAAGTTTTTCTTTGGGATTCAGCCACTCCATATATTTTCTCACCCCTTCTTCCACAGGCATAAAAGTTTGGGTATAGCCAGCGTCCCTTAGTTTCGTTATATCCGCTTGCGTATAGCTTTGATAGGCACCTTTCAGCTTTTCTGGTAAGGGAATATATTGAATTTCCCCTCGCTGATAAAAGGAAATAACTGCCTCTGCAACCTCATTAAATGTCTGAGCGTATCCCGTTCCAACATTAAACACACCTGAAACTTCGGGATGCTCTAAAAACCAAAGATTCACAGAAACTACGTCATCAACATGTACAAAATCTCGCATCTGCTCACCTGCAGCATATCCCTCATACTCCCCGAATAATCTGATAACATCTCCCTCTTTCAATTGATTATTCAAATGAAACGCGACACTTGCCATATGATTTTTGTGACTTTCTCGAGGACCGTAAACGTTAAAGTAGCGTAGGCCGATTATTTGAGGGTCATCCGCCTGCTGTGTCTGTGCAACATATTTATCAAATCGAAATTTTGAAAACGCATACATATTAAGAGGCTTTTCATAAGCTTCATTTTCTGAAAATTCTGGGCCAAGCCCATATACCGAAGCAGAAGACGCATAAATCATGGGAACCTTGTGCCGCCGACAAAAATGTAACATATGCTTCGAATAGGCATAGTTTTCGTCCAGCAAATATTTCCCATCCCATTCCGTTGTATCTGAGCACGCTCCTTGATGAAATATAGCTGTCACCGGCCATGGTAAGCTATCTTCTAGAATCTGCTGAACAAACTCATCCTTATCTATATAATCGTAGAAATTCAAATCAACCAAGTTATGGAACTTATGACCATTTTTTAGATCATCTACAATAACAATATTATTCATCCTTTGCTGATTTAAACCTTTAACCAAGTTACTCCCAATAAAACCAGCTCCTCCTGTAACAACTATCATACATATTCTTCCTTCGTACTGTTATCTTTAATTTTTTCAATCAAAGCTGTTGTTGAATAATTCGGAACAAAGTCCAACACATAGACTTCTCCTCCATGCGCTTGAACACAATCAGCTCCTACCACCTCTGATATTGTGTAGTCCCCTCCTTTCACAAGTACATCGGGACAAATTTGTCGAATAAGACGCTCAGGTGTGTCCTCAGGAAAAGCAACCACCCAGTCAACACTCTCTAAGGCAGCCAACATAAACATGCGCTCTTTAAGACCATTCAATGGTCTACTAGAACCTTTCAACCGAGAGACTGAAGCATCATCATTAACAGCAACTATCAATATATCACCTAGTCTCTTTGCTTGCTCAAGATAAGTAACATGCCCCGAGTGAAGAATATCAAAACATCCATTCGTCATCACAATTCGTTTACCGACTTGCTTCAGTCTACCAACAATTCCGGTTAACTCCGTATCACAAACAACTTGATGCATAAATTGAGAATAACTATGCAAATTCATTTTCAGTTCATCTGAGGAAATTGCTGCAGTGCCAAACTTCCCAACCACAATACCCGCTGCTAAGTTTGCTAGTGCCGCTGCTTCCCGGAGTGTTCCGCTTGCACCAAGCACTGCAGAAAGTACAGAAATTACTGTATCTCCTGCGCCCGTTACATCAAACACTTCAGTTGCCTTGACAGGGAGTTGGTTGACACTTCCGGCTCTTTCCACCAAGGTCATACCATGCTCCCCCTGGGTAACAAGTAATGCATCGAGCTCAAAATCCTGGCAAGCACGCTTCGCTTTAAGCTCTAAATCATTTTGACTCAGACACTTCCCAGCGACCATCTCAAATTCAGCCAAGTTTGGAGTGACAACAGTTGCTCCTTGATAAACACTAAAGTCTTTGGTTTTAGGGTCAATAATGACTGGTACGTCCTGAGACCTGGCTTTTGTAATCAGGTCCTGAGCATTCTTCAATGTCCCCTTGGCATAGTCAGATAGAACAAGAATATCTGTGTCTTCAAGACAAGTACTAAATGCTAGCTCTAACTCCTTGCTATCAACTTTAGACAAACTATCTTCAAAATCTAAACGGATGAGCTGCTGCTGTTGACTGATCACCCTCAATTTGGAAATGGTTCGTACAATGGGTGATTTAACGAGGTGACACTCCACACCAACAGCTATCAATGCTGCCTCAAGTTGCTCGCCTGGCTCATCTTGTCCAACCACTCCGAATAATTTAACCTGACAACCCAACACAGCCAGGTTATAAGCAACATTTCCAGCTCCACCAGCTCTGCATTCCTGATCCTCATGAACTTTCACGACTGGCACAGGGGCTTCAGGAGAAATTCTTTGAGTAGAACCAGACCAATACCGGTCCAACATCACATCCCCAACAACTAGGATTTTAACAGAAGAAAAATCAGGAACTTCATGAGGTAGCACGTAAACACTCCTTGTAACAAAACAGACTTCCTTTAGTCATCTAATAATTCGCAGATCATATGCCCAACAAAAATATGGGCCTCTTGCACCCGGGCCGTAGGTAAATTTGCTATTCCTAAGTGTAAATCAACCTCACTTGCCAACTGCCCATGGTTTCCTGTCAAACCAAGCGTCTTACATCCTCTAAGCTTGGCAGCTTCTATCCCTTTCAATATATTCTGACTATTACCACTTGTGGAAATTCCCAAAACCACATCATTTTTCCTAGCAATCCCTTCAATCTGTCTAGAGAAAATTTGTTCAAATCCATAATCATTACCAACTGCTGTCAGTATTGAAGTATCAGTGGTCAATGCGATGGCCGGCAAAGCCCTACGCTCTTTTTGAAAACGGCCCACAAACTCGGCTGCAATATGTTGAGCATCTGCAGCACTTCCGCCATTTCCCATGAGTAACAGTGCACCTCCCAATTCCAGGCTAGAGCGAATGCACTTCGCAAACTCGGCTATCTTTTCTTGTTGACTTTCCAACACACATATTGCTTTTCTGTGCTGCTCAAACAGTACCTTCAGTGATGTAGCTTCCATTACAAAGATTCTTCCTTTTGTTATAGGTCTCTTCCTGAAAAACGGCGCTCAACAACTCTTCTTGAAAATTAGCGTTCGAAACGTCCCATACTTCGGCAATTTTCATGGATTCCAAACTAAACTTTTCTTTATTGTTTAACATCGCATCGACCCACTTACAGAGCTCATCCACCGAGTAGACAACCTTCAGCCCTGGCAGGCCATCCAGCTCCATTAAATCATACCTTCGCCTCTTTAGTACACCATCTAAATCAATAAAATTGGCAATAACTGGGCATTTTGAAATATACACTGCATCAAGCGCCATAGAAGTAAGCTGCGACATAATAAGCAACTCACAAACATTTAAATCTGAAACATAATTTCTCAACGACGCATCATGATCGACAGCCTGGTAGTGCTCAAGCCCAATACAAGAAGCTTCAGGCCACTGTATTTGAATGTCAGCATCGCGGTATCTTTCAATAATCTCTGCTCTAGCCCCCTCATCAGAGGCAATAGGGCGATAAATCAACTTTAGATCATCCGGGAAGTCAGCAGCCATCTTGATTAGAGCATCTACTGCAGCAAACTCATTAATTCGTGGAAAATACGTTGGGGAATTGCCTGCATAAATGATATGTCGTTCATTCTGGCTCTGTGCATTGCCTTCTTCCAGCACTTTATCCTTAAGCAAATCTAGATGCCTAAACCAGGTAGAACCTAGGAAAAATAGTTTGTTATCAGGAATCTTAAAATAACTCTTGGCTTTATTATATTCGTATGAGCCCTGAATACAAAAGGCATCAAACTGATTTAGTAAATAACCATTACAGTACAATTGATCGGTTGTATAAGGAATAAGGACCTTCCTCCAGTTTTCCTGCTGAGATACTTTTGCCAACACACTGTCTTGTATTCCCCAGTTCGCAGCTTGGATTAAAGTGACTTCTTTATAAGCTTTGGTAGCTAACACTAGCTCAGAAAAAACAAACCATTTTTTCCCCACCAATCTACGAAATAACTTCCAAGTATTAGGATACCTTCCAAGCCAAGCAAGAGCAGAAGTCAAAAACTTCTTATACCCCACGACAACTTCATCTTCTCCATTTTTTCCAAATTTCAAGTGCTGATTATGTAAATAGAAACTCAATCCCTGATCTTTAAATTTGAGCCAAAATCCATTTATTCTCATAATCTCAGAAGCCCAATAGAGTTTCATTTTCCAATTGGAGATAGAATTTATCTCCCACCGTAAAAACTTCATATTTGGATAAGAAAAACAGCCCTTAAACTGCGGCTCTTCAACAAAGGGGCCTACTACAAGAATATCTGCATGTGGCTTCAAAGTGTTCACCATCATTTCAGACAAAAGCGCTCTTGTAATTCGATAGAAGGGGAGTGAAATAATCACTAAGTTTTCATGTTTAGTAGAAGACAATATGAAAAAACTCCTTTTTTACTCTGTAAAATTAAGCATAAAGCACACGAATCCTCTCACCCAACTCTTCACAAAGATTGTCTTGGCGTGCACTAGAAAGAAATGGCAACAAATCATCAGGAATATACTTCCCTTGCCGACCTTTTAAAATAGCAAAAAAATCTTTTGCCAAAAGCCCCATGCGGACACTATCGCATAGCTCCCCATTACAAAAGTGAGTGTCCCTCATGTAGCCTTCCAACTTGTAGCCTAAAAGTTCCAATCGATTTACCCATTTCCACAACCCAACATGCTGACCCGCATAAATTCTATTCAAATTCAGACGAGTAAACGTATGCTCAGTTAATAACGCCATTGCCTCAAATGGTGCTCGATACTTAGGATAATCTTTTGCTCCAATTACCATGGCAATCTCTGCCATACGGTTCAAATAATCAATATTTTGCAATGAAATAGTTCCAACCAAAGTATCCGTTTCAATATCCGCAATTGCCAAAATCAACTTATCTTTGCTAGCAAGCGCAGCTTTCATATGTTCCAGCTGCTTTTCCGGAGTATTTGGATAATTTCCATGGTATAAAAATTTCGTAATCGTCGGATCATTAAACCACTGCGCCCAGTCACCCTTAATAACATCTGCTTCTAAATCAGGGGCCCTCAGATAAATTGTCTGTCCTACTAAAAATGGATTTTTCACCATATTACTCCAATTTTAACTCAACTTCAGGGATAACCTTTTCCAATAATAATATAGCGAAGCTTCTCGTTTTCTAAGCACTCTCTAGAATTAGCCACAAAACTGATACGTTCCTCGATTTCACCAGGATCAATAGAGAGATCTCTGGAGTTTAAAGCCCTTAAGGCCCTCCACCCCATCAATTCCCACTGATTTTTATTGTACTCTTTCCAATACCTAGGATTTCGCTGTTGGTTTAACATAAACTCAAATCCCGTTTCGTGCAACCCAAGCCATTGTTGGAATAATTCTGACCGCTCTACTGGCTGTTGCTCGTAATAGGCAACTAAGGTCTCAGCTTCGTCTCGTGTAAGACGTCCGTGGCGAATTTCCCGGCAAGCATGATCTGTCACCTTGCTATAGCCATGCTTATACAATTTTAATTGGTCATGTACATTTAAATAGTTGAAACAATCGACATGATCATATGTATCAAAGGTTCGTGCTCGCTTCGCCGCACGAAAATCATATTGTTTTATCATCGCTTCGTCCTGAGCCTTAGGGTCCCAACGCACATAATTACTCAGGTAAATTCCGGTGACTCCGACAGAAGACAAATCTAAATCATCAGGATAACGGTATTGCCAAATGTCTTCCTCCTTCAGATCATCAAACAAAGTTAAAATATCATCTGCTTCGCAGCCCATTAAATCATGCTCTTTTCGATAACGACGTGTCATCTGCGCTTCATGGGTATGAGAAAACATACCAACCTGTTCAATCCCCTGATGTGCACCCCAAATAATCAGAGGAATACGATGATTAACTGCTGTCTGCACGGGAAAAACTGTCTGCCCTGCAATACATGGCCAATACATACTGCCAAGTTGGCGTAAGGTTGAGCGTGTAATTCGTTTGACTGATTCTGGATTAATATTTTGTAGCAAAATATCACAATTAAATTTTATCCGAAGATTAGCCAAGTTACGAATACCGAGTGGCGTATTAAAATATTTATTATAAGAAACCAGCAGTGGATTTAGTCCCAGTTTTTCCTTCACCAGATGCAAAACCCAGTAAGATTCACTGCCACCTGAAACAGGCACAATACAATCATAGTTGCCTTTCGAGTGGGAGCGATAGGGCTTAATCAACTGCTCTAACTTATTCCATCTCTCCTGCCAATCTAAAGTATCTTTCTCTTCATGAATACGGCATCCAGAGCAAATACCTTCACTATCTAATGTCAAACCCAAGGGGTGTGTCGTGCCATAAAGGCATCGTTGACAAAATAAAATTTCATCCTCTGCATCGGACAAACTCACAAATAATCCTCCTTATAGAATGCAGGACGACAAAAACGAGAAACATTTTTTTGCTCTTTAAATTGCTGTATCGCATGCTCTTTATAATTTAGGAAGTTTCCAATACACACACCAACCACATTTTCATACTCTAAATAAGTTTCAACCTGAGAAAACTCGCTGATACCACCATATAATAATAAAGGCACACTATTTATATACTCAGAAAACAGACTAGGGATAGAGGCATCAAACGAATTTTCGATACCTTCATGTCGATAATCAATGAGAAGAGCTTCTGAAATATACTGCTCAGAAAACAAACCAATTATTTCTGTGTCTAAATCACTTATAACTCCAGAACGATGGTTGTACCAAGCAAGACCCTGTTCGTTCGCTCTTTTTACAGGAAGCGCACCAATAATTGCTTGTCCTCCAATATGAGCCGCCAAGTCACAAACTGTCTTAGGTACAGTATGCAACAAAGAATCAATGCAAATCCTTTCCACCCCCGTCTGAATTACAGCAACAGCATCATCAACTGAGCAAATCCCTCCACCATACGCCAAAGGAGTGCCTAGTCCAAGTGCCGTCAACCGATTCAACAGCTTAAAATCAGGGCCAAGACCTTGACGACTTCGCCCAAAGTCAAGAATAACAATTTCATCCACCCCCCAACGATCCAAGTTTTCAGCAAGCATCTCAGGCCGTCCCAAGGGAAGAGTTCTCTTATAACCAAACGACTGCACCGCCCAAGCATTTTCGACAGCAATGACACCTATTAAGCGTTTATAAACCATACAGTCCACCTAATCACAAAGGCTATTAACAAGATGTTTAAATAACTCACGACCAGCCACCTGGCTTTTTTCAGGATGAAACTGTAATCCCAACACTCGATTTTTGCGGATAACTGCAGGAATATCTTCTCCCAGAAACGAAGAAGCCACGACAAACTCATCTGGACCTCGATACATAAAAGAGTGATTAAAGAAAAAGCTTTCCTCATGGAAAGGTAAACCTTCTCTCTCATTTGCTCCAACCTTTAAGCGATTCCAACCGATATGCCATGTGTTTTTTTCTATTTTTCCAGGGATTAGACCAAGCCCTGGCGTTACTCCCAATTCGTTCGAAGAGTCTGCTAGAAGCTGCATACCGAGGCAAATACCAAGTATAGAAGCACCGAGAGAAGCACGCTCTCTGATAACCTCATCCAGGCCTCTGGCTTTCAAGTGCTCCATCGCCTTAGGAAAAGCACCAACTCCAGGCAAAACTAGCAAATCTGCCTGAAGAGTCTCTTTTGCACCAGCCGTCACACGCCCTCGATGGCCTAATGCGCGAATAAAGCGCTCTACAGAACCATGATTGCCAAGCCCGTAATCAACAATAGCAATTTGCTTTCTGCTCACAAGCCAACTCCAACTTTAAATTTAGGTCTAATCATACCGTTTGACATATCAAAAAGCTCTGAGTTGACGGATTGATGGACTTTAGACCAAAAGTCTTGGACTGAAATATTAATGTAATCACAAAAGCTAGCAATATAGTCATCACCACATTTGCCGTCATATTGCTCAATCAGCTCAATACCCTCTTCTCGAGTTAACTGACCATTCCTAATGCCATCGTTCACATAATCCGTAGCTCGCCCAAATCCATATTTATAATATTTAATCATCTGATTCAAAGTCACCCAATCTTCATCAAGCGAGCTGACACCCTCAAGATCACCGGTTAATTCTGGCCCATCTGTCCGAATTCCAAGCCCTGATGCACAAGAGTAAAGTGCATTGTTAATCAAAGACCAATCTTTTAAAAACCATCCCAAATAGATAATCTGTAAACCTGCTGCATCAAACTCTTCTCCTGAAGGGTATTGATAAGAAATTAAAGAATCTAGTTCTACCCCTGCTTCAAACATCCAATCTAATGCTCCGCCACTAAGCGTATTCATATTTCTTAAGTTGTTTCCATCATACCCGGTCTTCCCAAGTGTTTTCATATCCCCCAGCTGTAGACCCGGATTCTCACCCCATAAAATCAATGGAATCTGGTAACGTATTGCAATGCGAGGCACACTAGCAAAAAGTGCCAACTCAGTTGAACGCGCAAAATTAGTAAACTTATTGAAAGAGTGACGCATCAAAGTACGCCAAGTACCGGGAGCAAGCGCACTAACTAGCACATTAAAGCCTAACTCAATCAAGTTAGAAAGGTTATCCACCCCTCTATCGGTCACATGTTCAGGCGGATAGGTTAAACACACAAGTAACGGGTTCAAATCTAATTTATCACGAATCCAAAGTGCCTGCCTGGTACTATCCTTTCCTCCACTCACACCAATAATACAATCAAATTTCTGCTTATCTGTTTTTTTTGCATATTTGGCAATAACTTCCTGTAAAATCTCAAACCGTTCTTCCCAGTCAACATGCTGCAGCTCATTAGAATACAAGCATGCTGGGCACACACCAGAGTCATTAAAATAAGTATTGGGACGTGTATCTGGCTGTAAACACACTGTACAATATTTCATGGTTGAATAATTAACTCCTTTAAATGAGAAAGTTCAGGATGAGGTAACCGGCATAATGGTGCATGAGGGGGGAGCATGGATATCGTTGTTAGCCCAGTATTTAGAGCAATAACAAGCGCGTAAGACTCGCAACCAGCTACTAAATCTGCCCAAGCTATATTCTCAGCCAATGAGCTTACCTCTTCGTTAACTACTATATCCAATGTTTCTCGCCAATGTGCTACAAGTGCATCATACTTTCCCTGATAGTCCGAAGGATGCGGGCGTAGTTTGATTTGAGCTCGTTCACAATCAATACCAAGCCGCCCTAAATTCTCAAGAAAAAACTCTGCGGCGACAAGCTCTCCTTGTTGGCAATCTCCTGGCCAAGCTTTTCTGATAGGCTCCATGACCATCAGTATATTTTGAGCTGGTATAGAAGGCTCTCTCACACGCAGTTCTTCTATCGCTGCTATTTCACGCTCCAAATAAACATTCGGCCAGCACTCAATCGGTATATCTGGAAAAAAGCGTTTGGCAAGCAACTCCGCGTGCTCATCCACCACAACCAATAAATTAGGTAGCACTTCTATTCCGTCTCGAGAAAAGCGCTCACGATAATTCACCCAGTGATCAATGACCGCTATTGTTGGGATTTGTGCCCTTTGCGCAGCATATCTTGCATTGTGCTCTAAATGACTACTCCACCCTGTCCCTGTCAAAACAGTTCTTGCACGCGACAATAATTCTTCAAGCGATACAAAAGCTGCAAACGGCCAAGCTTTTTTCAAAATCTTCTCAGCTGGACCTTCTGCACAAACAAATAAGGGTTTTGGTAATGAGTCACTCCACCCAGCAATTAAATTAGCAGCACCTGCATCGCATGCCACAACACCAAGTGGCAATTGGCTGACTTCAAATTGACTTAAGCTGCTCACGGTTTTCCCACACTTTATGAAATGCTTGAATCATCAACTCAACTTCCGCTTCATCGTACATATGAGCACATAGACCAAGTCCAATAAACGTTTCATCATGCAATTTCTCCGCCACCGGGCAAAGTCCTTCCGAATAAGTCACCTCACGCTTACAAATATCAGAGCTCCAGGGAAAGCCATTTGAGCCATAGGCAATACGATTTTTAAATAGTGGTAATCGATGAATATTTTGATACCCTTCCATAACACTTGGCACACCCTCTGCACGTAATGCATCAATGATACACTTTCTGGAAACCCCCAAACTCTCGACATCAAGTGTTATACCATATACGTAGTACACATGTGTATTCCCTTTTGACACAAATGGGGTAGACAAGCCTTGCAAATCCTTCAAGCCATTGTCTAATTGTTTAGCCGCTCGCTGCCTAGAGGCCACATTACCTTCTAATTTTTTTAATTGCTCAAGAGCAATCGTTGCTTCTATCTCTCCCATTCTAAAGTTATAACCCAATAAATTCTTAAGTACATTTGGATCATCAGACTCAATTACGGCTTCAGCATGATTTCGAATGAGCTGTAATCGCCGCGCAAAATCCTCATCATTAGTAACAACAACCCCCCCTTCCCCGCAATGCATATGCTTATGATAGTTAAAGCTAAATCCACCAATATCAGCAGCAGTTCCTGTATATTTGCCATCAGAAAAAGCACCTGGAGCTTGCGCTGTATCACCTATAATTTTTAAGTCGTGACGGTCAGCAATCTCTCTTAAAGCCGGCATATCAGCACCCTGGCCAAAAATATCAGCAACCATAATGGCCTTAGTATAAGGTGAAATAGCTTGTTCAACCGCAATAGGATTTAAATTGAAAGTCTGTGGGTCTATATCTGCAAATACAGGGATAGCATTCCAATGTAAAATGGCTGTCACTGTCGCCGCCATAGTCCACGGGGTAACAATGACTTCATCTCCCGGCTCAATTCCTAATGCACCGACAGCTGCAATTAAACCCGATGTCCAAGAGTTCACAGCAACAGCATGCTCTACCCCGAAATACTCTGCAAATACTTCCTCAAACTGCCTGACACAGGCTCCCCCCAAGAACTGCTCACCCTTCGCACCAATATAGGCTGACAACACACCATTTTGTATCACCTTTTTAACTGCTAACTCTTCTTCAACGCCCAGAGTTTGGTAAATAGGAAAAGAGTTCTCAATAACCGGTTCACCACCCAATATCGCAAGCTGCTTCATTTTGTCTCACCGCTCCATAATCAATATTTATTGCCTGTCCAAGACTCAAAGAAGAACAAACTGCCTCAGAAATAGATAGCGCTGCAAACCCATCAAAGCCAGAGCACAAAATATCCTGCTTCCCTCGTAACACTTGCACACAATGATTCACTAACTGTAAAGTAACATCCTTAAATCCTGTTGAAATAATTTCCGGTCGACCAAACACAGAATAGCCAGAATAACACTCACTGCTTTGTACCGAAAAGAACTCTGCATATTGTTCTGAATCTCTAATTCTAAGACGTCCTAAAGTACCTAAAATATCTAATTCAAATACGCTAACTTTTGTTGCATCAACACCAACTAAAAAACCTGAAATACCTTTATCAAATACAACTCGAACGTGGCAGGTAGGATCATCCCCGGACGCTACCGGACCAGAAAATGCCTCAACCGACCGTATCTCGCCAATCAACCAACGTACCAAATCAAACCAATGAGAACCATTATGGATAATACCCTTTGAATAGCTTCCTACCACAGTCATAACCTGACCAACTTCACTATCCAACACTGTTTTTAAATATGTGTGTCTTGCTGAAAATCTTCGACTATAGTTAACAACCAGTTGGATGCCTTTATCCTTAGCCTTATTCAACATAGCTTCAGCATCTCCACTATTCATAGCCATTGGCTTTTCTAAAATAACGAGTCTCACACTTGGTGCATCAAGCAACAAAGAAAAAACGGCAGAATGTGTGTCATCAGGTGTACATACGCTAATAATTTCCGGCTTTTCTTCTGCAAGAAGCTCTTGAATTGCTGTATATTTTCGCGCAGCAGGCCAAAAATGAGCCACTCCATCTAAGGCGGCCTGGTTCTCATCACATAAGCCAACTAACTTTGTTCCGTGAGCAGCCTCGTACGCACCCGCATGTGATTGAATGCCTTCGGCCAATTCATCAGCATATACTCTCGCACCAATCCACCCGCATCCAATCACAGCTGCACGATAAGGCTCTAATATAATCCTATCATCCATCATAGTCACTAATCACATATCTCAAACAACTCCCATGAAACAGGAGTTCCTTTTTTAACAAATCTACTTACTCTTTTCCCAAGAAATTGATCGATATACCTAGTAGGTAACCCATAACCAGGCCTAATCGCTCTAATCACTTTTTCAGTCATCACCGCGCCTGGCTGCAAGTTTTCACAAACATATAAGCTACGCCGAAAAATACGAGAGCTTTTCTCCTCTTCTGTAGGACCTAAATGTGCACGCCCTAAAGCTTTTCGAGCTACCTCCGTTTCTTGAACCAATTGCTTTAACTCATTTGGCTCTAATGAAAACGCAGCATCTACACCACCTTCACTTCTAGATAAAGTAACATGTTTTTCAATCACTGAAGCCCCAAGTGCAACGCTCGCAATGGCTGCCCCAATACCAAGTGTATGATCAGATAAACCAACCTCGCAATTAAACATTGCCCTCATATGAGGAATAGCTTCCAGATTCGAAGCTTCAGGACTTGCCGGATAATTACTTGTACATTTAAGGAGAATTAAATCTTTGCAACCGGCTTCCCGAGCAACACGAACGACCTCATCAATTTCAGCTAGTGTTGCAAGGCCTGTCGAAATAATCATTGGTTTCCCTGTCGATGCAACCTTACGCACCAAAGGTAAGTCGGTATTCTCAAACGAGGCTATTTTATATGCAGGTACATTTAAAGTTTCTAAAAAATCAACTGCCGTTGCATCAAAAGGTGTACTAAAAGCAATAAGCCCTCTCTCTTGAGCTCGCTGAAAAATTCTTTCATGCCACTCCCACGGAGTATGCGCCACTTGATATAAATCATAGAGGGTGTTTCCAGACCAAGGGCTCTCTGGATCCTCAATTAAAAACTCACCCTCTGCTAAATCAATCGTCATTGTGTCTGCAGTATAGGTTTGCAGCTTCAAAGCATGCGCCCCACTATCAGCAATCGCATCCACAATCGCCAACGCTCGCTCCAGAGATTGATTATGGTTGCCCGACATTTCAGCAATAATGAAAGGAGCCGCACCGGAGCCAATAGGAACATCACCAATAAAAAACGTCATTTCTCCCTCACTCATTTCAACTCAAAGTTCTTTATTTATTGAAATCAAATACTTATATCCATGCATGTAAAAGTAAGCCGGATAGTTGTTATTATCAACCGTACGCAATAAATTAAACTGCTCTGCTATGGTTTTACTAGGATCTAACTCACTATCATTCGGCCTTCTTTTAGCATAGTAACTTGCCTCACCTTCCTGCTCCCGAGCAAATTTTAATACATTAGGATAGTCTTTAATCCATTCCATACATAACTTCACGAGTGCTTTTGATTGAGCCTCTCTCCACTCATCCACAAGTTCAGAGCCATCAAGCTGCAATACTGTTTGTTGGTAAATTAATCCCGTATCAACTGCCTCTTTTGCTTCAAAGAGTGTAAGTGGAATTTCTTGTTTTCCTTCTAGGATCTGCCATGTCATCGGCGACCATCCACGACCAGCAGGTAAAGCACTAGCATGAACCACCAAGTTATTTTTATTTAATCCTAATGCTTTGGCTGACAAAATACGTGAGCAGCTCAATATAAAGCAGACATCACCTGCTAATAAATGGTTGGGATCATGTACCCAGTTCACCTGAATCTGCTTATTAAGCAATTGCTCTTGCAAATCATGAATGGCTGTATTAAGCCATGTCCCTTCATCACTCAAAAGGTTAACTCGTAACGTTTTGTATAATGTACTTTCATTAGGGCTATTCAATTTTTTAAAAAATGAGGCATAAGCATCACAAAAATTCGTTTTTTTCCAAAAGTCGAGTGCACTGCCTAGCAATGCCTTTGCAAACCTACTTTGATTCGGAGCAAATACTACATTCATCGATGCCTCTGAGGACGCTCTATCCAATTCAACGTGTACTTCTCCAGTCGGTAAACCATATTGGCAAGTCCCAACCAATTTGAAACGTTCAGGCGACTCTACCTCTCCTGAAATGGTCAAAGGAGAAAGCTGATCTGAACACATCACCTGCACAACACGTTGCACCCCAAGTCCATCAACCAGTTCTCGAGAACGATATGCAAGCTTCTTAAGCAGTCCAATCTCGTTAATTGTGCTTAAAATAGTCTGCTTCCACTCAGAAGAAGATGTGTTTAAACCTGAAGACACAACCACCTGATAGCCATCTCGCTGCAATGCCTCTGTAAAGCCCTGTTGATTCTCAGCCAAACTGACTACCACAGCAGGACAGCCTAAACACATTCTCTCCCAAGTCGTTGCCCCACCGGCCCCAATCATTAAATCAGCTTTTGCCATTAATCCTGCAAGTGTTGGCGATGGTTTATGCAGAACGGTTCGACCTCGATCTCTTGCTAACTTTTGCAGCTCATCTAGAGCAGTACCCTCAATACCCGTTACAACATCTACAACCAGATGCTTAAGCTCAGGTGCACTCAAGGCCTCAAGTACAACATTCGTTTGATTACCCAGGTTTGCATATCCCAAATAAACTACCACTCGTTGTACATACTCATCCTGAGAAACCATCATCTGACGTAATTGCAGATATTCCGGCTGTAATAAGGCAAAGTCTGGGCCTAACAACACTTGAGCCGAAATCGGCACGAGCCCCTCATACCGACTTGCTGTACCTACTCCGAAATAATTCTGATCAAGTAGCAAATCACAGGCATGACCGCGCTCAGCCAAATCATCTATGACCATAATTTTATCTGCGCAGGCCCGAGCTGCATGCTCCCAGGTAGCATCTAGCCCATAATGATCGACAACCATCCAATCAAAGCGTTGCCCATCAAGCACTGTTAAAGTATCACGGACATCTTGCTCTTGTGTTACCCCAAGCCATCTTTCATAACCACTTAATGAGTCATTTACCTGGGTAATAGGGGATAATTTATAGACTAAATGGTTCTCATGCTCCAAGTACTCTATTAAACTCCCCTCATGCTCGCGGCTCACGAAAGCAACGTTAACATCATGCTGCCGTAACGCATTCGCAAGCGTTAAACAACGTTTGATATGCCCCGAGCCAATAATGAAGGAAGAGTCAACTCGTATAACTACGTGGATGTCATTTTTTTTCATACAACCACCAGGTGATGTCATCAAAGCCAGCGCTGTCATAGAGGTGCCCCCATAAAAAGCCGTAGTCAACCAGCTGGACATCATGGTTTTCAAGGAAAAGCTTCCCAAAATCACATTTAAATAATTTATCCTGTTCACCCTGATATGGAAGCATCACAGGTGTACGATTAAAATACTCCCCTATCAAGATATAGCGATTAGAGTAGTCATACAGTTTCCGCATATTCGCAAGTAAATTGTCCGGATGAATATGTATTAATACCCCCATAGTAAAAACCAAATCAAAACTACCCAGAGGAAAAGAGGAGTCTTGTATAGAACCATTGAACTTCTCGGCTAAATCATGTCGGCTTGAAACATATTCAAATGCGGCTTTATTAATTTCGATAATACTTTTCTTGCTCTCAGGAAGCAGCTCTTGTAAAAAATCTATATTCCTACCAATATTAGAGCCACACTCGAGTAAGCTTTTGATGTCACTCGCTTTTTCAAGCATGGTTCCCCACCCCTGAACACCCAAGGATTGATCAAAACCTGCATTTTTTTCCATGTACTCTTTTCCATAAGTTACTCCCCAAAACTCTTCTTGTTCTGTTACGTACATAGCTCACTCTCCATATTATCTTCATTCACAGGCTGTAAACTTTGAATTAAATTATAAATAAGTTCTGCTCTCGTCCAATCATCCAAGTTATCGATATCCTGAACACGCCAACGTGGTAACTCTACAATGGTCGAGTTCTTTCCAAATAGCTCCAGACCATTTAACCAAGCTTCTGGCTTCCCTAAATAAAACTGGCCTGCATCATGCATCGCTTCAGGTAAATCTTGTGAGCGAGTTTGAAAGTATTCAGGAAAAAACATTTCTAAACTCGCATCAACATTTTGCTTAAAACCACGAAAAATAGGAAATCCAAATGTGGTCGCTGAAAAAACATATTGCCAACTACCATTCTCAAAAACATCAGACGCCGCCTGTAAATCTTCTATTTGAAGACATGGGGCTGTTGCATAAATGCAACAAACTCCTGAAGGAAAATAACTTTGCTTATGCAGCCAATCAACGGCATGGGCAATCACCTCGATTGTGCCTGTATGATCATCCGAGAGCGTGTCTGGCCTCATAAATGGCACTTCCGCACCATACTGTATAGCGACATCTGCAATTTCCCTATCGTCCGTTGAAACAATCACACGCTCAAATAACCTACTCCGTAATGCTACTTCAATAGAGTGGGCAATCATAGGCTTACCGGCAAACATCTGAATATTTTTCCGAGGAATACGTTTACTTCCTCCTCGAGCAGGAATCACTGCAACCTTATTCACGTAGACATTTCCTCAGACAATTGATAACAGTAAATTGTTGCTCCCGCTCAAGCGTTGGGTACATTGGCAAACTTATTGCATTTTGATAGTAAGCTTCCGCCTCAGGAAAATTACCCCAAGAAAACCCCATACGCTGATAGTAGGGTTGTGTGTGCACTGGAATATAATGCACATTTACACCAATCCCAGCTTCGCGTAGTTGGGCAAAAAGTAAATCCCTTCCTCCTACAACTTGCTTCGGGTCTACTTGAATCACATAAAGATGAAAAGCTGAATAAATATTTTCATGTTGAAAAGGTAAAACAAGGGGTAAATCACTTAGCGCATCATTGTAAACAGCAGCGATATCGTGACGTTGCTTAACAAAGGCATCCAGACGCTCAAGCTGGCTAAGACCAAGTGCTGCTTGCATATCGGTCATACGATAATTAAAACCTAGGCTAACCTGCTCATAGTAAAAAGGTTTCTCTGAATCTGGATGCTCCATAAGAGCAGCATCACGCGTTATGCCATGCGTCCGTAACAATTGCATCTTATCAGCAAGTGGTCTGCTGTTCGTAACACAAATCCCTCCTTCGCCGGTTGTAATCAGCTTCACTGGATGAAAGCTAAATACCGTAATGTCACTATAACGACCACAACCAATCGTTTCGTTCTGATACATACCTCCAATCGCATGGGAAGCATCTTCAATAATGCTAAATCCATAACGCTTAGATAACCTGGAAATTTCCTCCATATCACATGACTGGCCAGAAAAGTGCACAGGAATAACAACCTTGGGCAACTTACCTTCTTTCTCAGCTTGCTCAAGTTTTAATGCCAGCGCTTCAGTAGACATATTATAAGTGCGGGGATCAATATCGACAAAATCAACTTGCGCACCACAATATAAGCCACAGTTTGCTGAAGCCACAAATGTATTAGGAGAGGTCCAGAGCCAGTCACCAGATCCAAGCCCCAAAGCAAGACATGCAATATGCAACGCACTTGTTCCAGAGTTTACAGCAATACCATACTCAGCCCCCACTTGGTGAGCCACAGCTCGCTCAAATTTCGGCAACACCGGGCCTTGAGTCAACCAATCAGAACGTAACACCTCAGTGACTGCGTCAATATCAGACTCACGAATATCTTGCCGTCCATATGGGATCATAAAAACCCAGCCTTCTTATTCATTTCTACAATCTCTTCAGTCGATAAAAAGTGCTCATTATTTCCCGAGTTATATTCAAAACCTTGTTCAACCGGACTACTGAACTCACCGAGCTTATTAGTTGAAAAATTGTTATCTCGATCAGAAAACATAATCGTTGGCTTAAGCACGAAATGATCTCTAAACTCTAAGGTCAAATGTGAGTCATCTTTGGGACACATCACTTCATGCACTTTTTCACCAGGTCGGATCCCAATAATACGCTGTTCTAACTCCGGAGCCATTGCCTTTGCCAAATCAACGATACGTACTGAAGGAATTTTAGGTACAAAAATCTCTCCACCAACCATACGTTCAAAGTTTTTAAGCACGAAGCGTACGCCGTCCTCGAGTGTTATCCAAAATCGAGTCATGTTCACATCCGTAATAGGTAGTGAACTGGCACCTTCTCTTATTAGCTTTTGAAAAAAGGGCACAACCGAGCCCCTGGAACCAACAACATTTCCATAACGAACCACTGAAAATCGAGTACGGTGGCCACCCGCTATGTTATTTGCGGCAACAAATAACTTGTCAGACGCTAACTTAGTCGCGCCATAGAGATTTATCGGGCTGGCCGCTTTATCCGTTGACAATGCTATCACTTTCTCTACTTCAGCATCAATTGCAGCCTGAATAACATTCTCAGCTCCATGCACATTAGTCTTGATACACTCAATTGGATTATATTCTGCGGCAGGCACTTGCTTTAGCGCTGCTGCATGAATGACATAGTCAACACCGCGCATTGCCCGATTAAGCCGTTCTTGATCCCGCACATCACCAATGAAATAACGCATACAGTCATATTTTTCACCTGGGAACAATTGACTCATTTCAAACTGCTTTAACTCATCTCTAGAATAAACAATCAACTTTTTAGGTTGATAATGTTCTAGAATAGTACGAACGTACTGGTGTCCAAAAGAACCACTACCGCCTGTAATAAGAATTGATTTATTATTAAACATAAAAATATCCGTTTTACTTTGTTATTGAATCAACTTCTCGCACCACTCGACTCTCTTTCGATGAAAATGAGTCATCTCCAACAACCTGCCCAAAACCTCCTTCTGCAATAACTCGTCCAGCCTGCATTTTATATATCCAATCACAATTGGCTACAGTTGATAAGCGGTGTGCGATAATTAACAAGGTTTTCTCGCCATGCAAGGCATTAACAGCTTTCATGACAGCTTTTTCTGTCGCTGTATCTAAAGCACTGGTTGCTTCATCCAAAACAAGTACCTTCGGATCATGGTAAAGCGCCCGGGCGATCCCAATACGCTGTTGTTGTCCTCCGGAAAGCCTGACTCCTCGCTCTCCAACTATCGTATTCAATCCCTCTGGTAACTCTGAGACAAAGCCATCGAGCTGTGCCGCAGACATAGCTCTAGCAACTGCGTCATCATTAATATGCTCTTCTGAAATCCCAAATGCAATATTTCGACGTAACGTATCGTCTGTCAGATAAATTGACTGAGGGACGTAACCCAAGCAATTTTGCCAAGCTCTCAAATCCTCTTGAATATTGATGCCATCAACCCTAATTTGCCCTTTTGTTGGCTCGAGTAAGCCCAAGACAATATCAATCAGTGTACTCTTCCCGGCTCCGCTTGCTCCTACAAAACCAACAGACATCCCACGCTTAATGGTTAAATTCATATTCTGCAATACAGGCCGGCTCGCTCCTGGATACTGATATTGAACGGAGTTCAGTACCAAGTCTGAGTCAAATAACATTCGATTGCCTCTATCAGAAACAACATCCGAACACCGAGAAACTCTAAGTTCTTCGGGTAAGCGCTGAAGTACCGGCAATCCATACCGCAGATTCTGAACTCCTGAGAGCAAACGGCTCAATGATGGCATAATTCGAAAAGCTGATGCGGCAAACAAGCCCAAAGTCGGCATAAAAAGGGCCAAAGGCTTCCCTTGTAACACCATAACAAACACTAAAATACCCAAAGCGAGCACAGCAAAAAACTCAATCCATAATCTCGGAACGTCAGTTACTGTTCTTTGCTTCTGATTTGTTGTTGCACTTACCTTATTATGTAATTCATACTGCTCTAAAAAATCCTTTTCTCGACCAAGTAATTTAACATCTTTCACTGCCCCCAAACCTTGCTGTAAACTTTTTATTCTCAGGGCATCATGAGCCTGACGTAACTGTCCCCACCTCAGTACACGAGGACGAGCAGCCATTTGAAAAACAAATATTGCACTTCCAAATATGCTGATTGTCACTAAAGTTCCCAGAGGTTCAAATACTGCCAACAAAATAAGCATCCCGACAAGCACACTTCCTTCTGCCAACAATAAAAGGACTGGTTGCAACACCATACTAATAAATAAGTTTACTTCATTAGTAACATTTAAAATCAATCCAGCAGAGTTTCTCTGTAAATGAAAAGCCCACGGTTGCTGAATATAACCCCTAAAAAGTCTAGCTGATATGGATGCTTGAAGACCATAAGCAAATTTATTCTGCTTCCAAACCATACAGGTTAGAAAAACCGTTTTTAAAATATAAAAACCAACCAATACTGCCATACCAAGACCAATAAGCTTAATCTGAGATGGATTACCTAAGGCCCTAAGGAGTGGCTCCAACTGGGGATAACTTTTCGCCAGATCTGGTTGGGTCATAGTTGCAATTGCAGGAATAACTAACCCAACACTCATAATCTCGAGCAAAGTTCCACACAACAAAAGAGCAAACAAGAAACTCGCTTGCTTGAACTCTAGTGGCAAAAGTATTTCTCTGATTTTATTCAATATTGCTATCATACACTTCCAGTCAATCGTCTAAGGTCCATATACCCCGAGTATCAATCACATGATGCCTATCTTGAAGCAAATGCATCACATCATTAAACGATTTATGATCAACCAACAACAGCACAACATCCGCTTCAGCTAAAGCAACTTCATGCTCTTTTACCAAGCTAACCTGCGCCGACAAATCCTCTGGTAATACTTGAATATTGGGCTCAACTACCAAAACTGGACCTGCATGCATCATTGCCAGCTCCTTTACAATTTGGCGTGCAGGGCTTTCTCTTAAATCATCAATATCTGCTTTAAAACTCAGGCCAAAACATGCAACTGTCACATCTCGCACAGCTTTACTTGGATTTTTTTGTAAATAGTCGGCAACAGATGATTTTACCCGTTCAAGCACCCAGTGAGGCTTGCTGTCATTCACTTGGCGAGCAGTATGAATAAGCTCGGCAATCTCTGGTGTTTTGCTCACAATAAACCATGGGTCAACCGCAATGCAGTGACCGCCAACACCAGGACCAGGCTGTAAAATATTCACGCGAGGATGACGGTTTGCCAAACGAATCAGCTCCCAAACATTAATATCAAGCTCATCACAAATCATGGATAGCTCATTAGCAAAAGCAATATTAACGTCTCTGAAACTATTTTCAGTAAGCTTACACATTTCAGCTGTTCGAGCATCGGTAGTAATACACTCGCCTTCAACAAATATTTGATAAAGTTCAGATGCTCGACGTGAACAAGCTGGAGTTATACCCCCAATGACACGATCATTTTGCACAAGTTCCCGAAGCACATGTCCGGGTAAAACTCGCTCAGGACAGTGTGCAACATATATATCTGCTCGCTTGTTATCCCCGTGAACTGGGAAAGCTAAATCGGGACGCATTTCTTGAAGCCATACAACCAACTGTTCTGTTGCCCCCACAGGGGATGTTGACTCTAAAACAACCAGGTTTCCTTGCTTAAGAACTGGCGCAATTGCTTCTGCAGCAGCTTTGATGTAGCTTAAATCAGGCTGGTGCTCCTCTTTAAATGGGGTTGGAACTGCCAATAAAAAAGCATCGGCAGACTCAGCACGTAAAGCCGCTTGTAAATATCCTTCAGAGACAACCGCATGCACGACAATATCTAAATCAGGCTCAACTAGATGAATTTCGCCTCGATTAATTGTATCAACCACCTGCTGACTCACATCAATCCCAGTGACCGAAATTTTTCGAGATGCGATAACAGCAGCCGTCGGCAATCCAATATAACCAAGCCCAACAACAGATACTTTTTGAAACGGCTTTGACTGACTCATTTCCTCTAACATCCCTATTATTACTCCCTAAACTAACATTTCTGAACTCTGTCGACTTGCAGGTATTTTTGACTCAAAAGCATGCGATAAATGCGTTACAATTCGTTGAGACGCCTGGCCATCTCCATAAGGATTTTGTGCACGACTCATTTTTTGATAATGTTCGGCATCTTCTAAAAGACGTGTCACGTCACTCAATATTTTCTCAGGATTTGTGCCAACCAACCTAACCGTGCCGGCATCAACCGCTTCAGGGCGTTCCGTTCTGTCGCGCATCACAAGCACCGGCTTGCCTAACGAAGGTGCTTCTTCTTGGATACCCCCTGAGTCTGTCAAAATAAAATAAGATGAACGCATCAAATAGACAAAAGGTAAATAATCAATGGGCTCAATCAAGTATATATTGGATTGATGACTTAAAAGAGTTTTAACTGGCTTTTGTACTTCTGGATTCAAGTGCACGGGATATACAATATCAATCTCTGAAAATTTTGAGGCAATCATCGCCAAAGCCTGGCAAATCTGCTTGAACCCTTCCCCGAAACTCTCTCGTCGGTGCCCTGTCACTAAAATCATCTTGCGCTCAGGGCTCAAAAATGGAAACTCACTTGCTAGCTGCTGCTCTAATGAAGGATTAGCCTCAAGCTGTCCTAATACATCAAACAGAGCATCAACCACTGTATTACCAGTCACATAAATCGTTTTTTCTGACACCCCCTCACTGAGCAGGTTATTACGTGAAAGTGCTGTTGGCGCAAAATGAAATTGTGCCAATGCCCCTGTCAATTTACGATTAGCTTCCTCTGGCCATGGTAAAAAAATATTCCCCGTTCGAAGTCCTGCCTCAACATGCGCAACTGGAATACGATGATAGTAAGCTGCAAGGGTTGCAGCAAAAGTTGTTGTGGTATCTCCATGCACCAAAACGACATCAGGAGAAACCTCTCGCAAAACTGGGGAAAAACTATTAAGTATATTTGCTGTCAACTCACTTAAGGTTTGACCAGGTTTCATCACTTCTAAATCAAAATTGGGATTAATCTGAAACAAGTCTAAAAATGGATTAAGCATTTGTCGATGTTGTCCCGTCACACAAACTTGACTATCAAACGCTTTATGAGAAGCTAGATGCTTCACCACCGGGGCCATTTTTATAACTTCAGGCCGAGTTCCAAAAACAGAAAGTGTGCGAATCATACTGGTGCCTTCTCAGATTCGTCATGATAATAATAAGAGTAGTTATAATATTTTCCGTAATAATAATTATTTGACTGCTCTTTATGAAAATTAAAAATGGAACCATTAACATGAATATTTGCATTATTCAGTCGCTTCATGACTAGCTCCACATCACTTGGTGAATGCGCACTAGCCCCCATCATAAGAAAGTTGGTTGCAGCAAGAGAAGCAACCAAAACCGCATCAGTAACCAATAAAACCGGCGCCGTATCAAATAAAACCACATCATACTGTTTAGACTGCTCCTCAATGAGAGCCTTAAAATGCTCACTCATTAAGAGTTCGGCAGGATTCTTAGGATAGGCTCCTCGAGAAATCAGATCAAGATTTGTATGCTGAGTGTTCCTCACTGCTTCACTTTGCGCTTTCTGCTTCCCCAGAACCTCAGATAAACCTGGAGATGTACTCATAGCAAAGTACTTGTGTAATGTCCCCTTTCTTAAGTCAGTATCGACAAGCAAGACGCGCTTACCCGCTGCAGCCAAAAGATAGGCTAAATTTGCAGAAACAAAACTCTTTCCAACACCTGGTGCAACACCCAAAATACCGATCACATTATTGTGAGCACATGTCAATGTTACCTGGAGGCTCGTTCTTAAACTACGCAACGCTTCAATTGCTAAGTTTTTAGGATGCTCATGTGCAAGCAAAAGCATCCCTTTTGTATTGACTAAACCCAGCATGCCGAGCTGTTCTTTACAGAAGGGAACGATTGCAACGTTTGGAAGATTCAAGTGACGCTCAGTCCAGTGCGGATCCATAACCTGCTGAGAAAAAAACTTCCGTGTCAAAAAAAACATAACACCAACCATTAAGCCAAGTAGGCCACCTCCAAAGATTAGAAGCGCTTTCTTATTAGGTAGTGGGGTGTCAGGCAAAGTTGCGTTAGATAAAATTCGAACATCACTCACCGTACCCGCCTTCACAACCTGAAGCTCCTGAATTTTATTCAAAAGCACCATGTACAGTCCTTGCTTCACATCAACTTCCCGCATCAAGTTCACTGCAACCTGATCGGAAGCAGGTAGCTCTTTAAGCGACCTTTCAAGCTCTCCCCGCTGTATTCTCAGGGCTTTCACTTGCGCCTCAAGCGCAATCCAGGCAGGATGTGTACTTTTATAATGTTGCCGCATCTCTATTTTTTTAACCTTCAGGGCATTCAACTGTCTATCCAAATCTGCAAGCTGTTGTAATAAAAAGTCACTCTGAATTTTAATATCAATTTTCCCGCTCGTCGCACGATAATGATTAAGTTTTTTCTCAGCATCCTCTAGTTGTTGTTTAGTAATTGGCAACTGCTCTTCTAAAAATGCTAAGGTTTGAGAGGCTTCTTTTGCTTTTTTTTGCGCATCGTTGGCACGGGCCGTCTCCGCAATAGTATTCAAAGTAAGAAGGGTTTCTGCCTTATTAATTCCCTTTAATGAAAGCTCTAAAACGCCGGTCCCACCTTTGAAGCTCTTTTGCCCCATTTCTTCAACCGTCAGCGTACCTTGCAGACGCTTAACGGCTTTATTTGCCGAGCGCTTAATGAGAGTAAATTGAGTTCCTTCTGTAGGTGCTGACACTTCTTTATCTGTTTCTAATCGAAACTTACCATCCCGACTCACAAGTTCATCGCCAATTGCACCGGATAAAATAAGCTCTCTGTTTACATCATAAAGGCTAATGTGGTCAGGCTTATCAACAACTAAATCAAAGGGCTTGTTGACCTCCTCTTCAGGCACACTAAACGTTGAAACAGGGAGTATTTGTTTTTCAGTCCAGGGACTTAAACGAGCCCAAATCGAACTAGGCCGCTGAGAAACACTAATATTTAGTCCTAACGCTTCAATCACCGGCTCTAAAATAAAGCGAGATTGCAGTAACGCAATCTGTGTACTCGCATCACTACCACTACCCCCTCCTAGTAACGACTGTTGTGAAAGAGCCCCCATAGCAGATGACTTATTTTCGATTTGCAGTAAGGCGGTTGATTGGTATCTCGTAGGCTGCTTCAGAGCATAGTACACTCCAAGCGTTAAGCCAACTAAACTTGTCAACAAAAGTATCCATTTATACCCCCACATCTCGCGCAGAAGAGCAAGCAAGTCAATTTCATCTTCCTTCGACTCGTAAGCTGTTGGTGTTGGCATCATACTCATAACATCCTCTGTTTTATTCTTATCATGACCGCTGAGACTGCTTAACCACACTTTGTGTAAACCAAACTGTCTGCACAATTGGCAGTAGCTGATCCAATACTCGATTGATTTGAGCAATAGGTGCAGCAGATACGTAGAGCACATCTTTCGGCTGCAAACTGAAATGCTCCGCAATCAGCAATTTATCGGGCGTTCGTGCATCCAGCCAAAAAATTTCAGGACGCACATAACTTCCCCGAATTACGTAAATGTTGCTGGTATCTGCAGCCTTCGAATCAAACCAGCCCGAAAGAGCCAACGCATCAGCAATTGTAAGTTGCTGATCATTAATCGGTAAGAAGCCCTTCTTAGTCACTTCACCAAGCACATAAACCTTCTGTCCACGAAAATCTGCAACACGTACATTGACTTGTGGATTTGGCACATATTTCTCAAGTCGTCGCGAGACTAAAACTCTAACTTCATCTAAGGTTTTACCAGCAACATGGACATAACCAATCAATGGAAAATAAATACGTCCTTGTGGGTCAACAAGATAGCCAGGAAGTCCTGCAGCCCCCTGAACGCCTGCAGCTGCAGCCGTCACATTTTGCGACTCTAGAGCAAACTCTGGATGCTCCCAAACATTTACATGCAATACATCTGATGGCGCCACTCGATAAAAATACGTATTGACACGGTGATCGGCAATCAGCTCAGGGGTGATTGGTACAAGCGTCGGCTCAACCCGGATATGGTGCTTCTTAACATGCTTTCGCATGGTATGAGTATCCAAGTTTTGCATCCCTGGCATAAAATTCAGAGGGTTTGCACCACAACCAGACAAAAAAAGCACTGAGGTCACCAAACTGATTTTTTTTAGCATATTACGCCCATAACTTCCTGTACCACTCGTTAATCCCTTGTTCAATCAATATCAGCGACTGCTCAAAAGCGGTCTTGGGTCGCTTGAACGGATCTGAAATATCATATCCTTCCCATTTACCGATACGATGCACCCGCCCGCGCGCACCAGGATACTGTTGCTCAAGCTGTTCCTGTTGCTCGGTACTCATCGTTAAAATCAGATCAGATCCAAAAACAATCTCGGGAGAGATTTGTCGTGCACGGTGCGCAGAGATATCAATGCCTTTATCTTGCATGAGTTCTTGAGACATAGGATCAGCTGGACGTCCAACCAAAGCGCCAAGTCCTGCGGAGCTCACAGATACCTCTGGATGTTCTTCCTGAACGGCCTTTGCAAGCAGAGCCTCTGCCATAGGGCTCCTGCAAATATTGCCGATGCAGATGACTAAAACGTTTTTAATCACAAAGCACCACCGAAACAACCTTGTTTCTAATTAAACACTGTAAAAAAGAAAAGCTCGTACAGACTAGCGAATCAAAGCAAAAATAACAAGAGAAATCAGCCTATTTTTTTAACGAACATGTTGATAATAAATAGCAGATTGCTTCCCGCATTCTAAGCAGGCAGCACGACATGATACATTTTGCACTTCTTTTACAATCAATCCTTGCTTGACCCAAACGTCAAGCATCGGTTCAAGGGCTGTTGTATCTGCCTCAAAAAAGCGTGCCAGTTGACTGAGCGCCACTCGTTTCTCTTTAGCAATGTAGTCACGAAGCTTGAAAAGCACGTCGCCCTCCTGCTAAACCACCTGCGCGCATAAACAAAACAAACAAAGCGAGTGAACCGCACAAAGCTAAGCTCCAAACCAGTGACTGACTGGGGTGCTCAACCATGGTGCCTAGCTGATAGAAAAGCACAGCAGTACCATAAGCGAGAGCTGTTGACCAAAGTACGGAGAACCACATCAAACGCTTTCCAGCTTCTTCTCGAATCACGGCAACGGTTGATGCGCAAGGCACATAGAGCAAAACAAAAATTAAATATGCATAAGCGCTGATTGGCCCATCAAACATATGCGAAAGCCCACCGAGACTCGCATACATACTATTGAGTGAGCCAACCACCACTTCTTTGGCAAAAACACCAGTAATCACCCCAAGAACTGCCGGCCAATTCTCTGAAGCAATCCCCATTGGGGCAAACAGAGGCTGAATACCTTGACCTATGAGCTCAAGCAATGAGCCATTCTCACCCAGCTGAACTGCATTCAGTGCACCAAGCAGCATACAAACCGGCACAATCACTTTACCCGCACGCCACAAAAAGGCACGTAGTTTTCGCCGAGTCGCGCGCCACAAAAGTTTAACAACGGGCGCCTGGTAAGTCGGTAACTCGAGTAATAAAGGCGATATGGGACCTGAAAAAAGCGTTCGGCGCAGTAAAAGTCCCGTGAGTACAGCCATCAAAATGCCGAGCAAATACAAAGAAAACACCACATTATATCCTCCCGTGGGGAAGAAGGCCGCAACAAATACTGTGTAAATCGTAAGTCTTGCACTACAAGACATAAAAGGACTCATCAAAATTGCAAGCCGTCTATCTTTTTCTGAATCCAAAGTACGAGACGCCATGACCGCGGGTACATTACAGCCAAAACCCATCACAAGAGGCACAAATGCTTTGCCGGGCAGTCCTAAAAAGCGCATCATTCTATCCATCACAAAGGCAACCCGCGCCATATAACCAGACTCTTCAAGGCAGGCGAGTAAGAAAAACATCACCCCCATCACCGGAATAAAAGAAAGCGTTGTGGCAAGCCCAAGGCCAAGTCCATGTGTCAGCCAAGTGGTAAACCCCTCTGCACACCCTAAGGCACGTAGTCCATGCATGCTCTTCTGAAGCAGCATATCCTCAAAAAACACCATCATGTGCTCTTGGAAAAAACCACCCACTGAGATCACTAAGAAAAACAGCGCATACATCACAGCCAAAAAAATGGGGAAAGCAAAAATGCGATGCAGTAAAACACGATCAAGCTTTGCCGTCAGTTGATTGCGGCGAGCAGCTTTTCGTGTCTCAACCTGTAAAACTAATTCATGTACAGCACGATAGCGTGCATCTAATAAAAACAACTCTACATCTATCTCGTCTTCGGGAGCAGACTCCATCACCAACGGTCTTGGTGTGCTGGATGATGCTTCTAGCGCTTTTTTAAGCACTTCACAACCACAACCTCGAGACGCATCCACCACAGGACAGCCTAGTCGCTCTGATAAGGCCTCCATATCAACATGAATGCCTTCACGTGCGGCTTTGTCTCCCATTGTTAAAGCAATCACCATGGGCCGCTTTAACTCTAAAAGCTGGCTGGTTAAATATAAATGACGCTCAAGCTTACTCGCATCAATCACATGAATTAAACAATCATAGGCATCCGCATTTAGCGCCTTTAGAGTCACTTGTTCGTCTTTTTGTGCTGACTGCTCTGCATCTAATGAATAAAGCCCTGGCAAGTCAACCAACTCAACGGTTGTATCACCGAGTTGAAACTCTCCTGCTTTATCAGAAACGGTCACCCCCGACCAATTGCCCACGCGCTGGCACTCGTCGGTCAACGCATTGAATAGCGTTGTTTTTCCTGCATTTGGATTACCAACCAGCAAACAACGCATTAAACACGCTCCCACAAAAGATGTGATGCTTCATGCGCTCGCAGCATAAAGTCTGTATCCTGCACATGAAGTTGAATAGGACAACCCAAAGGGGCTCGACGAACCACTCGTGCAACCGTACCTCGGGTCAACCCAAAAGAAAACAACCGGCGACGGTATTCTTTATCCGTCTCGCCAAAGTCTACGAGCCGAACGCGGTCACCGGTAGTCAAATCTTCTGTTGTTAGCGACATAGAGACGCCCCTTCACTCAAACTAGTCAGTCTATTATAAATGATATCGAGAATCATTCTCAAGTTTATCAAAAATAAATCAATTTATTGCTTTGAATAATCTGGTGACTGCATTTCTCGCAGTCGACTCAAAGTACGCTCAAACATAGAGCTCATCGGGCCCTTCACATAAATCATCTCAAGCGGCACTTCGGCAAGTAAAACCAGTTGAATACCGGCATCATACATCACATCCACAAACCGAATAAACAGTACAATGCGCGCGGGATCATGCTCTCCAATTGCTGGCACATGACTCACAAACACGGTATCAAACCGGTTTGAAATTTCTAAATAATCAAGCTGGCTTCTCGGCAAATTACAAATCACATCAAACTCAAACCATATTGCCCCTCCAGCCTTTCGAAGAAAGGGGATCGCTCGATTTTGTATGATCACTTCGTCAGCTTCTTGCAAGGACGCGCCTGCAGCACTCGCAACAAACTGCTTTAACATCTCAGCCTCATGCTTTGCACTCATCGGAAAAAAATAAGCTTCGGGTAAAACGCCACGCCCCTCTCGGTAATCCCGATTATCATCCAAATACATCACATCACAATGCTTTTTCAAAAGCTCAATAGCGGGCAAAAACCGCTCACGATGTAAGCCATCTTTGTATAAGTTATCTGGTTCAGTATTTGCTGTTGTCACTAAGATAACCCCCGCTTTAAAGAGCTCATGCAAAAGCTCTGCCAAAATCGAGGCATCCGCAACATCTTCTACCAAAAACTCATCCAAACATAAAACATGCGCGTCCATTGCAATTTTCTTGGCAATTTTCTTCAGTGGATTCGCCCGACCTTGATGTGCCCTTAAGGCTTCATCGACATGCTGCATAAAATGATGAAAGTGAAAACGCTCTTTATGTGCTTCTGGCAAATATTCATAAAACAAGTTCATCAAGTAGGTTTTTCCAGCACCCACCGGGCCAAACACATATAGACCCTGTGGGTTTTTGGGCGCCAGCGACCACCAGTGTTTCTTAGTATGAGATGCATCCACCACATCGGTGATAGTCTGTAGCTTAGCAAGTACTCGACGCTGATTCTCAGAATCAATAATATTACCTGCAGCAACTGCAGCCTCATAATGGGCAAGCAGTTTTTTCATGCCAATATATCGTCCAAAGCATTCAGCAATCGCTCTTTCAGTTCTGCGAGCTTGCCATGAAAAAAGTGTCCTGTTTCTGAAAATTCAAGCACTGGAATGCGATGTTTCTTGGCAAACTCGAGAACTAACTCAGATGGAATCACTTCATCATCATCTCCTTGCACACAAAGCCAAGGTCTTGGCTCCGGACTAAAGCTAGTAAAATCAAAATGGTTGACTGGAGGTGCTACGGTCAACAGCAAGCCATGAGCAATTTGCGCTGCCGCACGATACACCACAAAACCACCAAATGAAAACCCTGCAAAGAGTAGCGTTCTGCCTGGAAACACTTCTTGCACCTGCTGAGCTACTGCAAGCATGTCTTCACTTTCAGCAATCCCTGAATCAAACTCACCACCAGATGCCCCAACCCCTCGGAAATTGAAGCGCACACTCGGGATACCTCTTTCTCTGAAAGTACGCGCAAGGGTTGTCACTACCTTGTTTTGCATGCTGCCACCTTTCAGAGAATGTGGATGTCCAAGTAACGCAATATACTCACTACTTGGATTTTCAGGCACCACAAAACAGGCTTCAAGTTCAAGCTCCAACTCACTGCTTTGCAGCATGCCTCGATGCTCACCAGGTGCACCTGTTAACTCAATCAAGTTTAATGTGTCATTTGCCATATGATTATTTTCCAAGCCGGCCTAAAACATCATCATACCAAGGCAAACACCTCGTGGTACACCATGCTCCAACTTTTGTATTTACAAATAACCAATAGGAGTGGCTGTCACCTCTCGAGAAAGAGGTGTATCTGTTTCCTTTAGACAGAGGATGGCGCCTGGGCCTATAGGCTGCTTTAGTTTATGTAACACAGAAAAGTTTTTAAGTGATTGCTTGCTTGGATTAGCACTCTTCTTGAACTCTACTGGGTAAAGCATACCGTCTTGTTCAATCAGCAAGTCAACTTCATATTGATCGCGATCACGATAAAAATAAACCTGTGGCGAAAGACCATTGTGCCAATAACTCTTTAGAATTTCAGTAAAAATATAGGTTTCCAATATAGCGCCTGTCATAGCGCCTGCTTCCAACGCCTGCGGCGTCGACCAGCGTGTAAGATGAGTACACAACCCTGTATCAAGAAAGTAAAGCTTAGGTGTTTTTATTAACCGATTGGTAACATTTGAGTGATAAGGCTGCAAAAGATAAATGATGCCTGATGTTTCAAGAATGGAAAGCCAGGCTTTAATCGTTTTTACATCAACATCTACATCACGTGCCATATCAGCATAATTTATAAGCTGTCCCGTTCTTGCCCATGTTCCGCAATAAAGTCATGAATAAAACTCCCAGTAGGATTTTCCCAGGCAATTAAGGATAATTTTTTGTCTATCAATAATATTTGTAACCACTTGTGCCTGCGCATTGATAATTAAGACGCTGATCCCTTGAAAA
>JASBUZ010000006.1 GCA_030147635.1 Gammaproteobacteria bacterium
GTTTAAGAAAGGACAATTCAACATATGGATGTATGGCAATCGAACCGAAGCTTCATTTATCAATGAGCAATTTGGGTTATACAGCTGACGTGTGCCCAAAATCTATGGTTTCGCATCTTCGAAATTATTTGCAACGGAGCCAACAATAGCTCCTGCTTGGTGAGGGGCCTTGTTCGGAAGAGTCCTCACAAGGGAGCTCCTCCACAAGCTCTGGAAAAAAGCTCTTGAGTGTTTTGTAAGATGCACCGCCTGGGTTGCGTTGCGCTCTAGCTTTCAATACTTTTACAACCTGCTCCTCTCTAGTATTATTGCGTGTAAAAATTGAAGCACTGGCATTAAACGTACCGGCTTCTGATACATAATATACTTTTAAATGAGTAATTTTCGGGTCTGGTTGATTTGATACTTGTAGTGGCGTTGGTGCTGGTGCAGCTTGTTTAGATGCAGAAGCTCGGGCTCGTACAGTTTGTTTAGGTGCAGAATAAGTGTAAGAGGTATTCCAAGTAGGGTTCATAACCCCTGTTGTAAGAGGCTCACTTCTTGAAGTACCAACTCTCCGTCCTTCACTATTACAATAAGTGGTATTATAAGTAGTACTATAAGTGAAGTTCACAGATGGATTAAGAGGCTCACTTCTTGAAGTACCAACTTTCCGTCCTTCACTATTATAATAAGTGGTATTCCAAGTAGGGTACCTAAGCCCTGTTGTGAACGGCTCACTTCTTGAAGTACCAACTTTCCTTCCTTCGCTATTATAATAAGTGGTATTCCATGTAGTATTATGAGTGGGGTTCGCAGATGGGTTGAGAGGCTTACTTGTTGAAGTACCAACTTTCCGTCCTTCACTATTATAATAAGTGGTATTCCAGGTAGAGTTTAAAACCCCTGTTGTAAGAGGCTCACTTTTTGAAGTGCTACTATTAAAAAAAAATAACGTACCGTATTTCATATCGTATTTTAGCCATATTCTTAACTCAAGGATATTGTAACTCCAGATAAGGATGCTTATCAAGATATTTTATGACCAAATCGTCTGATTTTTAAATATGTGTTGAACTTATGAGTTGAATCTAAGTTAGAAAGATTCTTTAGTATCAAATTTGAACTTCAATGCTAAAATATTCTATGAGATCTACTCTCTCATCTTCATCAATTTTAGGCGCTATTTCATGCCATGCTTTTAAAAACTTTTCTGGTTGAGCAGTAAAGATATCCTTCAAAAAGGCACGCCTATCGCTAGCATTAAAATGATCAAATAAGGTTTCCATCATGTGAACCATTTGTCTTGGTGTCATATGATCATATGTTTTAGCTTCAATTTTTTCTAACAACTCTTTGTCTGAATATAATCTTTGTAGTTCTGGCATTATTACGGTTTCTTCATGAAATTGATGCAATAAATTAAGACCTTCAAATTGTTGAAACAATAGATAGAAATGATGGCCAAGCTCTACTCTCTCATCTGAAATTGTGGTTCCCAAGGTATTTTCAAGTAAATCATTTAGTCTCTTAAATATCGATTCATGTTTAGCATGATCTGTTTCAATTCTTTCAAATACAGAAGAGCCCTTATCTCTCAGTAGCTGGTGTATAGATCTGTCTTCATGCTCCGCATGCCCATGTATTAAAGCCTTAATTTCTGAGAGTTGTTTTTTAATATGTGATACTGTTTTCTCTGTTCTAAAGTCAGCTTTAGCAACTTCTCTAGAAAAACTTGATAGGACAAATGAAACGAACTTATGTTCTCGATATAACCTATATCTTGCAGTGGTCATAATACCTTTCCACAGTTAGCAGTGTAGTAAACCGTAAGGCTCGATAAAGAGGCAAGTAAAATACAAGCTTCTTTAAGTCCTTTGGCTGGAAGTATTTGGTTTAAAATATTTAGTTAATTTTTTTCTTGAGGTCTTTAACTTGTGGAAGCGGAAGTTTAGTAACTTTCGCCACAAAACTAGGATCAGATCCGTCTTCTAACAAGCTTCTAGCTATTTCTAGTGCTTTCTCTCGCTGTCCTTCTTCTCTTAACTGTTCTGCTAGGGTCATAATATCCCCTCCAACTTCATGCGAAATATTGTCATTAATTAGTTCGAAAAATTGTTCTTTACTTTTTATTTCACCTCTTTCAAGAAAGTATTGTAACACAATTTCAACAAAGCTACGTCCGTCTTGTTTATCAAGGGTGGCTAATAGATTCGCTATATTCTTAATGTGTGGTAACACATCACGAGCAAAAATATGCTTAAGAGCAAACTCAACGACGCCTGACCAGGCATGTTCTTTTAATTGCTCGTCCTCAATTTCAACCAAATCAATTAGCTGAAACGGTTTTAAAAAATACTGATCAACAAGAGCCTTGGGTGCGTCCACCAAGTTATGAATATCTGTTGTATGCCTATAAGGAGTTTTGCCGTGATAAATGACCATTGGATAAATAAGGGGAAGTTTTTTATCTTTTCCTTTAAGTATTTTCTTATGTTTCTCCAGATGGTCATCGAGGATATTGCAGGTATACTTCAATATTCTAAATGGCATGAGCTCATCTGGCTTGCTTTGATGCTCGACTAATAGGTAAAGAAAAGCCTCTTTTCTATCAATGGTTGTTTTAAAAAGTACATCGACAGCTGATTCTTTCCTTACATCATTAATGAAAGATCGTGGCTGCAATACCAAATTATCAAAATTAACTTTTCTAGCTAAGTCTTTGGGTAAGTGCTTTCTCAGAAAATCAAGCGCTACCCTTTTGTCAGCCATGGCTGTGCGAAAGAATTGGTCGTGAGGATTGGGTATGGTGACATCATTTTTTTTCATGGCAAATCAAGGATTCCTATATTGGTATTTATGTCACAACACGCAACCAAAAAAATGAGTGCGCTTGGTCAGAAGGGCTAAATAAGGTTAAAAAATATCTTCGCATCATTATAAAACAAAACAATGAGAATAGCAGTACCTTCCACACCTTTCGACTTGGTCATCACTTCCTCAGCATTACGCGCCAAGCAAACAGCACAAACCATTATGGATACACTCAATATATCACTGCCTACGATAGAACTCGATCAACTTTACCAACCCGAAGCACCTTCAGACCGCACCCATGTTAATTTATTACTTGAAACACTAGGCTCTAAACCATTAAGCACGTACATCAGTCATGATAAATACCAAGCGTGGAAAAGGTATACCCATGAAGCTTACAATGCCTTAGAAAATGCAATAGATAAAAATGCTCAACGGATCCTGGTTATAGCGCACGGCAATATTATCAACGCGGTCGGATTGCAACTCAATCCTTCAGCTACTCATTTACTTGAGATCTATTTTCACTATTGTGAAGGATTTGAAATTCACCACAAGCAATTGACCATTTTGCAAAATCCTTTGTGAATTTTTCTCTACTTTACGTTATCTCACCCAGTATTTTTACTGGTGTCTTAAGCATTTAAATTGGTGCTACAATAATCGTTTTAATGTCGTGTATATCATGTCAAAGGACAATAAAGGTAAAACGGTTATTTTCATTACAGGCGCATCTTCTGGATTGGGTGCTGAACTGGCACATTTGTTTTCAGAAGAACATTATACCGTTGCGCTGTGCGCTAGGAATATAGAAGAAATAAATGCGCGTAACTTGCCGAATGTCCATTGCTTTAAAGCAGATGTCAGTGACTTTCATGCCATACAAAAAGCCATTACAGAAACAGAAAATAACATCGGTCCCATTGACTGCATGATTAATAATGCAGGATTTGGTAAACATGGTGCATTTACTGATATTACACATGAAGATCATGCACAAACAATTGATATCAATTTTAAGGGAACTGTCAATTGTATCGAGACCATTCTACCTTACATGCAAGCAAGAAAACGTGGCACCATCATCAATCTAGGATCACTGGCTGATAGACTCCCTCGCCCAGATCTTGCCGTCTATGCAGCAAGCAAAGCTGCTATTAAAAGTCTAAGTGAATCTCTGCGAATGGCGAATGCAAAATTTGGAATTCGTGTATGCCATATATCTCCAGCAAAAATAAAAACACCCATGTTAGTTGACTCAAACTTATGTGATAAACACCTAATTCAAGTTGAAGAAATGGCAAAAATGGTGCTATGGATTTACCAACAACCCCATCACATCTGTGTCCGTGATATTGTCATAGCGCCAACTTATTATGAAGCATAATCTTTTACAAGAAGAAAAAAGTCGTCTTATTGTTATTTTACTCATCACGTTCATTGGGTTTGTTGGTGCATCCATTGCCTATCCCATTTTGCCTCCCCTGTTTCTAGAAACTCATCACCACACAATTATTTCCCCTGAATGGAGCATGGGTACTAAACGATTGCTTTTGGGCCTTACATTGGCACTTTTTTCACTGGGTCAATTTATTGGCTCACCCATCCTTGGAAAACATGCTGACTTGTATGGTAGAAAAAAAGTGCTTATTGTCAGCTTAATCGCTAGCACCATCGGTTATGTACTTACCGCCATAGCCTTAAAAACAAATTGCTTTTGGTTATTATTATTTAGCCGATTCTGGACGGGTTTAATGGAAGGCACTTTTTCTATTGTGCGCGCCATTGCAGCTGAGTTTACACAAATCGGCAAATTTATCAGTTTTGGTCGAATCAACACCATGGCTGCCATAGGATTCATTGCAGGGCCTCTGCTTGGGGGATTTTTTTCAAATGATCAAATAGTCCCGTGGTTCTCCTATGCCCTACCCTTTACCTTTGCAGCACTTGCATCAATTCTCGCTCTTGTCTTAGCCTATAAAAAACTGCCTTCTTACCAGAAGCAGCACGCACATCAAAGCACGCCTATCTGGCGACAACTCAACATTGTTCGACAATTTAAGCTGCTTTTTTTAAATCATCCAAAGCTTAAACATCTGCTAATTATCAGCACTATTTTTACATTCTCCGTAGATATTTTTTATGAATTTGGCCCTGTATTTTTGGCAGGAAAATGGCTCATGTCACCGGCACAAATTTCGATTTATAACGTCGTACTTTCTATCACACTGGCGCTTGGTGCTTCCATCATCCCTCACTATTTATCAAAACGTGCATCCATTAAAACGATTCTTGTGTCTGCCATGACAACCACAGCACTTATATTTGGCTGCATGGTGATATTTCAATACCCCACCCCAATGCTTTTATTCTTTGCATGTGCAGGTTTGAGCATCACAAGCGTAACCACAACCATCACTATTCATATTTCCAACACAGCGCATCCAAGCATTCAAGGTGAAGTCATGGGTGCTCAAGTCAGCCTACGTACTTTAGGCGAAGCACTAATATGCCTAGTAGGCGGATTTATGATTATTGTCTCTCTTATTTCCCCTATTATATTAAGTTGTCTTTCTGCACTGACAGCGGCAAGCTTATGCTTTTATTATTTAAGGCCAAAAAGCAGCGTTATTTGACTTTTTCTGATTAATTACAGTACAATTAATTATCTCATTTTTCCGGAGTAAACGCCGATGCGTAAATAAATCTTCATTGTTGTTTTGTTCTTACAACTGTTTTGGAGATTTATTATGACTCATATACCGCGTTTAATTACTCATCAGCTTTCATACACAATACCGAACACAACCGTTCAATTCGATGATTTAAATTTATCATTCGAAAAGCGACGCTACGGACTTATCGGGGATAATGGCGTTGGAAAGACAACTCTTTTACAACTATTGGTTGGACATTTAAAACCCCACACAGGTCACGTGCTTTTGAGTGGGACAGCGACTTATTGCCCTCAATTTATAGAAGACTCGCAACAACATTTATCCATCATTGAAATGCTTGGCATTCAAGGAAAATGGCATGCTCTACAGCGCTTAAAAGAAGGGAAAATGCGTGATGGTGACCTCGAAGTCATTGGGGATGATTGGGGGTTAGCAACAGAAGTTGAGATACTTTTTCAGCGTTTAGAGCTTCCTATATCGCACCTCAATGAGCACTTTAATGCTTTAAGCGGTGGACAAAAAACAAAAATCTTACTTGCTAAATCTATTCTAGCATCGAGTGACTTCATTTTACTTGATGAACCAACTAACAATTTAGACAGTGCATCAAAACAATTATTAATTGAGTGGATGAATCATAGCCGCCATGGATTTATTATGGTGAGCCATGACCGGGGCCTTTTAAACAATATGGATGAAATCATCGAAATCACAACAAAAGGCGTAAACATTTTTGGTGGCAACTACGATTTCTATGAAGCACAAAAAAAACTACTTCAAGAAGGCTTAAAACATGATATTGCTTCAGCAGAAAAAAAACTCAAGCAATTTGAATCCTCTATCCAAGAAACGCGTGAAAAACATCAGCAACGACAAAAAAAAGGCAAATTACTGCGCAAGAAAAGTAAAATTGACAAATTAACTGCAAACAGCATGCAAGGTCGCAGCGAGAAAACCCAGTCAAGAAATAGCAGCCTTAGCAAACAACGCACTGAACAGGCAAAAGAAACCCTAAAAACAGCCAAAGCTCAGCTTGAAATAAAAACCTCAATACATGCCGACCTTTTAGCAACACATGTCCCAAACCAAAAAAATGTATTGACTATAGACAACTTGCAATTTTCCTACACGAATCAAATCCCCCTCTTTAAAAATTTTAATTTAACCATCACAGGCCCGGAACGCATAGCTTTAATTGGGAATAATGGATGTGGAAAATCTACACTGATTCGATTAATTCGTGGCCTTATCGCACCCGTGAAAGGGAAAATAGCGTGCCACGTAAAACTGGTGCGTGTTTTAGATCAACAATGCGATTTTCTTATCCCTTCACTAAATTTAGTCGAAAATTTTCAAGAATTAAACCCAAATATCACTATACAAGATGCATACGCCGCCCTTGCATCAATGCAATTTCGCAATACAGATGCTGAGAAAAAAGTGGTACATCTCAGTGGTGGAGAGCGGATTAGAGCAGGACTCGCCATTAGCTTACTTTCAAAAATACCACCTCAACTGATTATTCTTGATGAACCCACCAATCATCTTGATTTACGATCGATCGAAGCCATCGAAGCCGCACTATCCGCCTATCAAGGCGCTATGATTGTTATTTCACATGACAACGATTTTCTAAATAATATTCATATTACAAAGAGGGTGTGCCTAACATAATTAGAGCTGCTCAAAAACCAGCCTAAAAAATTCTTAAATGATTCAACAACATTTCGGAAAGAAATAGTATAATTTAACCAAAAATACGCGATAGGATTAAATACATGAGCACATTACCACACTGCCCCGAGTGTCATTCAGAATACACGTATGAAGATAGTGGATTTTTTATATGCCCCGAATGCGCACATGAATGGACTCAAAATGAAACCGCAGAACCTCATGAAACTCATGTAGTTAAAGATGCAAACGGTAACGTGTTACACGACGGAGATACCATCACCGTCATAAAAGATTTGCCTGTCAAAGGTTCTTCCTTGGTTGTAAAGGTTGGCACAAAGGTCAAAAATATTCGATTGGTTGAAGGAGATCATGATATTGACTGCAAAATTGATGGTATCGGCGCCATGAAATTAAAATCTCAATTTGTAAAAAAAGCTTGATGGCTTCGACGCATATGAAAATTTATTTGGCCTCAAAAAGCCCAAGGCGCAAAGAGTTACTTGAACAAATGGGAGTGCCTTTTGAAGTATTATCCGTTGATACACCTGAAATTGTGCAACCCGATGAAACACCTGAAGCGTATTCTCACCGGGTAACCCAAGAAAAGTTACACGATGCATGGCAAAAAATCGTAGATGGCCACTTGCCTCTCATGCCTGTTTTATGTGCTGACACAGAAGTTGTCCTAAACGATACCATTCTGGGCAAACCTCATAATGAGGATGATGCATTTAACATGCTAAAACAATATGCCAATCAAACACATCGCGTTATCACGAGTGTCGGATTGATTTATAGTGATTATCAATCCATTCAAATGGATACCACATGGGTTACTTTTTCAAACATGACCGATGCAGAAATTAGACACTATCTATCTAGTGGCAATTATAAGGACAAGTCTGGCAGTTATGGGATCCAAAGCTATATTGGACAATTTATTTCGCGCATTGACGGTTGTTTCTATTCTGTCATGGGACTACCCCTCAATACCGTTAGAGAAATGCTGAATGAATTCAATACGCATAGGCTTACCTCGGGAGACAACCAAACATCATGACGCAAGTTTCAATCACTATCAAAAAATTAACTCAAGCAATGATTCCTGCTATTGTCGATGGCTTTCATGCAGCAAATTGGCCAAAGCTCGCTTCAACCTTTGAAACATACTTAGAAGAACAAGATAATGAACAACGTATCATTTGGGTTGCCTTTAGCAACAATGCTGTTGCAGGCTACATTACCTTAAATTACGTCTCTCTTTATCCCCCCTTCCAAGAACAAAATATACCTGAAGTTATGGACTTTAATGTTCTGCCTGCATTTAGAAATCAAGGTATTGGAACAACTTTATTGAAACTTGCGGAGCAAAAGGCCTTGGAAACGCACCATGCTGTAGGGCTTGGTGTTGGGCTTTATGCAGATTACGGGCAAGCATTGAAGCTTTACATTAAACATGGCTATCAACCAAATGGTTGTGGTGTAACTTATCACTATAAACCTGTAGCCCCAGGAGCAAATGTTTGTTTAGATGATGGCTTGGTACTATGGTTTACAAAAAACTTAACCATTGCGCTTAATTAAATTTTATTCTCTAAATTATCGACAAGCCTTAACAAATAACTTTGTAATTCATCTTGCTCTGCTTTAGAAAATGATGTTAACAACGTGTCATTCAACTCATTCGAAGCACTCAATACATCCTCCTCACATGCACGTCCTTTCTCTGTCAAATAAATCTCAAAAGCGCGCCTATCGGAAGGGCTAGGTCTACGTTCAATTAAGCCATCACGTGCCATCCTATCCAGCGTTCTTACAATCGTAGAGTGATCCATCCCTACTGTTTGTTGTAGCTGTGTTTGTGTCTGGCCGTCCTTCTCAAAAAGCGCCAACAAAAAATAAGTATATCCATGCGTGATATCGTATGGTTTCAACAAAATATTGGCTTGCTTTTCCAACAACCTTGATATTTTCTTAATTAAAGTTGAATTTTGCATCAACACCTCACATTTTATGTGCCTTGCCACATATTGGCATAACATGATATAATCACCTAAAATATTATGAACTAAACGATGAGTCAATTAAATTCATCTAGTTTGAAGTATGATTTGGAGCTCAGCCTATGGAACCATTGCACATTGAAACACCGCTATTACAATCCGAGCGCCTTAACAACCAATTCAAAAAACAAATTTATTTCAAACTGGAAGCATTACAACCCAGCGGCTCATTCAAATTACGTGGTATAGGACATTTATGCCAGAAATTTCATGCACAAGGTGCAACCTCATTTGTAGCTTCATCTGGTGGCAATGCAGGGGTTGCCGTCGCTTATGCCGGTATGAAATTAAATTGTCCAACGACTATTTTTATCCCTAAAAGTAGTCATCAGTGCTATCTTGATGCCATCAAATCTTATGGTGCAAAGCTCGTTATTGCTGGTAATACAGCAGAAGAAGCAGGCCAAGCTGCCACAGCATTTGCAAAAGAAAATCACAGCTCCTACATTCACCCCTATGACCATCCAGATATTTGGCATGGGCATTCAACCATGATTGATGAAATTGCAAAACAATCTGTCAGACCAGATGCCGTGATTATTTCAGTTGGCGGTGGTGGGCTCGCTTGTGGTGTTTTAGAAGGCATGCATCGTCATGGCTGGACTGGTGTCCCCTTCTTTGCAATTGAAACAGAAGGCGCTGATGTTTTCGCGCAGTCAGTGAAAGCCAAACAACCTGTCATACTGACCAAAATTACAAGTCTCGCCACAAGTTTGGGGGCAAGCTATGTGACACCCAAACTTTTAGAATGGGCAGAAAAACACCCTATTCATAATATCGTGGTGAATGATAAGACAGCTGAATCTGGTAGCCGTGCCTTTGCAAAGGACATGCGCGTACTGGTTGAACTGGCGAGTGGTGCCTCATTATCGCTGATATACGATGACCATCCTTTAATAAAAGATTACCAAAACATACTTGTCATCGTATGTGGCGGAATCAATATCTCACACTTTCATTTGTAACTGAGGTTGATATGACCAAACCAACAGAATTACGTTATCTACAAGATATGTCGCAACTCACGTGTGATGCGAGCATACTCGATATCATTCATGAAAACGAGCGAGACACCATTATCTTAGATCAAACTGTTTTCTACCCTCAAGGTGGCGGACAGCCCTATGATATTGGAGAGATTACATCTCAATCAGCTACGTTCAAAGTAGAAGAAGTTAGAATGATAGACGGCATTGTGAAACATATCGGTACCATCACGAATGGGAAATTCACAAAAAACGATCGCGTTTTCTGCAAGGTAGATGAAGCACGTCGCCTATTAAACAGCAGACTGCACGCCGCAGGCCATCTCATTGATATGGCGGTACATCAGCTAAAACTGAACTGGACGCCTCAAAAAGGCCATCATTTCCCCAAAGGGGCTTATGTTGAGTATCATGGAGACTTCGACGCATCAAATAAAGAGAAGATACAAAAGCAACTTGAAGCACAGTGTAATCAACTGATTCAAGCCGGCAGCAAAACCCACATTCGTTTTGTGACTCCTAATGAGTTAAAACATTACTGCCACTTTATGCCCGATTATGTAAGCCAGGACAAACCTGTGCGTTTAATCTTTTTTGGCAACGACTTCGCCATTCCCTGTGGTGGTACACACGTGGATGATATCGCAATCATTCAGACGATAACGATTCGTAAAATAAAAACGGAAAAAGGCAATATCCGCGTCAGTTATGATATTCTACAAGATATTCCATAACAGTTATTTATATGTAAGTTGCTTATGCCCTACTCCATACGATTAGAACTCAATCCAAAACCTGAGGACATTCAAATCATTGGCAATGGCATTATGCAATTCGCAAAACAGCGCACAAAGCATAAACCGATGGAATTTTTTGCTGTTTTTGTTCGCGATAGCAACCAAACTATTTTAGGGGGATGTAATGGAAGTACGCTATATGGCTGCCTATACATCGATCAACTATGGGTGGATGAATCGTTACGTCACAAAGGTTATGGCCGTCAACTAATCGAAAAAGCATTAACTTTCGGCATCAACAAAGAATGTTCATTTGCAACTGTAAATACGATGGACTGGGAAGCGCTCGAATTTTATCAAAAATTAGGGTTTGTCATTGAGTTTCAACGCACGGGCTTCAATCATAACTCTATATTTTACTTTTTGCGTAAACCACTAGCAGTGCATTCAAGCGAAACAACTCGGCTCTCAGAAAACACAGCTTTTCCTTGGAAAAAAGATAAGCTACTTTGCGACATCGTTGATGAATTGAAAAATATTCACCAGTGTCACACAATCTTGTTATATGGCTCAAGAGCTCGTGGTGACTTTACACCTAGCAGCGATTATGACATTGCTGGCATTTCCAGTAATCTCTCAGAAAAGTTGTGGCTTGCACGTTTTGATGAAAACCACCAAGTATTTTGCGACGTCTTTGTTTATCCAGAAAATGAACTGCTTCACCCCAATGAATCGCATCTACAGATGAGTGACGGCGTTATTCTAATCGAAAAAAATCATTTTGGCACAGAGGTACTGAACAAATTAAAGGCTATACAACACACCTCTCCCGTACTAACAGATAATGAACTGCAAGGGCGCAAGGTTTGGTACAGAAAAATGCTAGCTCGCGCCAAAGTGGGCGATTTGGAAGGAAAATATCGACAAATATGGATGATTTATACCATTCTTGAGGATTATTTTGCATTTAAGCAACTACGATACGAAGGGCCTAAAAAAGCGTTTCAGTATCTATCAAAACATGATCCCGGCGTGTTAAGTTTGTTTGAGAAGGTACTCGCTGATGCAAATGATATCCATGCATTAGAAATTCTCATACAAAACATATTAACTAACAAATGTACGGGGATTCATGACACCTAATCAGTATACAATTCGCCATGCAAATGCGAATGATATTTCTTCCATGGTTGAATTATCAAAAGCAAAACGCCTTGCCTATGAAAAAGTACAACCACAATTTTGGCGTCATGCGGAGGATGCAGAACTTCAACAAACGCAATGGTTCCAGTCCCTCTTGAATAACCCTAACTATCTGCTAAAAGTTGCTACCAGAAATCAATCCATACAAGGATTCATCATTGGGCACTTGCGCCAAGCGCCTGAGGTATATAATCCTGGTGGTTTAACCCTAGAGGTAGATGATTTTTGTGTGTGCGACAACCTCTGGCATGAAATTGGCACGATATTGCTCGATACACTGAAAGTAGAAGCCAAAAACAAAGGGGCAACACAAATACTCGTTGTCACTGGCGCACACGATGAAACAAAGCGACAGTTCTTAAAAAGTCAGGCATTGTCTATCGCATCGGAATGGTATGTGAGTCACCTATAATTGAATTTGCATGACTGTTACGTCATGCTGTTTAAATTGATCGTTCCCTATGTCTTCCCATCCTAGACGCTGATAGTATTCAGGTAAAGTTCGATCAAAAGTAAACAAATAAAGCATAGGAAAGCCTTTTTCTTTAGCTGTCCGCCTTACTGTATCGATTAACAACTTCGCAATACCCTGCCCTTGATATGCGCGACAGACAATGAGCGAACCAAGCCATGGTTCTAAATCCTCACGTATCCCATCATTTTCACGCAATGAGCACATTCCTATTGGTACATTACCATCTAATGCAACAAAGGTTAACGGTAATTTTTCATCATTAAGATGTGTTCTAAACTTAGCTTCAACTTGTTCGATAGAGACATCTGGCACCCATAAACGACCAAGCAATTCGTGCCACATCCCAGCTAATGATGGAATTGCATCCGAGTGATTTTTTAATAGGTCTATTTTATACATAGGATAATTTTTGAGGTAAGGTAGCCAATCTTACTGAATTTTTGTTAGAAAACCTATTGGCTCTCAGTTAAGTGTTTTGTTTTTATACAAAATAATGTAAAATATGTCATTGAATGCCTTTTATGGAACTCGATATGCATAGATCTTTATTAAGCCACCCTTCCATCGTCTATGAACAAGACATGAAAGATCTATGCGCGCCGCTTGCGCTATTTAATATCTCATCTTTTGCAAATGCACGCGTGAATCTCAAAGGAGAATTTTCAACCATTTGTAATCACCCTACTTTTCTTACACATTACCTTGAACAGGGCTATCATCGTGCAGATGTTTCTGCCAAAGATGAGCCGATTGAAGTCGGTGATTATCTCATGTGGGATATGCTTGACTGTCATGGGAAAACAGCAAATATGCTGTCAGATGCAGCAGCGTTTAACTACCGCCATATCTTCACGATTGTGAAAAAGCACGCGGAGTATATTGATTACTACCATTTTGGCACACACCTAAATTTACCATCAATCAACCAATGGTATCTGAATAATTTAGATAAGCTGCAACTTTTCATTGATTACTTTAATGACAAACTATCACAATCTAAAGCCTTGGCTATCGGACATCAAATTACGTTTCCTGTCCTTAGCCCTGAGTGCCAAATTTATGGAATTGAAAATAGGTCACATGAGGAGCAGCTATTTTTAAATCAAATTTCACCGGCTAGTGCTTTAAGTATCAGACAACATCAATGCATGGAGTTACTCATACAAGGTTACAGTGCCAAACAAATAGCAACTCAATTGAACATTTCTCATCGCACCGCAGAAGATCATATCAATGTGTTAAAAGGTAAACTACAAGCTAAAAACAAAGCTGAATTAATATTTAAATTTTTGAATAACAAAAAAGCATAAAATAATCAAAAATTCTCTTGACTGATTATATTTATTCCTACATGATAAAGATAGGTTACATATAAGGGCTCGAAGGATCTTGACCTGTTAACCGCATCCAACTTAAACATAAGGAAACGTGGTCATGAATCATTCTATATCTCATCAATTTTTCTCTGTCATTTCATTCAACGCAGCTCATAACGTCAAAATCTAATTTTTGTCACGTTTACATCGCGATTTGTTTTATCGAGGTGAACTATGAGAGAGCAAAAAGTCAATGAATTGATAGAATTAGCATTTGAGGCATACGCGGCAAATGAATCTGCCGATAAATATGCGTGTAATGCCGCATGCAAAGCTGCATCCGAAGCGGCCAAAAGACACAGTGAGGAATGTGCTGATGCAGCGGCTTTGCTCAGCGCACACGATTTTCTAAAATCTTCAAGTGAAACTGTCACATTTGCGGCAAATATTGCTGACGCATCTAACGTTAAGATGGCATATGACAGGAATCTCAAAGCAGCACGCGTTACTTTTAGCCGACGAAGAACAGCCATCACAGCCAGCGTGGTGTCTTCTTTTGCAGACATTACGCATGAAACTAATCATCATATCAGTACAGCAGATGATCAAATAAGCTCAATTTATCAACGTGATTTTTCTAGAGACACAACAGGGAATCAAAAAGCTAAAAGAGCATCCGCTTACGTCTATGCTCATACGTATGCAACAGCACGCAATGCCTACGTTATTGCTTCCTTTAAAGCAAATAAACTACAAGACCCCGTGTCTCGAGAAAAAGCATTTAAAGCATGCCTCACAGAACGACTGAAAAGCGATCTGATGTACGACCAGATTCAGCCTAGTTTATTTCTTAACATCATGTGTAGTACCACAGTTGCTGTGATTGCAGGCATCCTCATTTTGGGTGGTACCGCTGTCATTTTGTGTGCAGTTTATGGCGTAGCAAGTATCCCCTTTTCCATCGGCATTGCAGCCGGTAGTGCATCAGCCGTTACAGGAGTAGGTCTAATCGCCGGAGGATTTTTTGCCAAAAAAGAGTATCAAAGAATAGAAGAGGCTAACGAACGAATCGAGGAAACCAATGCTATTTTTTAATTTTTTGTTCAAACAATGGAGACATTATATGCGACGCAATCCAGCCCAAGCACAATACGTCGGTGATATTCAAGAAGTCATATACGGCTCAGTCGATCAAACCGTTAAATGTGTCACCTACTGCTTATCCTATTGTTGCGCTGGTTTTTTTTACAAAAAACCACAACCGAGATTACTTCCCAATCAGGATGTATCTCAGAAACTTAAAGAATGCATAGCACTCATCGAGTCACAGAATAACGATATGTTAGCCATAGAAGAAGCACTAAAAACTTGTCGCGTGGATGTCAATACCTCATATGCAGAAGCAAAAGCTATTTTAACTGCGTATCAGGCTCAATATATGATTCAACAATCTCCTGAGGCATATGACAGAAACGTTGAGCAGCGAATCAATATGCTCAATACATTAAGCGAATTACTTGATACTTACCCAAAATTAGAACCAGAAGATGAGTCATCACTAGATAGGCTAAATGTTTTTTATAACGAACGAGATGAACATCATCAAAACGTTATGAAGCTGGTTGAGATTTATTTACCAGAAACTTATGCCGCTTTAAAAGAAGCGCAGCCAACGTTAAAAATGTCATCTTAGGCGTTTCAATCGCTTCAAAGGAATGAAGCGACAACCGCAAGTCACTAAGGATAACCGTATGAATAACCTTTATTCGATCACGTCTTTAAAAATCAACCCAACATTTACATTCTGGCTAAGGGGAACATAATGTTTGAATTATTTTTCACACTACCTGTTCTCATTGTTGCTTGTGTTGGCGTGGTCTGCTGCGCAGCCGTTGGTGTAGCCTCGTATTATCTTGGGCGGTATCACGGTGATCAAGAAACAAAGGAACAAAAAAGACTCAAAGAAGAACTTCGCGCTCGAGAAAGAGAAGTGCGTCAATCAGCAAGCAACCTTGCTGAACAAACCGCGCAAGACGCTAAAGAAATCGCCGCACAAGCCAAAGAACAACGTAAGCATATTGCAAAAAACACAAAAAAATTAGACGACCAAGTATCTAAAGCTGCAACTGTCACTCAAAAATTAGAAAAAACCTCAAACAACCTAAACACTGCAACAGAAAAAGCCGAAGACATAGTGCAGGATATCACTGAAGAGTTAACCGCCCTTAAATTAGAATTCACAACACTTAACCAAGAATTAAAAACAACCAAAGAATCTTTAACAGAAAAAGAAAAAGCATTAAAAGAAGCGGTAACCTTACTTGAAACCACTCAAAAGTCTTTGCAAGACAATACGCAACGCACCCAAGCAGAGGTTGATGTTCTCACTCAGCGACTAAGTGAAGCTCAAGAATTATTAAGATCTGCTGTCACGCAACCAGATCTGACCAAAGATGCTGAAATTAACAGACTTCGTTCAGATAACGAACGCATGGTTGAAACTGTGAAAAAGTTAGAAGAAACACTACATACCTATCAAACTGAATTTAAATCAGTTTCAGCAACCAATAAAAAACAGCTAACCGAAATAAACACGCTACATCAAGAGAATAAAAAATTAACACGTGCAATCACTATGCTATCAGATGCATTAGAAGCAAAACAAGCATCTTCAGATGACGGACACACTTCTACTCGCGGCTTGAGATTATTTTCGTAACCATTTATTTTTAATAAGGATGCATGTCATGACAAAACCAGAAGAAAAAAAGGCAACAGCGCAGCCTAAACGCACTTTAGATGAACTCAAACAAGACGCTTCAACACAGCTCAAAAAAATCCTGTTGCAAGGTAAAAACATCAAAAAATTTCAATCTAATGCTGATCTGGTACTAAAACGCTATCACACGGATAATAGTTTTCTCGATAATCTTGCAACGGGTTACGGCAACCTATCCTGGTGGATAAAACTAGGACTTATGGCATCCGCTGTATCGATTGGTGCCTGCATTGGCATCGTTTGTAATTTAGTGGTTGTTTTATCCGTTATCACATTTGTTTTATATGCGAGCATTGCACTTATACTAGAAAACCACCACGCTTCGCTCGTTAAAAAAGACGAACGTTTTACAGCAGACATCGCTGAAATGGAGGAATCACTCGCTGAATCAGTACAACATATCGATGAAATTGAAGAAAGCTTATCTTCTGTGTTTTCTTCATTATGTGAAATGAATGCACAACAGGCAGAAGACATCACCTCTTTTGAAATTCAAATTGATCAGTTGGAAAAACAAGTCAATCAATTGATATCAATTAATGAACAACTATCTACTACAAAAAATACCCTCGCTAAAAATACAGAAGCAATGGGACGTGCATTTAATACGATAAAAGCCTCCTGCACACAACTCACAGAAGATTTATCAGAGGAAATAGATGAGCTGATTGATACGGATGAAGCGCTACGTCAACACACCTCCAGTGTTTTAGAAGATCATAAGCATTTAAATCAAGTCAATGTTGCTCTCAGAGAAAATCATACTGATTTAGAAGCGTTAACAGGTAATTTAACCACGCTTGTGGAGGAGCTTAAAATTCAGGCGCAAATGAGCGAGGCCTTCACTGAAATATCTCGAGAAAAGCTCAGTGCCTCTATAGACGCGACCTTAAGCGTCACACATAACACAGATGAAATCATACATCACGCGGATGGTATCATTGATGACGCCTTACAAGCACTTGAAGGATATCAAGCTGATAAAACCAAAGCCGAACCACAGAGTGCACAAAGAGAGGATGAGTTTAACTACCGAAAAAACAGTACATCCGCCCTGCTAAATCGCGTCAATGATCTCCTCGCTAATCAGAGCAGACCGAAGAGACAAAATCCAATAGCAGCTTATGTACCCTTGATGCAATAAATTAGCACCGGAGATAATCCTTACAATACAAAGAAACACGCCTCTTGCTCACAGGCTTGTCCACAGAATTTGTGGATAAAAAACGTTCGATTTTCAACAAAATAAATAAAAATAAAACAAGTTATTCATTAGCGCCATCCCGGCGGTTTCGGCTTGGTACTAAAAGGATTGGGGGCTGATGTACGAGATGGTGATTGTGCTTCTTCAGATGCTTCGAGTCCTTTAGGTTTTTTCTGAGTTAATGGTTCAGTTTTGATCTCTTCTGTCTTAACATTGACTGGGTTTTGGTTTTTTCGTCTATCTAGGTACTCTCCAATACGGGACATATTAGCCTTCTCTCTTTCTTCCCATCCTGGAGATACATCTCTAGCAAAACCAAATTTCTGAAAAAACCACCTCTGCGCATGAGGTAAGTTAATTTTTGGAGCGACAATCACATCAGCTAAAACATGCCCATTTGCATCCTTATGATGCCGTCCATTTGCAAAATAAACGATTGCCTCTCCGCCATGCGGTTTATCTCGTTCAAGGTTCATCGCACACCATCCACGCCACTGGTTCATATCACCCGTATGAAACGCACGAATAGGCTGACCAGCATCATCAAGTTCAAGCCCAACACCAAGTCCCCAAGCAAGATGTGAGCAATCAGTTTCGTCAACACCAATATCTGTGGCCCATCGATCCCTCGTTAGATTTATTTGTCGCAGTTGTGGCGTAAAGGCGGATTGCATTAATTCACTTGGATCATCCATCCATGCAGACATTAATTTAGCATAATCGGTTGCAGTGGTATGTAGGCTGTTTGCAGCAATAGGTGGTTTTAGTGAGGGCTCAAGTTTTTGAACAATTTTTGCTGTTGATGAAATTGTATGCTCCATATAATGTGGTTTTGGCCTTGGTGAAGGTGGCATATAACTACTATGTGTCATACCCAAAGGATTAAAAACCTCTTCTTGTGCAAGAGCTTCTAGTGATTTTCTTGTCTTCATTTCGAGTATTTTTTGCAAATAAATCATTCCTATGCCTGAATATTCATACTCAGTCCCGGGTTTAAAGTGTAACCTTGAGGAATCAAAATCGGATATACCGGAGGTATGGGACAATACCATCCGTGCAGTAATAGATTCAGCGCGTTTAATATCCCTGGAGCTAAGTCTTATATTGAACTCATCCTTTAAGTATTTTCCCAATGGAAGTATTTTCAAAAGTGGTGTGTCTAAATCAAATGGCTCGCCATTAACGTCTGGTAACCGGTGTCTTTCTATCAGTTTCAGTACTAAATAAGCAAAAACAGGTTTGCTCAATGATGCAGCACCAAAAACAGTATCTTCTTCAATCGGCCTTTCGTCAGGAAATGCCGTTTTGCCGATGGTCATCGATGTTTGTATCCGCTTTTGCTCCATGTCAACAGCAGTACTTGCGATGCTGACGCCTGGTATTCTGGCGCGTTGCATTGTAGATTCAATACGCCTTCGGCTTATTCCTGTTATTTCTGGTGGCACAGATATACCATCCCACTATCAAATTTAACTTAAGTGTAGTACATCGTGGGTTATGTCACCGAATTAGGCTGAATATTATACTATTCCAGTGGTTTTGGCCGTTTTAAAATAGCCAGCCGAAACTTGCCTATCACTTGAAAACCCAAAGACCGATATACATGCGATGCCGAAGGATTATTAGTAAATAAAATTGCTGTACTAACCTGATTGCTTATAGCACGCTGTAAACATAGAGCTAAATTAACTTTTGCATACCCTTTATTTCTTAACGCAGGAGGGGTATACACTGGACCAATTTGAACTATGTCAGGTAAAACAGCATTAAAGCCACATAGCGATACGGGCTCGTTTTTGAAGTACAAAACCCACCTATTTTTATTTATATCCTCATCATTCACCTCATCTAAAACCGCTTTTTGAAGTTCTGGTGAAGATGTTGCACCCAAGGCTTCAATTTTATAATTAATTAACCATTCTTGAAGTATTGAAACATCGCATTGCTCAATTGATTTCAGCTGAAAACCACTCTCTTTCGCCTTTTCTGGTAAATTCAACTGACTAAGCGAAAGTGAAAATAAATCTTCTGTAGAATTGACTGCAAATTCCGATGGTTTTAGAGATAGGGATTGAATAACAAAATCAGCTTGTAGGTCATCGCCTAGTACTCCAGCTATTGATTTAGTTTGATTCAGTTTAAAAAAATTGATTAACGATTCTAAAATATCGTTATTTTCTGCCTTCATCATTAAATTTCCATTCCAATAATGAACCAACACGCCATTAATGTTATTGGCGTCATCAAATGAGGCAAAATATTCACCATGATAAGGCGTATTTTGGTATCCAAGACCAGAATGATATAAATTGCTTCTAATGAACATACAAGTTTCAACATGATTATCAAGATAGTCATTGATTAATTTAAGATGCTTATTTGATAATTTTTGTACTTTCATAGCTATTCATTCTCGTCGTAAGATAGGTATTGAAAAAAACTGCCTTTTCTGGAACCTAAAAATCCTTAAGTTGGTTGACTGTTCCATTTCTCCCAAAGCAACAATTTGACATCTATCATAGCTCAGTGACTTATGTCACCTATGATATTGGTTTTGTTACATTACCAGCAGAGAGCCCGCCATCCACTATCATTTCAGTTCCTGTAACATATGATGATTCATCGGAAGCCAAATAAAGCGCTGCGCAAGCTACATTATGAGCGGTACCTAAATAGCCCATCGGAACAGCATGACTCATTTTTTTAGTCATCTCTTCCCCTGTTTTAAAAATAGGATCCCAAAAATGGGTTTGAATAATGCCTGGGTGCAGTGAATTGCATCGAATAGGATACTGCTTTTCCGCGCAATACAACGCAACTGATTTTGTATAATTGGCTATCGCAGCCTTACTTGCAGCATACGCTGAAGCGTACGGTACACCAATCAGTCCAGCACGAGAGGACATATTAATGATTGAACCTCCATTTTTTTTCATCAGTTGAATGCCATACTTACACCCTAAAAATACACTATCTAGGTTTACATGTTGTATGTGTTGCCAATCATCCAGACTCAATACCTCTGGGTTTTGCTCGGAAGTAATTTTTGAAAAACCAAATATACCCGCATTGTTGAATAGCACATCGAGTTGGCAGTACTTTTTTGAAAAATCATGAATAAACTGACGCCACTCCTCATCGCGACTAACATCTAAACGGTAATAATCAACGCCTAATTCTGTTTGAAAAGCTTGCCCTGCTTCATCGAGCACATCCGCAATAATGACGGTTGCCCCTTCCCTAATAAACAACTTGGCTGTCTCTATCCCGATTGCACCGCAACCACCTGTAATTAAAGCAACTTTATCTAACAACCTTTTCACAAATACAACCTAACTCAATTTATTAATTAACCATTCCACTTCATCAGGAGAGCCAACATGTATGGTTACCTTCCCTTCCCCGCTATTCGCCATTTTTATAGACACTTTTGTTGATAAAGAACGAGTTAATGTTGATGCCCAGGTATTAACTTTTTCCTCAAAATCACAAGATGCTTGTTCTACAACAGGGGCCGTGTTTTTAATGCTCTGAACCAACCGTTCTGCTTCTCGTGCAGATAGCTTTTGACTGACAATTTTACGTGCTAGCAAAAGCTGTTGTTCTACCGGCAAAGTAAGCAATGCACGTGCATGCCCTATTTCTATTTCTTTATGTCTTAATAAATCAAGGATTTCTTCTGGCAAGGTTAATAGACGAAGAAAATTTGTCACCGTCGCCCTATTTTTTCCGATCATTTGACCAATTTTTTCATGAGAAAGACTGTATTTTTCATAGAGCTCTTGCAAGCCTTCTGCTAACTCGATTGGATTTAAATTTTCCCGCTGAATATTTTCAACAAGTGTCATGACCGATAAGTTTTCAGCATTATCACTTTTAACAATCACCGGTATTTCTAATAAGTTGATCAACTTTGCTGCACGCCACCTGCGTTCACCAGCAATAATCTGAAACTTATCTTGTTCAATTTTTCTTACGACAATAGGCTGCAAGATACCACATTGCTTAATAGAAGCAGCTAATTCTTCTAAGGCATCTTTATCAAAATTTTTTCTGGGCTGATCATGTTTCGGGACAATTTGCCAATGAAATAATGTATTAATTGGCGCATTCACTTCCTCTATTTCTTCTTTTAAATTGATGGGAGAAAAAGCCGGAAATTTTACTTTCATCCTAACACCCCTCCCCATAAATTGATGAACGACTCAAATGATGTTGCCTTAACTTTTCTTCACAACTCGATACAATTTGACGATTGGCCTCAGTGGGAGAATGATTAAACATCCGCTTCCAATGGTGAATTTCTCTTTGAATATTTTGTTCAGTTACCACCCACTCATCTTGTGCTTTAGATGTTTTAACTTGTTCCTGCTCAACCAATTGTTCTGGAGACTTATAATCATTTTTTAAAGCACTCATAAAATAGGCCACAGGAAACAAGCCTTCTGAATTTTTCTTCGCTACTTTTTTTGTATATTGCAGTTTCTCAGCGATGTATTCGTCTGAATAACTCAAGAAAATATTATGAATAATCGTATCCCCTATTTTCCCAAAGGCATGCTTTAAGTCATTCAACAATACATCATTTGTGTCATATTTGTTTTCTACATCGCAAACAACTTCTGCTTTCTTCTTAGGCGTGACCATCAGTTCATATGCCGTAATTTTACGTCCCGTTCTGATTGTGTCTAAATTAACAACAAAGTCTGATCTATCATTTACCTCTTCCACAGAAGGATTGATCACATTTCGAGTAAACTCTCTCATTGATGGATATTTATTTGGATCAACACCCAGTAATTTTCTAAATGTATCCAACTCGATGACTTTGCTTTTATTTAAATTAAGAAAGCGTGTGCTATTTTCATAAAGAGAATGTCCATATTTAGACTCATACTGGGCTTGTAATGCTAAATCTATTGTTCCATAAATAGATGGGTTCATTACCAAATCAAGCAATACTTTATGTAAAGAAAAATTTAAGGTGCCATCCTGATAAAACGTTGGTGCGCCATGTAGCACTCGTAAATTAAGAAAGGATATACTTGAAGGCACTTTATCCTTTAATAAATTCCATTCTATTTTCAAAGATGCCAAATCATCGATTGATTCTTTTAAGTACTGCTTATTATTACTATTAAACTGAATGGCCTTTGCAAGGCTGGAAAATGAAATACAATGCTCAACAGCAACTGAATGTTCGGAATTAACACGATTACGGGTTTGCATTGCCTCATGCAACAATACATTGAAAATTTTTCGCTGTAGCGCACTCATCATGGAGTAAGCATGAATAATGGCAACATGCTTTCTAATTACTTTTCCCGTTATCATCGTATTTTATATCCATGTTTTTATTTTAATCCTTCCTCATTAATCTACTCAGTATCGCAGCTCTTATAATGGCTCCTTGTGGGCCTTTGATATCAGGATATTCTTTAACAATATCGTTTCTCATTGTTGCAAACAAACATCGTTGTTGAAACGTCATGTATACTTTGTCAAATACCTGATCTTGTGTATTCCCATCTGCGTTGTAGACTAACGCCTTATAATCTTCATTATTTTTTAAGGCTAAAATTGCCTCGTTTACCCAATCACTTTTTTTCTTTAAATTATATTTTGTTGAATTTTTCAACGTATCGATTAACCGATTCTTAATTTCCTTACTCATGGTGTAAGTAATGACTTTTTTGTCATCATCGTTGTTATTTAGATGTAACTTATTCATCTAGTTAAACTCCACTCGCAATAAGTGAGGCAATTTTTTTAAAGCCATCTTCAACTTCATGTATATCATCCCATGCAAGACTTTTATGAATTTCATCCATCTTGCTTATAATTGATTTTTCAAAGTAAGTGCTATTCATCAGCGCCTCTATAACTTGTTTCACGAAGTCAGGTTGAAAACGACCTAAGCTCACACTTTCTTTTCGTCTCCCAGGCCCCTTCTGCTTCACTTTTTGTGCATCTTGAAGCTTTTTCAAATTGAGTTCCGATTGTTTCTTAATGTCTTCTATTGATTCAAACGACTTTCCTGCTAAAGCAGCATCTAAAAGCATTTTTTGCTGATCATCACTTTTTGCAGAACAAATCAGCTCTATTAATTTGACATTATCCAACTGCCCCTTCTCTATCGCTTCTCGAATCGATGGTTTGCTTTGAAGGATTAACAAATATCTTCTAGCCTGAGTTTGAGAAATACTGATCAAATCACTGAGTGTCTTAGCCGTCACATTTTTTACATCAGGCTCTATTTTATTTTCTGCAAAATAGGTTTCTAAGATTGCTTCAATACTTGACAAGCGTTCTGGTAAACCCAAATCACTTCTTTCATTGTTTTCAATCCATTGCAAAATGCGAAGCTTCGTACCGATGGGACGTTCATTGGCAATGCGAGCAATGATTTCTCTTTTTCCAGCAAGTGCTGTCGCAAGTGTTCGCCTTTCCCCAGCAATTAACCTACATTTGTTACCATAACGGTAAACAAAAATTGGGTTAATTAGCTGATCATTTTTAATAGTTTTAGATAAAGACTCTAAAGATTTAATATCTTGTTTTTTACGGTTCATCAACGGATCGTCTTTATCGATACCATGTATTGCATCTTCTAAAGTAAGCTCCAAATCCCTTTTATTTTCTGGATCTAATTCAATTTTATCTAAGGGAATGACTTCAATGCTTAGTTCACCAGCGTAGCTATTGGCAATTTCAAGCGTAAGATTCAGTGCATCCTTTTTTTCAGTACTCTTTGCCGTATCTAATTTAAATTTACTGACCATTTTCTACCTCCGCACCTTCAAGTCCTTCATATGCATTGACGTAATTATCGTGAAATACTCTCTCATACACATATGAACACCATCGTTCACTTTCTATTCTCGCAGGATTTTTTTCTGGTAAATTAAATACACAATTAGGTTTAGCATCTTCGACAACCAATTCTGTGTAAATAGTACGCTGTCCAACCGGTGGTAATAACCAAGTTTCATGACCCTCGATATTTCGGAGATCTTGTAAAAATTTATTATGGACAGCAGTTTTTCTAACTTGGTTTGGTAATACCCCAGCGATTGCTATCGTATCGTCTTTAGGGCGACGCAATCGCTCTTGCGATATCGCTTGAATCATCCCTATCGTTCCATTAATACCATATTGCTCTAATTCTGTTGGAACTAAAGCATGGGTTGCTGCTCTGAGCCCTGCCATGGTTAATGGCCCGAATTGTGGGTTTGTATCAATCACAACAAATTCATAGTCGCTGTTTTCAGACAAAAGCGTTGTGAATTCTTTTAGTCGATTGATTACTTTTTCTTTAATATCCACTTTTAAAACACGTTGAGCATCTTCCAACAAAGAAGCAAAGGATGGGAAACAATCAACGTTTTCAACCCAAGTTGGGTATGGATAAATAGGTCTTCCAATAAATATATCGGCGATGCTACTGATGCCATCCCAATGTGGATCATCTTCTGGAATATTATCCGGATCCCACTCAGGATGAGATTTAGGCATATATCCTGTTGGATGGGATGGATCTCTAGTCATTGGAATTAAACTGGACGAAGAATTACCTTGTGGATCCAGGTCAATAAATACGCCCTTTAGATTTTTAATTTTTGCTAGGTACTCTGTTAATGTGAGGGCGATAGTAGATTTTCCTATGCCTCCTTTATTCCCTGCTGTTGTTATTACCTTCATTGGTCATCTGCTCTCAAAGAATAACATGTACTATTAGCGTATAAATATTTTTTAATATTTGCAAGTGGTATCTTATACTTTTCTTTTTTAAAGTACATCTTGTGATATTGAAAATATATATTTTTATTTCTTATTTTATTATTTCCATAAGAAAAAATTGCCTAACTATATGAAATATATGGAAAATTAATATTTTATAGTGTTGTTATATGGGATCTTGGGTGTATGGATATGGGTTTATAAGTGTGGCTTTATGGGATGCTAGGTGTAGCCCTATGGTATGGTGTAGCTTTATGGTTGTATGAGGTGTAGGTTTATGGGAATGGTGTAGGTTTATGGTGTATTCAATTTGTTTCCCTAGAATTTTTATCTCTAGAATACGGGATGAATTTTTTATATTATTCCTATTTTAGTATCCTTAAGTTGAAGTAAACTTTATCTACCAAAGAAGCTGTATATGATCATACTAATACGCCACGCATCTCCAATTATTAATTATAATTATTGCTCTAGTAAAATCGCTAAAGATCGCCTACTTCACTACAATGAAACAGATAAATTGAAATATAAAGAAATCGATCCATTTGTATCCGAGCTTCGGAATTTATTTTTAAGCGGGTCTGATAGTATTGTATTTACTTCTACATTGCCTAGGTCAATTAATACAGCGCTCTATCTTTTTAAACAATTAAGTTTAGATTTAAATCGCAATCCTATATTTTCAGAGTTTGATTTAGATATTGTTAATTTACCTATTATACTTTCAGTTAAGCAATGGTTTTTTATCTCACGTATCGCTTGGATGTTTGGTGTTAGAGGGAATGCCTCATCTTTTTTTGAAGAAAGAAAACGATCAATAAATGCTGCCAATCTCCTTGAGATTAGTCACTCAAAAGAAACAAATGTTATTCTTGTGGGGCATGGCTTTATAAATAGGTACATTAAACGGAACCTTGAAAAAAGAGATTGGGTGTTAGTAAACAGAAAAAAGAGCGGTTGTTTTGAAGTTCAATTTTTTCAAAATGCACAAACATAACAGCTTGTTTTCTTGAGTTTCTGTCTTGATAAATATTAAAAATAATATTTCACCATGTATCCATTCAGGTGAACGTTTTAAAATTTTATTCTTATATCTATTGTCAACGCCATGTACCAGTTTAGCAAGTCACTAAATTCTCAAATTGCAGTGGGTCTTCAGGGTTAATCTGCTTGTTGATATGAAAAGCCACTGTATGAGCTAAAATCTTCCTGCTGATTCGTCTTAAAAAATGCCACAGCGTTTTAGCTTTAATTTTGGCTATTCCAAAACGCTCGGTTAATTGCGCAATGACCGTTTCAACGAGACGTCGGACAGAAATAAGCTTTTTTACAAACCATTTAGGTCGGTCATCTTTCATATTAGAACGTAAGGGAGTCTGCAGATCCACCCCATTTTTTGATAAATCCACCTTGAGCTCAGGCCTAATAAGCCCTTTATCTGCAATCAGTAAACCCTGTATATTGTCAGTAAGCCCAGCCAAAACATCGCGTTCATCAATATTAGCAGGAGTAACAGAGTATTGAGTGGCAACCCCTGAGAAGCTAATCAGCAGGTGTCCTTTGAAGCCATAGTATTTTTCATCTTTGGCTACACAATACCCATAAGCAGCATCTCCTCGAAAAACTTTAGAAAACCCTGCTCGTTTAAAATGACAAACCGGCATTGGAAATCCATCAAACAGGTGAATATCGTCATCAAAGGCAAATAAATCCTGGGCTACATGCTGTTGAATCAATTCTTTTACGCGCCATAAATTAGTGGCTTGTTTAACGAAGGTTTTTCTTGTGCTAAGTCCTGGGAACCAAGTGTTCCAGTGAGAAGAGAAATACTGCCAAATCGCCTTGTCCTCATGCAGCCCAATGAACTCACCTATGACTTCCATGCTGATGACCTCAGTATCGCCAAGTTTAACGGATGGTCCTCGCTTCCTTAAGGGACTTTTGACTACCTTTGTGTAGTATTGCTCTACTAAACAGAATACATGAATGATAAAGTCTTCCATAGACATCGATAAATCCCTTTTTGTTTGTTTTGGCGAACTAAACTTTAAGGAATCATTGAGGTCTTTACAACTCACCCGTCATTGCGAGGAAGACATCGTCTGACGAAGCAATCTCCTGAAAACCTTGAGATTGCCACGGCTGCTTACGCAGCCTCGCAATGACAGGATGAGAGGTTAAATTTTAATTAAATTGAAACTGGTACATGGCGTATTGTCATGAAAAATCTACCGCAATAAAACCATGAATTTAATTTAATCCGCAATGCGCCTGTTTTTTTATTTAAAATAACCCCAATTATCCCCCGGGGATAAAAATCGTAACTTGTTGAAATATATAGATAAAATTAAATCTAATTAGGGTTTTAATTCGAATGGTGTAGTTTTATGGGTTGCTCTTATTTTCTCATATTGAGAAAATAAATAGATTTTTTCTCAATATGAATATAGAATTTGGCGAATAAAAACAGGATATAGTTTTCAATGACAAATTATACAGAAGAAATAGCAAAACGTTTAAAGCTTGCAAGGATTGCATCTGGTTATCAGTCTGCTAAAACCTTTACAAGCAAATACAATATACCTTCATCAACCTATTGCAATCATGAGAACGGCAATAGATCGCTAACTTTAGAGAATATTGCAAATTATGCAAAGTTATTGAATGTTGATATTGTTTGGCTTGTCACAGGACGAGGTAGTCCTTGTGGACATGTATACAGTCAAGCATTAGAAGAAAAAATACTCATCGAACAAGAACAAATGATTAAGCGAGGCGAACTACCCGAAACACTCGCCCCGATTATTTCTGAAACAAACAAATATTCGATGATTGATGTTCCTGTATTTAAAAAAATATTAGAAGAGCTCATGCCTTTATTGCGATCAATTCCAGAACCCAAAGATAGCGATGCAGCTCAATTTTGCTTTGATTTATATAACAAAATCATCGCAACTAATGCGGATGAAAGTGTTAGGATGGATTTAATTAAGCTATGTTTTGACTCATTTTTTAAAGGGTTAGGACTCATGAATTTGGAAAATAACGTAAAACAATATGCAACGGCATAGGGTTGTGTGATAGAGGATGCAATAGGTGGGGTGCGTATGACCAAGATTTTTAAATTGCCTAGACATAAACCACCTACACTACATGAAAATGCAGCAATAATGTCTTATAAAAATTGCCATAAACTCTGCAGTATTTATAAAGAGATTATTGGAATCGAACAAATACATCATTTTTCACTGAATGTGGTTGATTCTGAAGGTAAAATGTCAATCCTTTCATATAATCCGCAGATTGCATATAACATATTCAAAGATGGTTCGTATTTATATAACGGTTCTATTTCACCCAGCTATTATAACAATCTTAGTTTATACACGTGGGATGAAACCTATGATGCGCGGTATGCCAATTTATTGAAGAATAATATGGAGCGTAAGAATGGGATTCAAAAAGGGGTTGTTATTACAAAAAAATCGAATGGTTTGACCTTGCTATATTCATTTGCAACTAAAAGTGATGGTGACGATTTTTTAAGAAATATTCAAGAACAGCAACATGAGTTCTATAAGATGGGGGATCATTGCTTCCAACAGGTGCAATCGATCATTGAGGAAAACATTACAGGGTATAATTTTGATAAAAATAATAAAAAAAGAAATAGCTCGCGTACGCTGGAAGTTGTAAAAGAAATTGATGAATAAAAAATATATTGGTGCTTTAGTTGGCAATATCATGCAGTTTTATGATTTTACCATCTACGCCTTTTTGACTCATGAAATTAGTGCATGTTTTTTTGAGGTTAAAGAAAAGTTCATTGCGCATTTTATAGTGCTAAGTATTTTTGCAGTTGGTTATTTTACACGGCCTTTAGGCTCGTTGTTATTTGGGTATTTAGGTGATCGAAAGGGGCGAAGTAGTGCTCTTTCGAAAACCATTATACTGTCTACAGCATCAACTTTTTTAATTGGCATTACGCCTGGATACCAAACCATTGGCTATGCGGCACCCATAGCTCTTATCCTTTTGAGGCTACTACAAGGTCTATCCGTCAGTGGTGAAGAGGGTGGCGCCGTTGTTTTATTGTTTGAGAAAAACGCATTCAAAGATCAGGGATTATTAGGTGCGCTTATTTTATCCAGTGTTTTAGTTGGTGTCGTTTTAGGAATTTTTGTTTGTGCTGGGACAAGCTACTTACTTGCTCATCATTGGGTAGGGGATTGGGGTTGGAGAATACCCTTTCTTTTGTCTTTACCAATGGGGCTATTTTCCATTTCAATGAGATTTTATCTCAATGATTTTGAGTTATTTAATAAAGCAAAAACGCACAAAATCGTTGAATCTAAGGTAGTGCGAGGTTTATTCCAGAATCATGCTTGGGCGTTGTCATATGGCCTATGTTTGGTTGCCATTTACTCCATTACGACAAGTTTGCTGATTGTACACTTGCCATATTATCTCACCATAAAACTTCAGATGACACGTGAGGTGGGCTTATTGACAATAGGTCTGTCCCTTTTATTTATTGCAATGATGACGCCAGTTATTGGTAAATATATAGATCGTTTTGATTCAGTGAAAGTATATGGCGTTGGCGCGCTAGGCGTAATATTGTTTTCACCACTATTCTTTCTCATGTTGGCAAATGGTTATTTTGTAGTTGGTGCAATTTTTATTTTTTCTTGTTGGATAGCTATTTTATCAGCGGCATTGTTTTCTTTATTAGTCAGGTTATTCCCATTTGGTGTTAGGTATTCGGGTGTATCAATCGTATTCAATACCAGTATCACTATTTTTAGCAGCACGACCCCATTGATTTTAATGGCATTGGAGAGGCTTTCACAGAACCCTATGTTACCGGGTCTTTATGTGAGCCTTCTTTCTTCTTTGATGTTTGGTGCAATGTATTTTGTTAGGAAAAAAATAAGAACCACTGATTTTAGTCAACATCAAAATGAGCGGTTTTTATATGTTTCAGCGATGAATGAGAAAGGTTCAATATAGGAGAAATGTAATGAGTATGAATACTTATAATGCGGCATTTTTTGGTTTATTCGAAAATGTGTTCAAGTTATTAAAAGAGGAATATGGAGAAGAAAGGGCGCTTGAATTATTTACGGTTTTAATGGAAAGAGGGTTGTCTAAATCTTATGGGGTTGATTTTAAACAAGGTGATCCAAACGAATTTGCGCGTTTGGTTGCTGAGCGCGATCGATTGGTTGGTTTGCGTGTTGAGTTCCCAGAAATTGCAGAAGGCAGGTTAGTTTATCAATTTCATGATGATCCATTTCCAAATTTAAAAGGTCTTGTAGAGCCCCAAAAATTAGATCGTTGTTATATGAACTTTAAAGTTCAATATATTCTGGGCCCAGGATGGGATTATGAAACTACAAAACATTTGTGGCGTGGGGATAAATATACAGAGCATGTGATTACTAAAAAATAATTCTCTTTATGAGAATTAATATTGATAAAATCCTCAAAAAAGGTATTATTTTATTTTGTGGAAATAAATAGATCACAAAAAGAGCTATTTGAACACACATAACAATAAATGCATAAGGAATAAGAATAATGAGATTTGCAGTTATATTAGCTGGTTGTGGTCAACATGATGGATCAGAAACGCATGAAGTGATTTTGACATTATTGTCATTGGAGCAAGAGGGTGTGGAGTGGCAAGCGTTTGCTCCTGATATTAAGCAAGCCTGTGTCATTAATCATGTCGATGAAACAGTGTGTTCCACGGATTCACGCTCTGTTCTCCAAGAATCTGCGCGTCTGGTAAGAGGCAAGATTCAAGCTTTGCCTGAGCTTGATGTGAATGCATTTGATGCAATCGTTTTTCCTGGTGGATTAGGTGCGGTCACGAATTTATGTGATTGGTATGAGAAAAAATCCTCTTTTGAGTTTCAATCTGATGTGAAACGAGTGATTGAACAGGCTAAAGCGCAAAAAATGCCGATGGGTTTTATTTGCATTGCACCTGTGATGATACCGAAAATTTATCCAGGGGCACAATTAACCATTGGTCATGACGATTCTATTGCTGCTCAACTTCAATCAATGGGTGGTGTTCACATCAATTGCTCAGCTGACAATGTTGTCATAGATGAGGGGCATCGGGTTGTCAGTACACCGGCTAATATGGTTGCCAAAAATATCAATGAAGTTTTTGTCGGTATCAAAAAACTGATACAAGCATTGAAGCACTTGAGTCAGTCTCATGAGACGTAACTATTTAAAACTAGTGGTTGCCACTGTTTCAGGAAATGTTATGGAGTGGTACGACTTCGCATTATATGGATATTTTGCAACAATTATTGCGGGATTATTTTTTCCTTCAAATAAACCGTTTTTATCTTTGTTGCTTACCTTCAGTACCTTTGCAGTAGGGGTTGGTGCACGTTTACTTGGGAGTATATTGTTTGGCTCTCTGGGTGATCGCTATGGGCGTCGGTTTTCCTTACTGCTCTCGCTTGTATTTATTTCTCTTTCAACTTTATGTATTGGCTTGTTGCCCACATACAATGCCATTGGTGTTTGGGCTCCAGTTTTGCTGATAGTGTGTCGATTAGCACAAGGCTTGGCAGTGAGTAGTGAGTTGACCACGGCAGGAATTTATCTGATTGAGTCTGCTCATCAGGGCCGTCAGGGTTTAAATGGAAGTATGGTGATGTGTAGCACGTATATTGGACTACTTTTAGGTGCCTTGGTATGCACGCTTGTGACATGCTTTTTTGATGCCAAAGAAATCGAACATTTTGCTTGGCGTATTCCATTCCTTTTTTCATTGGCTTTGGGCGTGATGGCAATTTTTTCTCGTATTAAAGCGGAAGACTCGCCTGTATTTCAATCGTTACTGATAAGAAGTGAGCAGATATCAAAACCTGTTTTTACAGTTATGAAATCCTATTTACTACGCCTCATCTTAATTTTTGGAATGAGTAGTGTTTTGGCCGTAGCCATTTATTTGCTGATTGGGTACTTACCTTCTTATTTCATGGTGTATTTAAGTATGGATTCTATACATGCCATGAAGATTATTGTTTTTGGACTGGCGAGTTTAATCATTTTTGTACCCTTGTTAGGTTATATGAGTGATAGGGTAGGGCATTACAATTTATATATAACTGGTTGTTTATTATTCATTGTATTTGCCTGCAGTAGTTCACAGCTATCTTATGATGGTGTGGTACGGCATGCATTTTTAGGCATGTTGCTGCTGACTGCGCCATTGGCCTTTATTGCTGCGAGTATTATGCCTATCATCATTAACGTATTTCCTAGTGATGTGCGTTGTACTGGAACGTCAATAGGTTATGGCAGCAGTATGGCAATTTTTGGCGGAACAGCACCTTTAGTCGCACTGATAGGCTCACATTATTTCAAAACTAGTTTTGTAGCAATCACCTATTTGTTAGTCACGGCAGTTTTATCACTAGTGAGTGTTTGCTATCTACAAAGAATTTCGAATCGAGAAGAGTATTTGTTGCAGGAGAGCTTATCATGTCGGCACAGATTCCTCTGATCGTAAGCTTAAAATATCGTCGTGAAATAGAAGCGTTTTGTCGTTCATTGCCCAGCATAGGGCTTGATCATATGGTGATGTACATTGTTTTTAATGACGGTAGCTGCTTTGTGTTGTCTAACATTTTTCATATGCTAGAGGCCTACTATGCCGAGTCTTTATATAAAGAAGACTACTCTTTTCGATTAGAAACAATTACCGGCATTGATCATTTTTTGTGTCATGAGACGTTCGCTGTTTCACTTAAATTTAAGCAAATGTTAGAAGAGAGATTTGGTGTTCATCGCGCTTACTATCTCGTTAGGGAATGTCCTGAGTGCGTTTTTATTTTTGGTGCTATCAAAAGTAAGCCTTTTAAAGATTGTGCGTCGGTTTACCAAGGTACACGTAAAGATTTTGAAGATTTTTGTGTGAATTTTACGGATCAATTTTTAGATTTAATTCTTCATTATAATCCTGCTTATCGCAATGCTTTTATTTTAACGAATACAGCTTACCGAAAAGCAGTTATTAAAGGCGGATATGATAAAGCGCATACGCTAAGTGATCGCGAGAGGGAGTGTTTGCTTTTAGCGTCTCAAGGTAAAACAACGAAAGAGATAGCGAGAATACTAAATATCAGTCCTTATACAGTAGAAACCTACTCGAAAAATATCAAAGAAAAAATGAGTTGTACGACAATGATTGAAGCTGTAATGGAAGGTATTTTGCGCGGTGTCATTGGTAGTATCCATCCGTGGGGGATGGCGCAGGCTTTTCGTGGCTTGGGAGGGTTTAAGGTGATTCAATCCATGTTTGAGGCGCGTCATGAAATTGAAAAAACAAATTTGGCTTTGTTAAACAGCGCCTAGTAATTGGATTAATTCAGGGGAGGCTAGAGGTTTATTGGTGGTTGTAGAGACGCATACGCAAGTCACAGTGGCTTGTGCTATTAAGGTGTTATCTTGCTTAAAAATCGATTGTTCGAAAACAATTTTGAGACGCCCCTTGGGTTTAGCAACGGTAGTTACATAAAATTGATCATGCTGGCGTAAAGACTGTTTGAAATGTAAATCGATGTGATTCACCACCAGGTTGTGTCCATTTTTATGCCAAGTTTCCCAATCAATCTTTTTGGACAAGAGGTATAGAATACGGGTTTGGTCCAGGTATTGAAGGTAAACCGCATTATTAACAATGCCTTGAAGATCGATTTCATAACCTCTGACCTCAGAGTGCCAGGTAAATGGGGAAGGGTTCTGTTCAGTGGTTGACATATTGATTCACAAAATACTCCCTGATTACAGGGATAGATACTTTTTAGAATGGGATTATAGTGTAAGTCTATAAGATTTAAAAATCTTGTTTAAAACCACACCATGAACCCTAGAAAATAAAAATAAGTGGGTGTTACAGAGGGAATATATTGTGTGTATAGCTAATCATTTAAAAGCTGATATTTCTCATCAGCATCGCCAGAAAATTCAACGCATATTCCAGGAAGCTATTGCGGGGGAATTATGCATTGATCATTTTTCTATTAATATTTTTTTTGGACAGCATGAGAGCCTATTTTTCTCACCGACCCCGCAAATGGCGGAAGAGTTGTGTAAGAAAAATTTTGTAAGTATGGACTCAAATTATAAGCAGAGTATTTACACGGCTTATACGATGTATCCATGGCGTTCTGTGGAGCAAAATGAAATCGATGCGGCGATTAATCACATTAAAGAAGAAAAGTACGGGCTTCGCCATGGAACCATGATCGTGCGCGACCTGGGTGAAAATCGATATGTGATGTATTCTTTTGCCACTCGTAAAAAAGAGCCTATTCCTGGGTTATTTCGCTTTTTGTTTTACTGCAAGGCGGATTACATTGCCAGAATGGGTGATTACATGTACAACGAGCTACATGATGAGATTAATGAATATACATCCCAGGAAAATATTCATATGCCCAAAATAGCGTCGTTTAAGCGCATTGATTTGCAGCATGCTTTTAATGATGAGTTTCAGCGCACCTTATGCCAATCAATTCATGACAATAAACTAAATCATTTTTTACAAGCCACGGAAAAGAGATCTGCATCTATGTTGAGGTTGGTTGATGGAGGAAAACTAAAAAAGTTATCCAATGTGTAGCATAATTGTTGCTAGTTTCTCTGGATAGAGATTTTCCATTATGTTGATAATAGCTGCCAGACTTGCTTTTGAACACTAGCAACTTGGCATGTTTATTCGCAAGTAAATTCCATCTAGTAAGAGCATGGGGTATGATATTAAGTTGGTTTAATCAACGGATGTTAGCGCCTTACGCGGCTCCGTTGCAAATAATTTCGAAGATGCGAAACCATAGATTTTGGGCACACGTCAGCTGTATAACCCAAATTGCTCATTGATAAATGAAGCTTCGGTTCGATTGCCATACATCCATATGTTGAATTGTCCTTTCTTAAAC
>JASBUZ010000012.1 GCA_030147635.1 Gammaproteobacteria bacterium
ATACAAAACAGGAGATTTAGTCCGTAGGCTCGCTGATGGTAACTTGGAGTATGTGGGGAGAAATGACACACAGGTAAAAATTCGTGGTTACCGAGTTGAGTTGAGTGAAATAGAGCATGTATTAAATACGCATCCATCAATCAAACAAAGTGCCGTTGTAGTTCATAATGACAAGCTGGTTGCTTATTATGCGGGAGAGGCTAAGGGCTTGAAGGCTTATCTCGAAGAAAGGCTTCCTCAATATTTGGTGCCAAGTATCTTAATAGAGCTGGACCATTTTCCTCTGACTGAAAATGGCAAATTAGATAAATCAGCACTGCCTGAACCTGATTTTAATCCTGATGCAGAAACTTACGTGGCACCTAGAGATGAAATGGAAAGTCTAGCTTGTCAGATATGGCAAGAAGCTCTGCAGGTGCCACAGGTTGGTATTGAGGATGATTTTTTTGCGCTGGGTGGCCATTCTATTTTAGCCATGCAAGTAGTTCATAAGATGAGCCGTTCACTCAGTCGAGAGTTAAGTATTACAGATTTATTAAAGAGCAGAACGATTACTGCACTGTGTGCGATATTAAAAGGTAAAAAATTTTTAAAAGCGATACCTGTCTACTCGGGTAATCGCGCACCGCTTTCTTATGGTCAAGAACGTTTATGGTTTATTGAGCAGTATGAAAAAGAAGCCTCACCGTATCATATTGTCCTGAAGCAGCCATACTCACCCGAGTTGCTTGAAAGCTTACATCACCTGGTTTCACGCCATGAAATTTTGCGCACCTGTTTTGTGCTAGATGAGTTAGGCGTTTACCAAAAAGTGCATGATGAAGTATTACCTGTCGAGACAATTTCTAACATTGATGAATTTACTCAACGTAAGTTTGATTTAACCACAGGCCATCCTTTAAGGGTTGGTGTGTATGGTGGTGAATTAGTGCTTGTATTCCATCACATTGCATTTGATGGTTGGTCTGGCAATCTTTTACAAGCAACAGACTCACTTGAAATTCAATATAAAGATTTTGCTGTTTGGCAGAGGAGCTTAGTTGAATCACGCTGGGATGAGTTGAAAGCTTACTGGTTGGAACAGCTATCGGGAGTTGAAACCTTACAATTGCCGATAGACTACCGAAGACCTACTCATGTCAAGTACCAAGGGGATTCAGTAGAGTTTGATTTACCACTTGAATTACAAGCCTTTTCTCAAAAACATCAAGTCACCCCATTTACTCTGTGCCTAACCACTTTGGGCCTATTATTATCTCGCTATACAGGTCAAAAAGAGATTTTGATTGGTACGCCTGTAGCAGGTCGAGAGCATCCACAACTAGAACCACTCATTGGTTTTTTTGTAAACACACTCGTGCTTAAGTTATCTATAGAAGACAAATCTTTACTCGACACACTCGCCCAGGTGCAGTCAAACTTAATCGAAGCACAAATTTATCAAGAGATGCCATTTGAGCG
>JASBUZ010000023.1:0-35000 GCA_030147635.1 Gammaproteobacteria bacterium
TACCTGACCAAAGATAGCTTCTGACCATGCTGTAGCGTTCTGTATATCTAGGTTCATAGAGTTGCACTCCAAATAAATTTGAAGTGCAATTTGATCATGCCTTTAATGCATATGCAAGATGTGTAGAAGATTCAGGCATGAGGCGGGGCTATGTGTCGCCGCGACGCCTTGTTAATCCATTAGTTTATGTGGCAAGCTTTCATGGCGTCCTGCAGGGGTCACTTGCACATAGTTCAACTTACGTTGTAACTCACTGATGCTGTCAGCACCTGCGTAGGTTAGACCTGAGCGCAGCCCACCAATGACATCTGCAATAATGGCTTCTTCACTTTCGTGGTAAGGAACTTCAGTAGAAACTCCTTCAGCAGTTTTCCACTCATGCATTTGGCCAAGGAAGTTTTCTTGGGCTTCACGAGAGGCCATGCCGCGGTAGCGTTTAACTTTTGTGCCATCTTCTTTGGTAATTACTTCTCCAGGTGTGGGCCCTGTGCCTGCGAGCATGCCACCAATCATGACGAAATCTGCGCCAAAGGCGAGGGCTTTGACGATATCCCCTGAAGTTCGCAAGCCACCATCGGCCACAATTGAGCGATCTGCTCGAGCACAGTCTTGGATACAGCTAAGCATAGGTACCCCAAAGCCTGTTTTTACACGAGTACTACAAACAGAGCCACCGCCAATGCCGGCTTTGATGATGTCAGCTCCACAAGAAGCAAGGTAGTCAGCACCTGCATAGGTTGCGACGTTTCCAGCCATAATGCAGCGTTCTCCAAGCAGTTTGCGGAGTTTTTTCAGTGTTTTCCCAACATACTTTGCATGAGCATGTGCGACATCGACACAAAAGAAGTCGGCACCTGCATCGCGAAGTGCTTCAGCACGCTCAAGTTCTGCCTCGGTACAGCCAATAGAAACGAAGGCTTGACCGTTACATGCTTTAAATTGTTTGATGTTATCTTCAATACTTAAGAAGCGATGCAACACACCAATACCACCCTTTTCATGCATGAAGTTTGCCATACCACTTTCGGTGATGGTGTCCATGTTTGAGCTCATCACGGGTAACGTTAAGCTTAATTTTTCTAGGCGGTCCTTGTTGCTGATATCAACAACTCGACGCGATTCATGGTGGTTATATGCTGGGATAAGCAGCACGTCATCATAGGTTAGGGCAAGAATAGACATAATTTACCTTGGTTTAAAACACGTACTATAAATGCTCGGCAGCATAATGTGCAAGCCTTGAGCGTTCTCCGCGCGTTAAAGTCATGTGCGCACTATGCTCCCAGTGCTTGAAATGATCCACAGCAAAGGTGAGCCCCGAGGTGGTTTCGCTGAGATACGGGGTATCAATTTGCTTGATATCTCCAAGGCAGACGATTTTACTACCAGGACCTGCACGCGTGATTAAGGTTTTAATCTGCTTGGAGGTAAGGTTTTGTGCCTCATCGATAATAATAAAGCGATTTAAGAAAGTACGCCCTCGCATGTAGTTTAGGGAGCGAATCTTGATTCGGTTTTGTAGTAAGTCTTGTGTTGCACTTTGCCCGAAGCGCCCACCTTCTTGCTCATTATGTAAAACCTCAAGGTTATCCATGAGAGCGCCCATCCAAGGCGTCATTTTTTCTTCTTCGGTGCCAGGTAAGAAGCCAATGTCTTCCCCCACCGGAATGGTGACACGGGTCATGATGATTTCGCTGTAGCGGCCCTGATCGAGCACTTGAGTCAGGCCTGCGGCGACTGTAAGTAAGGTTTTACCGGTGCCTGCTGAACCTTGTAGAGTCACAAAGTCAATATTGGGATCCAATAAGAGGTTTAGTGCAAAGTTTTGTTCGTTGTTTCTAGCAGTAATGCCCCAGACAGCATGTTTCTCTTGGGTATAGTCACGCGCCATCTCAACGATTGCAACTTCGGCCTCTTCGTGCTTGCGGACTACGGCTTGGAACTGCTTATCGTTGGTTGTGAGACAGTCGTTTGGGTTCCAGTGCTTCGTGAGCGGTCCTTTAATTTGGTAGAACGTGCGTCCATCTTCTTTCCAGGCGTTCATGTCTTTGGCATGTGTATCCCAGAAGTCGTCACTGAGCTTGTGAAGACCACTGTGAAGCAAGTTGACATCATCTAGCACTTGGTCATTGTGGTAGTCTTCTGCAGCAATGCCTAAAATTCCTGCTTTGATACGCAAGTTAATGTCTTTAGAGACAATAATAATTTGCTGGTTGGCATGTTTTTTTTGTAGCCCTAGTGCAATACCTAGTAAGGTATTATCGACATTATGTCCTGGTAGAGATTGGGGTAGAATTTGCTCGACATCGTCTGTTTGGAAAAACAGGCGGCCAGAGCGCTTGGTGGTGTCAGGGCTTAAGGCACCTGTGAGTGGTAATCCTTGGCTTAAGGTCTTATGGGTTGCATTGGTCATGAGCTCAACTAACATCCTGTTGGTCTGACGGACATTTCGTGCCACTTCAGAAAGTCCAGTTTTATGTTGATCTAATTCTTCAAGGACAACCATTGCCAGATAAACGTCATGTTCATCAAAGTGGTAAATGGCAGTTGGATCATGCATTAAGATGTTGGTATCGAGAATAAAAAGCTTGGTGCGGTTTGTTTCAGCGGTCATATCCTAGTCTCACTGAGGTTAGTTAAGCTTGAAACCTTATTGTGCGGGGGCGAGTTTGTGGCGTCAAGCATCATCGCATGCTATTGTTGTTGAATTTTTGTGTGTTGCGGCGTAGAAGAGAGAAACAATGAGCGGTTCGTCAAAAAACAGTGCGACAATCGTAACCAATCGAAAGGCACGGTTTGAATATTTTATTGAAGAAGACTTTGAAGCAGGACTTGTCCTTGAGGGCTGGGAAGTCAAAAGTCTTCGTGCTGGAAAGGTGAATGTGTCGGATGCGCACGTGATTTTAAAGCGAGGTGAGGCGTGGCTTTTAGGGATGCAAATTCAGCCACTGCCAACCGTTTCTGCACATATCACACCCGATGTGACAAGAACACGTAAATTATTGTTTCATCGTAGAGAATTAGCACGCTTGCTTGGGTATATTGAGCGACAAGGTTACACGATGGTGCCTTTATCTCTTTATTGGAAGCGAAATAAGGTCAAGGTTAAAGTGGCGCTTGCCAAGGGTAAAAAAACGCGAGACAAGCGTGAAACCACAAAAGATCGAGATTGGCAGCGTGATCGAGCACGACTCATGAAGCGCAATTAACTTTGTTTGCCTACTTGCCGTGGCTTGTCCACGGCATCCATGGGTCCCGCGGATAAACCGCGGGACGTAGGGGGGGTGAAGTAATAGGGACTAGAACAGTTTAGGAGAGAAAAAATGTGCGGAATAATTGGGGCAACTTCAAAGCGTAATATCACACAAGTGTTGCTCGAAGGCTTACGACGTTTAGAGTATCGGGGGTATGACTCTGCTGGTATGGCCGTGCTTAAATCTGACGGAGATTTAGAGCGGGTTCGTATCATGGGAAAAGTGCAGGTCCTTGCTGATGCTATGCTTGAAGTAGGACTCAGTGGGAGTACCGGGATTGCGCATACGCGCTGGGCAACCCATGGTAAGCCATGTGAGAAAAATGCACATCCTCATTTGTCATCAGATGAAGTTGCAGTGGTGCATAATGGCATTATTGAAAACCACGATATGTTGCGAAAAGAGTTGAGCGAAGCAGGTTACACTTTTTTATCTGATACAGATACAGAAGTGATTGCACACCTAATTCATCATCATTACGCAAAGAGCCCATCTTTACTCTTAGCTGTTCAAGCTGCTGCTGCTCAAATGCAAGGGGCTTTTTCGTTGGCGGTTTTGCATCAGTCTTATCCTGATGAGCTAGTTGCTTTTCGTAAAGGCAGCCCGCTTGTGATTGGCCTCGGCGTGGATGAGCAATTTGTCGCCTCTGATGCGCTAGCACTCAGAGGATTTGCACAATCTTTGATTTATTTGGACGAGGGTGATAGTGCTCGTGTGACGCCATCTAAGGTTGAGTTGTTTGATGCCTACAATGAAGCAGTTGCACGTGAAGCACAACCGATGCTGGAAGGTGCTTACACCGTGAGCAAGGGAGCTTATCGTCACTTTATGATGAAAGAAATTTTTGAGCAGCCACAAGTTTTAGCAGATACACTCGAAGGCCGTCTTGCAAGTCTTCAAGTGTTGCGGGCAAGTTTTGGTGAAGATGCGCTTAAGATGTTTGATCAAGTCAAGCAAGTGCAAATCGTTGCCTGCGGGACCAGTTATCATGCAGGGGTTGTGGCGAAGTATTGGCTAGAGTCTTTGGCTCAAATTCCAACTCAAGTCGAAATAGCCAGTGAATATCGTTATCGAGATGTGGTGGTGCAGGATGACACGCTCTTTATTACCGTTTCTCAATCTGGTGAAACGGCAGATACCTTAGCAGCGCTGCACAAAGCGAAGAAAATGAGCTATTTAGCAAGCTTTGCCATTTGTAACGTTGCGGCAAGTGAGTTGGTGCGAGCCTCCGATCACGTTTGTTTGACGCGTGCAGGGGTTGAGGTCGGCGTTGCCTCAACCAAAGCATTTACCACGCAACTTGCGGCATTCCTCATGCTTGCCATTGCATTGTGTCCAGACGAAATGCGTGCTGGTGAAGTGCTTGAGGAATTAAGACATTTACCCCGAAAATGCGAAGAAGTGTTAGCTATTGATGCGCAAATCAAAGCACTGACGCCTCTTTTTGTGAATAAAGAACATGCTCTGTTTTTAGGTCGAGGCGTGCATTACCCGATTGCACTTGAGGGGGCGCTTAAACTTAAAGAAATTTCCTATATTCATGCAGAAGCGTATCCCGCGGGAGAGTTAAAGCATGGGCCGCTTGCGCTTGTTGATGAAGAAATGCCAGTCATTGCAGTGGCTCCCAATGATGCATTGCTTGAAAAAGTAAAATCTAACTTGCATGAAGTGAGTGCGCGAGGTGGGCAGTTGGTGGTGTTTGCTGACGCATCTGGTAAGTGGACTGAGAACGGCGCAAAAATGATAGAAGTGCCAAACTGTGGGGATTGGATAGCGCCAATCATTTATACTTTGCCACTGCAGTTGCTTGCGTACCATGTTTCTGTTGCGAAAGGAACAGATGTCGATCAGCCCCGTAATTTGGCGAAATCCGTCACAGTCGAGTAGAATACAGCTTTTTTTTGAGGTATGCGTCATGATGGAAGAGATAGGGCAAGTGGTCGCCGATGTGGCGGCACGCTTTCGCCTAAGTCGCTCGCAAGTGGAAGTGGCTGTTGATTTACTGAAGCAAGGAGAGAGCGTTCCATTTATTGTACGCTATCAAAAGTTAAAAACTGGAGGCATGAAGAAAACGCCTTTGCGTCAGCTTCGCCGCCACCTGGATATAGAAAAAGCTCATAAAGCACGCCTGACTCGCAAGCTTGAGCATGAAGCTGCCCTGAAAGCGAAGCAGCCTGAAAAGCCGCTTCATGTTGAGCAGCTTTTAATGCGAGAAATAGAAGAAAATGGCAGCATATTTAAGCACCTTCGTGACAAATTATGGGAAGAAGGCGTTTTGTCTTCAGTGGTGCTTCCCGAAAAAAAAGTCAGCAAAAAATCCAAAAAGCCCAAAAGAAGGTCGAGTCAAGTGCAGTGGGCAGAGTATGCTTTTGACCGAGTTCTGCTACAAAACATACCTGCTCGTAAGTTGCATATGCTGTTGCGTGGTCGCCGAGAACAAGCCTTGTCGTTGCACATTGCTTTTTCAGAGCCACGTTATGGCGAAGAGTACCTAGCCTCTAAGTTTCCGAAAGGACCGGCCCCAGTGCTGCAAACGCTTTGGCAAAAAAAGATTTTCCCGATGCTTGAAGTGGAGTTATTAGCACAGCTTAAAAACCGCTCAGATGATGAAATGATTCATGGGCTTTCAAAGCAATTGCAGGGGCTTTTATTAGGTACCCAATCTCCTCAGGGTGTCGTAATGGGCTTATTTTCTGAAGGTGTGACCACCGGAATTGCGGTTGTCGATGAGAAGGGTTTGTTGCTGGATGCATGTAGTATATTTCCTTTAGCACCAGAGTTTCGCTGGCATGATGCCATCACTACCCTTGCAAAATATATTGCGCGTCATCAGGTGAGTTTGGTAGCTCTTGGTAATGGTACAAATTTAGCTGAGTTTAAACGGCTATTTGCAGGCGTTGTCGCACGTTATCCAGATATGCCATTTGATAGCTTCGCTGTGGATGAATCTGGCTTGCCGAGTGGCGCATCTGCAGAGCAGGGTGCCGTCTCAATAGCAAGACGTTTCCAAGACCCCATGCTTGAACTTGCTCGAGTGCCAATCGATAAGCTGCAGCTTGGAGAGCTGCAAGAAGAGGTGAACCCTAAGCGCTTGGTTATGTCTTTGGCTGGGGTGATGGAAGATGCCGTCAATGAAGTGGGCGTAGATGTCAATACGGCACCTGATTTCCTATTAGCTTATGTCTCAGGATTTGATGCCGATTTTGCAAAGAAACTGGTTCAGTTTCGTGAAGTGCATGGTCCATTTGAGTCTCGAGAAGCCTTGAAAGCTGTGCCTGATATGAGTGATGAGCGTTTTCGGCAAGCCGCTGGATTTTTAAGGGTGTCTGGTGGCGCTAATCCACTTGATGCAACTCGTTTGCACCCAAATGATTACGCACGTTTAGATGAGTTAGACACACTACCTTCGGATGAGCAAGAGTTACTGACTAAGCAACGTGCTATTTGGAAAGATCCACGCCCTAAATTTAAAAAACCGCAGTTTGATGAGCAAATTGAGACGATTCGAGATTTGAAAGTGGGTATGAGTCTTGAGGGTGTAGTGACTCGTATTAGTAGTTTTGGCGTATTTGTAGATGTAGGCATTCAGCCACTTGGGTTGGTGCATATTTCAGAGCTTGGGACACGTTTTGTGCGCACCCCGTATGAGGTATTAAAGGTCGGAGATGTGGTACAAGTCCAGGTATTACAAGTGGATAGCAAAAAGCGACGAATTGCCTTTGGTATGAGGACCGAAGAAAAACCTTCTGAGTCGCTTGAGATATCTAAGAAAAAGCGTAAGAATAAAATAGTGAACGATAAGCCGACACCTGTTGTAATGAATACAGCGATGGCAGATGCGTTTGCCAAGTTAAAACGAGGGTTATCATGACCGATGAGCCACAAGGTGAGCTAGCGATTCAGACTTTGGCGATGCCAATGAACACCAATGCAAATGGTGATATTTTTGGAGGCTGGCTTGTGTCTCAGATGGATTTGGCCGCGGGTATTTTAGCGAAGCAGCGGTCAAAGGGGCGCGCTGCAACGGTTGCGATTGAGTCTATGAGCTTTTTGCAGCCCGTGCATGTTGGAGACATGGTGAGCTGCTACGTACAATTACTGCGCCAAGGCCGAACTTCTATGAAGATTAAAGTAGAAGTGTGGAGAGAAGTGTTAGCCACAAGCAAAAAATTACAAGTGACAGAAGGTATATTTACTTTTGTCGCAATTGATGAGGCAGGACGTCCCAGGGCACTTGAGAAGCAGGCCATATGACGACAGCAGCTGTTGATAAATTAAGTCGGTGGATTGTTGATGCAGCAACTGTGATTGCATCAGGCAGTGAACCACGCTCAGAAGAGCCCCCACACTTTCTAGAAGAGCCAGCCTTGGTGCCAGCTTTGGTCCAAATGATTGCAACTCTTGATGAAAAAACTTTAAATGAAAATCAAGCGCTGTATTCTGCATGTTTGTTTGCTTTAGATGTTTGTGTTTCTCAACTGCAGTTTGCCTCCGAAAACGGTAATAAGCGTGCCACACGTGCTATGGATGTGCTGATGGAGCAGCTGGTTCAAGTGATTCAAGATGGCTCACAGAGCATTAACTTTTGGCTCCCTGTCATGAGTGCATTTTATGACGCACAAGTGACACTTTCTCCAGCACTGCAAGATATGTACTTGATGCTTGCTGAGGAAGAGAGCGAAGCATTGCAGGTTGATGGCATTGATCATCTTCAATCGATGAGAGAGCTCATTGCAGAACTCTCTGATTTATCTACCTTTGAGTTGACTGCACATTTTTTTGCACAAAGCCATGCCATGCCAGCTGATTTTTTTGCCGAGTTGGTCGTAGATCTATGTAGCATTGAAGAAGGCCAAGATGCGGCGCTTTTAACGCTTTTACATCCAAGAGCGGAGGTGCGAGAGATTGTCATGACAGCCCTAGATAGCGTGATATCGGATATTACGCTCAGCTCCATTTCTTTATCGCGCCTTCAAGCTATTCAAACTTGGTTGCCTGATGAGTACCAGGGAGTAGTGGCTCGTTGGTTGCGTGAACAGAGGAAAAAAGGCGTGGTGTTTGCTAAGCTGTCAGCCGCAAAAATTCTTAAGATACAAGCAAGCGAAGTCGATGGGGGGGGGGCACAAGGCTTGTTTTTACAAATCAAAGATAAGCGTTTGATTAAGCTTGCCGGCTTGCTTATTAAGGATGGCATTGGCATGAAAGATGCATGGATAACGCCTGGAATCACCTCTGAAGAAGTGACTCGTTACTGTCGTGAAGTGCTTGATGATGGTGTGACACTGCGAAACGTTGATTTAAATTACATTTGCAGGATGGTGAATCACTTTTTAGCTGTGACCATGGAAAAAGGCAATGTGCCAAATTTACATTTCTTAGAGCTGCAAGAAGCGCTTGGGGTGCATTTTTTACCTGAGCCTTTGGACGTCTCGGCCCTGATGGAGCAGCTGAGCATACAAATTGAACCCTTTACCCAAGAAACCATAGATAAATCGTTGCAGCGCTCGGCACATTGGCTTAAGAAAAAGCCATTTGCTGCTTCCTGGTATCTTGAAAATGAGCGGGTGGATAGGCTCGTGAATCGAAGCTGTAGCTTTGTTGATGGTTTGAAGGTGTGCCGTTTTGAGGAGGCCATGGACGCTGTATTTGATGATGAAATGGAGCACACACGCGCCCAGTGGGTTTTTCATTTTTTATGGGCTGCACTCTGGCTCAAGGCGTCAGCTCGTAAGCATGAAAAAGCTTGGCAAGATAGCTTTTTAATTGCACACACGATACAATCAGGCGTTCCACTTCGCGACATTCCACTGATGAGCAATATTTGCCATCGGTCAGTTGTCAATAGCGTAGAAACCATGCGCGACCGTCGTACACATTTAAGTCAAGAATAGTTTTTACCCTGGAGGATATATCAAGATGCCTAAGCTAGTTTTGCCCTCAATTCGTTTATTTGCCTCAGGTTTGGGCAGTATGTTACAAACTGTTATTAATGCTGCAGTGAAAACAGGGGTATTAAAACCCGAGCAAGTATTTGCATACAGTCGCAGAATTGGGCGTGGAGATTTGCGTACCCCTTATACCAATGTATTAGAGCAAGACTTTCCGTCGGCGGTTCAAAATAGCACGATGGTTGCTATCGGTGTACCACCTAAAAATAGAGAGACCGTTTACACATTGCTTGCGCCATATGTTGGTAAACAGCCAGTTATTGATATATCGGCAGGTCCAAATGAAGAGCAACTTAAATACTTTTTCCCGAAGAGTGAGATTGTTTGTGCAATGCCAGATCAAGCGGCTCAAGTTCTGCGAGGAGACACCAGGTACTATGCTGTGACAGCTTTGAGTGATGAGACCAGACAGCTTGTGACAGCACTTTTGAGTGCAGGTGGCAGTGTTCAGCCTATTGATAGCTTGGAAGAATATGATAGACATACAGCGCTTCGTAGTAGTGGTATCGGTTTTGCTTTGAACATGATGAAGTCAGTTAGGAACGGCTATATAGCACAAGGAAAATCTCCTGAAGAGGCCGATGTGGAAGTGGTAAGACTTTTTTCTGATGTCGTCCATTTAGTACAACAGCGCCCGGATGTGAGTTTAGGTGATATGGTGTCGAGTGTTGCCTCCCATGCTAGTCCAGTGCCTGGTGCAGCAAAAACAACAGGAACGACCTATGAAGAGCTTTCTGTTTTAGAGGAGGCAAATTTTGATTTAATCATTGAGCGTGCATTGCGTGCGGGTACTCACCGTGCGAGTGAAATACGTCATCAATTTGGTGAACACCCTAAAAAAAAAGCTGACGATGTGAGTGCCTGTAATGCTCGCGAAGCTCATGGTTTCTTTGTTGCAGATGAGGCTTCGAGTGCTGATTCGCGCATTCCTGGAAATGAACTACACTTTCAAAAATAAGGCATTCAAAAACTTATTTTGAGGAGTGGCGTGATGGCCAAGACCAGACTTTTTTTTAAACCTAGTCGAGAAGGGGCTCGTACAGCAATTAAAGAGGCATATAATAATCAGCACCCTCCTGAGGGAGCTGGACTTCTCGATTACTTACCACCACTTGTGGGTAATTTATTTCGATCTCAGCCGCCTGAGCCTATGACTGAAGGCAAAATCGGGGATGAGTGGTTGTATCTCGATCTAGAGTTTGAGAATCAAGAAGCACTTGCTAGCTTCTTAGCGAAGCTAGGGAAGCAAACGGACAAACCATATTACACTGCTGAATTTGGTGGAACACCAGCCGTCATACCTGTACCCGAAGAAGAGGAGGAGGAAGAAGAGGAGGAGGAATTTGAAGATGCACGGTCTGGAGAAGAGGAAGTCGTCGTAAAACCCAAAAAAACCAACCCTGATGAGATCATTGACTTTTACCATCAATTTGCAGAAAAAGGCGGTTGGCGGGACCGGGCTTCTGCAAAAAAAGAATCAGGAAAAGGCGTTACATTGTCATTCCCCAATGAAGAAGCACGAAATAATTTCATACGAGAGCTCGCAATTGAGAGAAAGGAAAGCTTTGTTGTTGAAGATGACAAAGGGAATGTGATTGCTGTTGCGAATGAGGCTGGAGAAGCATTTATTAAAGGCCAGGATGCGGGGTTTGAACAGGCGCTCGCCAAGCATCAGGAGGGTAGTCTTGGATCAGCACTAGATGCTTATGAGGATGCCCGGAACCAAGGGGAAGAGGAAGATGAGGACGACGAGCATCAGTTTGAAGACGATTTAGGTGACCGACGCAGTGAGGACACGGACTCTAAGTTTAAAAATAGAAAATAAATTTTCGTGGGGATAAGTCAGTTTTCGAGCGGGCATTGTTAACAGCCTCTAGTCTTCATCTTCAAGCAATAATGCTTTGGCATGCTCGCGAGTTTCCTCGGTAATCTGTAGTCCACCTAGCATGCGTGCAATTTCCGTAATTTTTTCATCGATAACCAACGTTTTAACTTCAGAAAATGTGTGTGTTTCATTGGCATGTTTCTTAACCACCAAGTGATGATGTGCCTTAGCGGCAACCTGTGGTTGGTGAGTGACACAAAAGACTTGTAAGCGCTCGCCAAGTTTTCGCAGTAATTGCCCCACACGAGCAGCTGTTGCGCCACCAATCCCGACATCTACTTCATCAAAAAACAACGTCGGCGTTTGGGCACGTGTTGCTGTAATGACTTGAATAGCAAGACTGATTCTTGAGAGCTCTCCCCCTGAGGCAATTTTTGACAGTGCGTCAGCAGGAACGCCTGGATTTGTACTGACAAAGTACTCAACTTTGTCTAAACCATGGGCGTGCATGGTCTCGAGCGGGGTTATCATCAGCTTGAAAACGCCTTGACCAATGCCTAACTGCTTCAGCATGTTGGTAATGTCTGCTTCGAGCTTTTTTGCGTGATTTTGGCGTGATTTTCTCAGCTTTTCGGCGGCAGTTCGATACAAATCTTCAGCTTCGCCTAAAGCCTTTTGTAAGCGCTTTTGTTCTTCTTCAACGTATTCGAGCTGATTTGCCTCAGCTTCCAGCTGATTCAGTTTTTCAAGCAATTCTTCGGGTTGAACTTGATATTTTCGAGCCATGTCATGTAAGACACCTAAGCGCTTTTCAACTGCATCTAGACGCTCGGGGTCGAGTTGGACTAGGCGTGCGAACTGCTCGATTTCGTGTATGGCTTCTTGGCATTGAATGGAAGCAGTTTCTATCAGCTCGCGTGCGGTCGTTAAGTTTTCGTTGTCTAAAGGGAGCGCATTTAAATGCTGTGTGGCACGGTAGAGTTGTTCTTGCACATGAGGCGCTCCTTCGTGGTTCTCACAAAGTAGCGCATGCACTTGGTTGATGTCTTCAAGATAATTTTTGGCATGATGTAGGCAGTGATGTTCTTGATTTAAGCGTTCTAGCTCATCTGGCTCAAGGTTCAGTGCCTGCAACTCATCAATTTGATATCTTAAGAAGTCAGCGTGTGCCTTATCTGATGGTTTTTCCAGGAGTGCTTGCTGTTCTTCTTTAATTGCTTGATGGTTTTGATAGGCTGCTTGCACGTCATTCAGTAAGCTTTGGTGGTTTGCGTATTGGTCGAGCTGTAAGCGGTGCGTTGCCGGTGTGAGAAGGCGCTGGTGCTGGTGTTGGCCGTGAATATCGAGTAAGAGTTCACTAAACGCTTTGATCTTTTGTAAGGGGAAGAGCTGCCCATTGATATAGGCTTTGGAGCGGCCTTCTGAAAAAATCACCCGGCGTAGACACACTTCGTTTTCTTCGTATAAATCATGGGCTTTAAGCCACACGCCGGGCTCTGAGTCTTCCTCAAAGCTAAACAGGGCCGAGACACTGCACTTTGCCTCGCCTGAGCGTACGATAGATGCATCTGTGCGTCCACCCATGGCAAGCATTAAAGCATCAATCATAATGGATTTACCGGCGCCAGTTTCACCGGTGAAGGCGGTCATGCCTTCGGAAAAGTCTAGCTCTAAGTGTGCGACAATGGCTAAGTTCTCAATCACAAGTGAGCGCAGCATAAGTTTATCCTTCTGGTTTTGAGCCCCAACCCAGTTTTACGCGTAAGGTATCGTAGTAATGATAATCTTTTGGATGTAACAGTTCGAGTGTGTGAGGGTTTTTTTCGATAAAAACCGAAGTGCCAGGTTCAATCGGATATGAATCATGCCCATCACAGCTGATGCGAAGAGGAATTTCATTTTGCTCACTGATATGGAGGCGAATGGTGGAATTGGCGTCAATCACCAAGGGCCGGGCACTCAAGCTATGCGAAAACATGGGGACCATCACCAGTGCCTTGAGTTTTGGATGCATGATGGGGCCACCCGCTGAAAGTGCATAAGCGGTTGAGCCTGTGGGCGTTGAAAAAATTAAACCATCGGCTCGGTAGTGGCTGACAAATTGCTCATCGATATATACATCAAAGCGCACTAAGTGGGTTTCTGTGCCTCGGCTAAGCACGATATCGTTTAAAGCATCGCCTAAAATGGTTTTCTCTGAGCTGTCTGAAAAACGGAGTTGTAATAAAGAGCGTTTTTCTTGAATGTAGTGTCCTGATAAGACGTCACCCAGGGCCGATTCAAACGTTTGAGGTAAAATGTCGGTTAGAAAACCAAGGTGTCCTCGGTTAATGCCAATGACGGGTACACCAATATGAATTGCCATACGGGCGGCAGACAACAGACTACCATCCCCGCCAACGACCACAATGAGTGTGCCAGGCTTATTCATCTTGTCTCTTGGCAGTACCGGGCAATCTAGGGAGAATTGCGACTCGGTATCTATATCTAAGTAAGGCGTGATTTCCTTGGACTTGAGATAGCTGACTAAGCGCTCCAGCGTCTCATTCACGCTTTGGTTCGCGCGGTGCTGGCGCGCGTACAAGACGACGCGAGAAAAAGCCTTTTTCTTGGTCACGAGCTTTGATCTCCTTGGCGACTAGCACGTTTTCTTTCATGCTCTTTCAGTGCTTTTTTACGAAGGCGAATGGTTTCAGGAGTGACTTCAACCAGTTCATCATTGTCAATAAACTCAAGCGCTTGCTCAAGTGTCAACTTAATAGCAGGTACCAGGACGATGTTTTCATCAGTCCCTGAAGCACGGACGTTAGTGAGTTGTTTTTCTTTGGTGACGTTGACCACTAAGTCGTTGTCTCGAGCATGTATACCAACAATCATGCCTTCATAACATGGTGTTTGTGGTTCGATAAACATACGACCACGCTCTTGTAAGTTAAACAGTGCAAAACCACGAGCGGTTCCTTGGCAGTTAGCAATTAAAACCCCTTGGCTACGTTTACCGATGTTGCCTTGTACAAATGGGCCATAGTGATCGTACACATGGTACATGAGTCCTGTGCCTGACGTTGCTGAGAGAAACTCAGTATGAAAGCCAATTAAACCGCGAGTTGGAATGACGTAGTCTAGACGCACTCGCCCCTTACCATCTGGAACCAAGTTTTGTAAGTCACCGCGACGCTCACCAAGTCGCTCCATGATGGTGCCTTGATGAGTTTCTTCGACGTCGACGGTCAGTCTTTCGTACGGTTCTTCACGTACACCATCGTTTTCATGGATGATGACCTCAGGCTTACAAATGGCAAGCTCATAGCCTTCACGGCGCATGTTTTCGATAAGAATAGATAGGTGCAGTTCACCTCGCCCAGAGACACGGAACTTATCCGGGTCTTCAGTATCTTCAACTCGAAGCGCAACATTGTGTAACAGCTCGGTTTGTAGTCTTTCACGAATTTTTCGGCTGGTGACGTATTTGCCGTCTTGGCCTGCGAAAGGAGAGTCGTTGACCTGGAAGGTCATGCTGATGGTGGGCTCATCTACCGTGAGTGCGGGGAGTGCTTCAACCGTTGCTGGGTCGCAAATGGTATCTGAGATATGTAATCCTTCTATTCCAGAAACAGCGATGATATCTCCGGCTTCTGCATCTGGTACTTCAACGCGCTCCAAGCCATCGAAGCCTAAGATTTGTAATAAACGGCCACTCTTAACGTCACCCGCCGCATCAATAATTTTAACCGGTGATTTTGCAGAGATTTTGCCGCGTGTGACACGACCGATGCCAATGGTGCCAACGTAGGAAGAATAGTCGAGAGCACTGACTTGCATTTGAAACGGCCCATCCACATCGACTTTAGGCGCATGCACTTGATCAACAATAGTGCGCAGAAGCGCATCCATATTGTCACTTTGCTCGGATAACTCCATGGTTGCATAGCCTTGCAGCGCTGAGGCATAGACGACCGGAAAGTCGAGTTGCTCATCGGTTGCGCCTAAGTTATCAAACAAATCAAATACTTGGTCAACAACCCAGTCGGGCCTTGCGCCAGGTCGGTCGACTTTATTGACTACAACGATTGGATTTAAGCCTTGGGCAAATGCTTTTTGGGTGACAAATCTAGTTTGTGGCATCGGACCATCTACCGCATCGACCAGCAGTAATACGCCATCCACCATAGAAAGAATACGCTCAACCTCACCACCGAAGTCAGCGTGTCCTGGGGTATCCACGATGTTAATTTTATGGTTATTCCATTGAATACAGGTGTTTTTGGCAAGAATCGTAATGCCGCGCTCTTTTTCCAGCGCATTCGAATCCATAACGCGCTCAACCACCGGTGCTCGCTCATTTAGGGTGCCGGTTTGTTGGAGTAATTTGTCAACAAGAGTCGTTTTACCATGATCGACATGGGCAATGATGGCGATGTTTCGAATTTTTCTGGTCATGCTGGTTCCAATGAAAAGTTGCCGTTAAGGGCTATCTAAATTATATAACGAACTGAAGGAAGTTTGCTAAACTGAAAGTAAGCCACAGATTTAGGTGGGGTTATTATGAGTCAATTAATCTTACATCCTACAGATATTAGTCAATGGCATGCGCTGGTTCATGAGGCACAAGCATCAACGCGACTTATTCTACCAGAAAACACGGAAAGTTACTTGGTTTTTTTATTAATGCGTTTTATGCAGTCGCCAGAATTGGCTGAGTCTATTTTGGCCATTGACTTTTTAAATTCCATGCAAGAAGTGGGAACACGCCAACTAGAACTACTTCGTGAAGTGGGTGATAAAAGCTTGCTCTTAAGCGGGTTATTCCCAGGTATTGCAGAAAAGCGCCATGTGCAACCGCGATATTTCACCGACATGGGGCAAGCAGCCTATCTTACTGTGAGCGAGCTCGAAGTCGATGAAGAGGCTGCTTTATTTTATGAGTTGAGCCACCAGTTTAAACAATTGAAGGATATCTTGCGGGCTCTGGGGTTACCGGACTGGAGCTTGGAGCAGGGGTTGGTCCAGCAATAGGTTTTTCATGTTTATAAGGCGGTAGAGCGCCTCGACCGGTTTCAATATCTGAGGGTGCGTGATGCTCCTGGTGATCGTGGTCATGATGGTGATGAACATGGTCATGACAGGCGGCATCAGCATTATAAAGCGCTGTGGCTTGTCTTTTCCAAGACTGATGCATCGTGACTCGGTTTTCGGGCTGATTGAAGCTACTGAAACAGCTATCCCACAAAGCAGATAGCAAATAAAACGGCAAAGCAAGTTTATTGATAATCCATGAGGGTAGGTCTTCGCTGTGGTCGTGCCCTTGAGACTCACTAAGACGCTCGTTGAGTCGCGCATCCAAATCATGTGAATGGGTGTGTTTAAAGAAATAATGCACATCTTCGAAGCCTTCACTTAAGCTGCCAAGAAATGCCGAGAAGTATTTAGATAGCCCTGGAATTCTGTCGGCTGTGACGCCAATACTGATTAGATGCCCAATAAACAACAGATAACGGAGCGGTAAAACCACAAACACCAAGGCAAGTCGGAAAGGGTTTAGCCATTGTAAGACATTTTCTTTTTGCCAGAGGTGATTGAAGGTATTACTGAGCGCTTCTTTCAGAGGCTTGATACTGAGGTCGTTATTGTTTTCATCCGTGAGCTCATCAATCATAGTGAGCGTTTCACTAGAATTTTCGAAGTTGAATACAACGGCCGAAAGTCCAGTAATAATTGGATGCATGACGCCCATGACAAAAGTTGGAACCCGTTTCATCCAGCCAAAGAGTGGGGGGACTTCTTGTGCAATAGTCCACCAAGTGCCTGCAGTACAAATGGTGAGTGTGAGTGCCATCGCAAACAAAAGGCTTGCGGTGATTGCCATACCAATGTTTTTCAGGGAAAACGGATCTTTTTGTAAGTTGTTTCTCAGTTTGCGATACCAAGCAAGAATAGTATCGTTTGCCATCAGGTTGGTGATGGCGTTATAGGTTAAAAGTCCATAGGCAAGCCCCGCAACAGCTGACATGGGTGCGATAATAATAGGCCATAGTGCAAAGGGTATCGCTGAGAGGATAGGGATGATGGTGAAGGCTTCAACTAAAAGATAGGTGGTCCCAAAGCCCATAAATATACTGGTGATGATGCTAAAGAGCTGAATGTTGAATAGAGGGGCGCGGCGCTTCATATAGCGCTCTTGAAACTGCTTGTGTAGAGATGGCTTTCCGCCGGGTTGCTTGGCATGCAGCCACTCATACAACGCTTTGGCATAAGGGCTGTCAGAGGATTCGTCATATTCTTCTGCACTAATTTGCTCGGAAAAGAGTTTTTCAAGCTCATCGAGTGTTTTGGTGTCATTGGCCTTCAAAGCTTCTTCATAACGTTTACGAAAAGCAGAAACCTTTTCTGTTGTAAGATCGTTATCTTTAAAGTGTGCTTTTAAAAATTCTCGCGCTAATTGATGCTTGAAATAGTTTTTAGTAAATAGTTTGTCAAAGGCGCGCTCGAGGTTTTGTTTGTAAATTTCACCCTCGTAAGACACCGATAAAACAAACGAGATAAGCGCTGGAATTAAGGCAGGCCACAGTGCATACATACCCCCAAAGCTAAGCAAGCCTAAAATGAGGCTCGCGCCTGCTGCGAGTATCGAGAGCGTGAAGCGATAGAGTAGTTTTTTGATGTATTCGAAGTTTAAATACTGTTTGCGTAGCTTTTTTAGTGTGTCGAACATCAGATAGTAACGCCTTATACAACAAATAAGAGGTGACACTTTATATCAAATGAGAATGATTATCAATTAGGATGAGATGATGGAAAATATTTTCACCTTACCTGGATTTTTTTTAAATTATTAATATAATTAATATACATATTGTCTATAATTTAACAGTATTCATTGTGTGGGCTGCGGCATTGATTAAGTCTAGGGGGCGGAATGGACGGGTGGATTTTATATCGTTATTCACAGCAAGAAATTGGTAAAGATGCAAAAACCCACGGCCTAAACCGCCTTCTAGTATCAGCAACCCAAAAAGCCATGAACCTTACTTTTTATGCGCCCAAGCAATTTGAGATGCTGGTGACCCCAGGAGAGTGCGCGACGGTTATTTTAGACGAATCACGTGTGACTTTACCAGATTTTATTATTCCGCGTTTATTTGAGAATATTTCTTACCATGGCCTGGCTTTGCTACGTCACTTCGAAAATTTAGGCATTTATGTTTGCAATGGAGCGGATGCCATTGAAGCTGCTGATGATAAGATGCATACCATACAGTGCTTGAATCATGCCCATATTCCAGTGCCTAAAACGATGCTGTTGAAAGAGCCCCTATCCATGAAGCATATTCGCTCTGAAATTGGCTTCCCGCTTGTAATTAAAGTGATTTCAGGGAATCAGGGGGTGGGTGTACACCTTTGTGAGTCAGAGTCGGCGCTAGATGAGCTCATGGGGATTTTTTTACATCGCATAGAGCAACACCCCATGTTAATACAAGAGTTGATTTCAGACAGTTATGGGCGAGACCTGCGAGTCATTGTGATTGGAGGTGAAGCGGTTGCTTGCATGAAGCGTACTGCTTCTGGCGGATTTAGAGCAAACTATGCGCGGGGTGGAAAGGTTGAAGCGCATCCTATGACGCCCGAAATCAAAGCACTGGCTGAAGCCTCAGCCAAAGCGCTCAACTTGGAGTTTGCAGGTATTGATTTGTTGTTCGATAAAGGTGCTTTCAAGGTGTGTGAAATCAATGCGACTCCAGCTTTTAAAGGAATTGAACTGGCAACCAAGGCTGATATTGCGGGTCAATTGTTAGACTACATTTCTGCCGTGGTTGCCAAGCGAAAATCACTCCTTTGCCCGTGAAACGTACTCACCGGTGCGGGTGTCCACTTTAATCAATTCACCCGTCTGAATAAACAAAGGCACACGTACGACAGCCCCTGTTTCAAGCGTTGCAGGCTTACCGCCACCGCCTGAGGTGTCGCCTCGGAGGCCTGGATCGGTTTCGGTAATGGTTAAAACTACAAAGTTTGGAGAAACCACTTGTAATGGCTCGTTATTCCAAAGCGTAACTGTGCAGGTATCTTCAGGTTTAATCCAGGCAACAGCAGCTTCAACCGCTTTAGCATCTGCCATGTATTGCTCGAAGGTGTCAGGCACCATAAAATGCCAGTGCTCACCATCGTTATAGAGATATTGCATTTCCATCTCTACGACATCGGCAGCAGGCACCGATTCGCCTGATTTATAGGTGCGCTCGACTACGCGTCCTGTTTTTAAATTACGGATTTTAACGCGCGTAAATGCTTGGCCTTTACCTGGTTTTACAAATTCGCACTCGATAATATTACATGGTGCTTGATCAACCATTATTTTCAGGCCATTTTTAAATTCATTGGTGTTATAGTTTGCCATTTGGTGCATGACTCCACAGTTGAGATATTAAAGCTGTTTCGCTAGAGTGCATGCAGTTTATCAAGATTGAGTTAATTTTTGAATGCAAGACATTATTTACAAACCTTGGCAGGCCATTTTAAGCGAAGGTTTTTCATCCTCTGCTGAGCTGCTTCGGTTTTTAGAGATACCGATTGAGCATGCGCATACTGAAGCTGAGCACTTGTTTAAAACTCGGGTGCCACGTGGGTTTGCAAAGAAAATGGTGCGTGGCAATGTGCGTGATCCTTTGCTACGGCAAGTGCTTGCTGTGAAAGAAGAGCTGATATCTGCCGAATCCTTTATCAAAGATCCTTTGCATGAAGCCTTGCATAATCCAGTTCCAGGTTTAATCCATAAATATCATGGACGCGTTTTGTTAACTGTGACCGGTGCTTGTGCAGTTAACTGCCGCTTTTGCTTTAGGCGTCACTTTCCATACGATGCCAACAACCCCGGCAGGCAGGGTTGGCAAGCGGTTTTTGATTATATTCGTACAAATCCGAGTATTCATGAAGTGATTTTAAGCGGTGGAGACCCACTGTTGGCGCCAGATACAACGCTTGCTTTCTTGTTTGATGCGCTCACAGACATTCTTCATGTGAAAACACTTCGTATACACACGCGCCTGCCGGTTGTTTTGCCTGAGCGTGTAGATGAAGCTTTCTGTCAGTTACTCGACAAGCAACGCTTTAAAAAAGTGGTGGTACTGCACAGTAATCACCCCAACGAGTTGGGGGCTGATGTTGCACGTGCTTGTGGCGCACTTCACGAGGTGGGCTGTGTCCTGTTGAATCAGTCGGTATTACTCCGAGGCGTAAATCATGATGCTGAAACCCTGGTTGCACTGAGTGAGCGGCTTTGGGCATGTGGGGTGTTGCCTTATTACTTGCATCTTTTGGATAAAGTGGAGGGTGCCAGTCATTTTGAGGTGGCACTATCTGAAGGTAAGCAGTTGGTAGAGTTCATGCGTGCGCACCTACCAGGCTATCTTGTGCCACGCTTTGTGACAGAAATTTCAGGAGAAAAGAGCAAGTGCCATCTCAGCTAAACCACGCCAAATGTGCTATAATTGAAGCACAAGGGTAAATTATTGCGCGTACGACTTTAAAAGGAGTTTGATGTGGCAACAAATCGAATGGAACCCAATCAAATACCAGCGCCACCGGCCAGTGATGGGGATAAGTATGAGCGAAGACGGGCCAGCGTTCTAAAGATTGCGCTCAAAAAGCAAAAAATTCAAAAGTTGGCGCGTGCGCTGATTGATGCACATCTTAAATCTCAACCAGCAAAACCAGGCGAAAAGGCACAGTTGTTGGCATTGCTTTCTAGTGGAGATGCGCCGGTTTATCACCGAGCAATGCCCCTTGAAGCCAAGCTCCGGGACAGTGAAAATACCAAGATAAGGCGTTTAGTCTCAAGCCTTGAGCGAGAGCGTAAGCGTCTACATGGGGTGATGGATACATATTTTCCCCGTGAAAGGCGCCCAAACCAAGATTTACTCTGGGCTTTTGTGAGCCTTGTGGTGGCCCCGTTATTTTTGCCTGTGATTTCGATTACGCCGTATTTTGCATTTTTACTCATTGTGCCTCCGCTCTTTTTTGTTGGGCGGAAAATTTGGCGTTTTTTCAACGACCTTGCTCCCTATGATTTTAGTCTGAAGTCCTATGGCGTTACCCCCGAAGAGTACAAAGATATTTTAGGCTCAGAAAGTGAGAATTTATCAGCGCATCGTGCGGCGAAATCCACTTCTCCCTATCGACACAAAAAACCAGATACAGCCATGCCTGGTGACCCTTCGGAAAGACCCGGTTTTTTCAAAGGGGAACAGGACTCAAGCAGTAGCGGAGGCAAGTCACTTCCCTCCTCATCAAGTAACCCAAACACTGGGCCAACCTAGCTGTCAAAAATGGTCTACAATTAGTTTATAAGACGAGTTAGAGAGGATTGTGGGATGGCATATACTCAGACCAACTTAGACAAAGAGCAGCTCGAAGAGTTTAATCGACTGAAAAAAGACGTAGAAAATGCGGCAAGAGAGCTGTATGCAGCAAGGGAAAGAGAGGCGGCCGCGGGTGGTTTTTCTGCGTATAACAAAGACGAACTAGAAACCGAAAAAAAAGCGTGGCTGGATGACGATGAGCTTGCGGGAGACGCTGATATTTATCATAAGGCACCGCCTGCAGCAGCCTATACCTGGCCCGGTTCTGAGTCTCGAGTAGCCGCGGAAAAACTCAGGCATGCCCAAGACCAGCTTCAGACTTATGCTGATAAGCGCTGTAATACATTTTCGGGAGATAAAGCCAAAAGCTTTACTGGGAGACATAGTGGGAAGTTATTCGGTGCTTGCTTAGCAATAGGGACATTCGTGCCGATTCCCTTTGCGGTGCCTATGGCGCTCTATTATGGGTATAGGGCTACAAAAGATTCAGTGGTTGATGGGGTGAAAGGCGCCTATTATGGCGAGCCTGATTATAGCTTGGAGAGCCATGGCCAAGGCTCCGATTTGCAGGAGGTGATGAAAGAAGGTGATAAACCTCAAGAGCAAGAGCCAACCACGAAGCAGCAATCAAAGCCTTCGCAGGAAGGGCAGACACCTCAAGCACATCGTTCTGAGATGCCTTCCAGTCATTCTCCTAGTGCATCGAAATCTGGAACGAAGGTATCAGATAGGCTTCGTACAGAGATTGAGGGATTAGATCAAAAACAACGAGAGCAACGCAAGCCCAGTAACAGAGGGACACCTAATGCTGAGCCTAATACTCCTAGTGCTCGTAGGTAGTAATTGCATTGTCTTTGCCATAGTTTTCTTGCTTCATGCGTTATATACTGGGCGACTTTTATGACGTATGGATTAAGGACAGAAGGACATGGCACTGACATTTTTTCTCTTGTATGTAATATTCACGCTGGTTGTTGTTGCGCGAGGTGTTAAAGCTTTAGTTTGGGAAGTAGGAAGTGTAGTTTACCTCTTGCTCGCAAGCGTCGGCGGTTTACTTGCTTGGCTGCCAGGGTTAATACTTTGGATTGCGATTCCAGGTGTTATCGTTTTAAGGCGTGTACCACTCTTGCAAAATCAGTTGGGGAGCTTCATTTTTTCTTGGGCTAAAAAAGCAATTCCCAAACTTTCAAAAACGGAAGAAGAAGCGCTGAATGCTGGGGATACCTGGATTGAGCAATCTATTTTTCGTGGTGAGCCTGACTGGCAAGGCTTGTCTGAGATTAAAACCGAGCTTACAAAAGAAGAACAAGACTTTTTGGATAATGAAACCGAAGAGCTGTGTCGCATGCTCAATGATTGGGAAATCACGCAAGCGCAAGATTTACCTGAGCCAGTTTGGCAATACCTCAAAGACAACGGCTTTTTAGGGCTTGTCATTTCCAAAGAATATGGCGGGAAAGGGTTTTCTGCCCGAGCACACTCAGATGTTGTGATGAAAGTAGCAAGCCGCTCAGGTGTTGCGGCAGTGACTGTGATGGTTCCAAACTCGCTTGGGCCCGGTGAGCTGCTCCACCACTATGGCACCGATGAGCAGAAAAAACATTATTTACCACGTTTAGCTAACGGAACCGATATCCCCTGTTTTGCACTCACCGAGCCGGAGGCTGGCAGTGATGCCACTTCTATTCAGGCCGAGGCCATTGTGGTTGAGAAAAAGGTCGATGGTAAAACCATATTAGGCTTGAACCTTACGCTCAACAAGCGCTGGATTACGCTTGCACCGGTTGCTACTTTAATTGGTCTTGCTGTCAACTTGAAAGACCCTGATGGGCTTTTGAAAGGCACGGGCAGTGAGGGGATTACCTGTGTCCTGATTCCAAGAGATTCAAAAGGCTTAGATATTGGCAATCGGCACCTAGCAGCTGAGCAGCCCTTCATGAATGGGACTATTCGTGGCGAAAACGTATTCACGCCAATTACTAATATTATTGGTGGCCAGAAAGAAGCAGGGCGTGGTTGGCAAATGCTGGTTGAATGCTTGTCCATTGGTCGCTCTATTTCGCTTCCAGCCTTGGGGGCAGCGTCTTCTTCTGTAGCTTATTTAACTACGGGAGCCTTTGCGCGCTTGCGTCGTCAATTTTCGGTGGAGCTTGCACAGTTTGAAGGGATTGAAGAGAAGCTCGCAGAAATTGCAGGTTTTAACTACATAGCCATGGCGACTCGTTTATTAACACTTGCGGCTGTCAATGAAGGTAAGAAACCTTCAGTTGCATCAGCGATTACTAAATATTTTAATACTGAGTTACCACGAGCAGCGCTTAATGCGGCTATGGATGTGCACGGTGGGCGTGCGGTTGTAGTTGGGCCACGTAATTACTTGACTAACTTTTATCAAGGGATTCCAATTTCGGTGACGGTGGAAGGGGCAAACATCATGACCCGAAACCTACTGATTTTTGGCCAAGGCTCTATGGCATGTCATCCGTTTTTACGCGATGAGTTCTATGCCATTTCGAATGATGATAGTGCGGCATTCCAAGGCTTGCTCGGTAAGCATATTAAATACTTTGTACGTAATATGGCGAAAACGGTTTGTGCAGCATGGACCGGTGGTCGCTTTATCAACGTGCCAAGTCACCCCATGAAGCGAGAATGTCAAAAACTATCTCGTTTGAGTTATGCGCTGGCTTGGATGTCAGATACTGCTCTGATGATTTTAGGCGGTGACTTGAAGCGAAAAGAGCGCCTTTCAGCACGGCTTGGCGATGCTTTATCGCACTTGTATTTGGCAATGGCAGTGCTTCGACAAATGGAGCTCCGTGGTGCCAGTAAAGATGAAGAGGCACATGCAAAATGGGCGTTGGCGTATTGCTTCCATAAAACAACACAAGCGCTACTTGCTGTTTGTCGTAACTTCCCAGTACGGGTAGTCGGCTATGCGATGCGTTTAATCGCTTTCCCATTGGGTAGTCTGGGTACGCCTTACCCAAGTGATAAAGTTGAGCATCAACTGGCAAAATTGATGACTAAGAACAATACTTATCGTGATGGCTTACCAAGTCACATTTACTTAAGTGGTGATAAGAATGAGCCCGTTGATAGAATGGAGCAAGCATTTCAATTATTGATGGATGCGGTGCCCGTTTATCAGAAAATACGAGGTGCTGGTCGCATGAAGTCGGGTACGGTGAAAGAAAGATTGGCCGAGCATCTTGAGAAAGGTACAATTACTAAAGATGAGATGGAGCAATTGTTGCAGGTGGAGCGCGCACGTTGGGATGCGATTCAGGTGGATGAATTTACCGCTGAGTCCATGAAAAACAAAACGTATGCATCAGTGGCAGATACATATAAGAATCCAATCGACTAAATTGGAGGCGGCATGGTAAAACCTAATTTTTCTGATTTACCCCCTAAAGCTATTTTGGTGGAGTGTACGGAAAAAATTGCAACAACGGGTGAGGGAGCACGCTATTTGGCGCTAAGCATTGAGGCTATTTTTGCCAAGGCGCGTGTGCTTGATGAGTTTCATGGTTTGGTGCAGAAATTTAAGGAGCATGCCGAAACAGTTGAAGCCAATGAGCGTGAGTTTGCCGACATTTGGGGCGGTGTGTCACCTAGCACGGAGTTTGCTAAATATACTGAGCACCGTACGGTAGCTACAGAGCAAGCGATTGATCCTGTGCCCGTAGTACCTTCGAAGATAAAAATGGAAGTTGAATTGAGCAAAAAAACGGAGCTCAACCGAGGGTACCTGAAAGATAACGCATCCCCTGATGATAAGACTGTTGAGCGCATGGACTCTCTTTTTCATGCTTGGCTAGCTAAAAATAATTGGACTTGCCAAAATGCAGTCATTTACGAGGCAACCCCATCGGGCCAACCACGGCTCGAAAATGGCGAGGTAGTTCCAGTTGACCCAGAGTTACTCAAAGAGAAGCTACTCTTAGAGAGCTCAGGGCTTCGGCAGTTTGTGAATAGCCTTGCTCGAGGACTTCAGATGCCGGAGCTAGATGATTTGCACGTAGAGACCAAGCTTCAGAAAGGTGGCGTTGAGGAAGAAGAGCAAATCGAAGGACCAAGCTAACCTAACGTTTTTTTGCGGCGAGGCGCGCGGCACTGAGTCGCTCTGGGCTTCCAGTGTCAAACCAAAGCCCGCTATGCACTTCGGCTGTGGCAAGACCTTGCTCGGCCGCTTCTTGAAGCCATGGGATAAGCGAAGTGCGCCCCCGTGGCTTTTCTTTAAAAAGCTTAGGGTGGTAGCAGGCAATGCCTGAAAAGGTGTAGTGTTTATCGTGATTACTGAGCTTGTTTGGAGCCGTGAGCCCAAAGTCTGACGTTGTGTGACTTTCAGGTGTTTTAATTAAGACAAGGTGTGCAAGACTTTCTTTGGGGCATGAGAGATTTACAAGGTCATAATCTGTAAAGATATCCGCATTAATTGCAAGAAACGGTGTATCACCCAGTTTAGGGAGCGCGTTTTTAATGGTGCCGCCTGTGTGATAGCCACCAGGAAGCTCAGGAATATAAGTAATCTCTAAGTTTTTGTAGTTTTTCTCCTGAATGTGGTGTCTAATTTTTCCACCTAAATAGGCATGATTAATCAATACTTGCGTAATTGGCCCTTCAGCTAATTTTTCGAGATGATAGTCAATGAGTGCAATATCATTAATAGTGCAGAGTGGTTTGGGGGTGTTATCGGTGAGGGGGCGTAAGCGCTGTCCGCGCCCCGCTGCAAAAATAAGCGCGGTTTTCATGATAATCGCTTCTCCTCAAACAGAGGGCATACTCGGGTTTCTATGAGATCATATAATGGGAGTAGCGTCTCATCTATTTTGAGTGATGCAAGAATATAGTTGAGCGTGAGTGGCAAATCATTGAGATAGCGTGGCTTGCCATCTCGCATATCAAGCCGACAAAATACACCTAAAATTTTAAGGTGACGCTGCAGGCCTGCCATATGAAATCCGTGCTCGAAGGCATCGCGTGACCAGCCATGTTGATTGGGTAGCGCGTCATAGAAGGTATTTAGCCACTGCAGGCGTGTATTTTCAGGCCACTCAATGTAAGCATCTTTAAGTAGTGAAACTAAATCATAAGTAAACGGTCCAAGCATGGCATCCTGAAAGTCTAAGACGCCTATTTCTGGATTATCTATTGGGCCGATGAGTGCTAAGTTTCGTGAATGGTAGTCGCTGTGAATAAAGCAGCGAGGTTGTTTTAAAATTTGTTTGGTAATGTGCGTGAGTGCTTGGTTTAAAATTTTTTCTTCATGAGAAGTTAGACTTAGGCCAAGCCAGCGCTCTAGAAACCAAGTGCGAAAGAGTTGGAGCTCTTCTTCCATAATGGGGAGGTCGAAGGCTGAAAACTCTGGGGTATGTATTGTACACTCTTGCATTTTATGTAGTGTGTTGAGCGCACGGTGATAGTGTGTCTCCGTTCTGCTTGAGTCAATGTCATCAAGTAAGAGCGCATCTCCAAAGTCTTCCAGTAAAGCAAAGCCTTGTTCGAGGTCGAAGGCAATGATTTCCGGGGTTCGGACACCCGAGGCTGCGAGTGTGCGAGCAATATTAATAAAGGCCGATAACCCTTCTTTACCAGGCGGGGCATCCATAACCACATGACTTGAAGTGTCATGATGGAGTCTAAAATAGCGACGAAAGCTGGCGTCGCCTGCGATTGGCGTTAGTCTAAATGTAGACCCATTAACCACTTTGTCCAACCAAGTATGAAGTGCGTTCTGTCGTGTAAGCATGATATACTTCTTGCCCTTTCGAACGATGATATTTTTTGTGCATCATAAGGCATTTTTGTGGCGCTGAAAATGGGAACTGACAGGATATTGCATTTTAGGCAGTGGTTTGCCTGGTTCTGTTTGGGTATCAGTCTTACAGTAACGAGCTTTGCATCGACGCAGACAGTAGATGTGGCGCGTGCCTGCGTGATGGTGCCCTCCCCACCTTGGAATAGCGCTGAGCGTGAAAATATTTCCTCCTGCCTTGGTTGGCAAGATAACTCAAATTATCCGCTGTGTAGCGGCTCTTATAAAATGATGCCTCGATTTGCACACACATCAAAAGAAAATCCTCGCTTTATTCAGGTGCGAGCAGATGATGTCTCTTTTGTTTCGGTGGGGCGTTCTAAGTTGTCTGGACATGTGGAAGTGGCGCATGACGATCGTATTGTATCTGCTGAAACGGCCTATATTTATCGAAATCCTAAAACTGAGCGTGTGACCGAAGTCGAACTGCTGGGAGATGTAGTTTATATCGAGCCTGGACGCTTGATGCGCGCACGTCGCGCGAAGCTTAACCCAGAAGACAAAAGTGGTACCATCGATAATGTAGTTTATCGATTTGAACATAAGCATGAAAACCCAAGTTTACCGGCTTTTGGTAAGGCTGATTTAATACAACGATTTAAAAACCGTGATTTGCTTTTGCAGGGCGCAACGTACACAACCTGCTCTCCCAAAGACCATGCTTGGATGTTGTATGCAAATCAGTTGAAAGTGAATGATGCAAAAGGTGAGGCTGTTGCGCGAGATGTAACGCTCGCAGTGCACGATACCCCAGTTTTATATACACCTTACTTAAGCTTTCCAACCAGAAAGGAAAGGAAGTCAGGTTTCTTAATGCCGACTTATGGTTATTCGAATATTGGTGGTGGGGATGTTAGTTTCCCTTACTATTGGAACATGGCTCCCAATTACGATGCGACAATTTTGCCTCGTATTTATACACGCCGTGGCTTTATGATTGGGGGAGATACGCGATTTCTGACAGAACACAGCAGAGGGGTGTTAGGTGGAAATTTTCTACCATCAGACAGAGCGTTTAAAGAATATTTGCGGACTCATGAAATCAGCTATCCGCAATTGCGGGGCGTTTCGGATAATCGGTGGTCGGTTTTTTTCCGAGATACGACAGCATTTAACGATCGCTTAAAGCTTGATATTAACTATCAGAAACTTTCAGATGATTATTTTTTGCAAGACTTTAATAATAATATGACGGTGATGACTGAGAGTCAGTTATTACAGGAAGGTACGTTAACTTATACCGGCACACACTGGTTTGCACGGGGGATGGTGCAAGCATACCAAACGCTTAATCCGATTAACCAAAGCCCGGTCGATGAGATTTATCAACGCTTGCCACAAGTTCAAGTTCGAGGTGAGTACGAAGATTTACCGATGAATCTTAATTTTATGGTGCGTGGTCAATACGATCAGTTTCGTTGGCCGAATCACTTGGTGCCACTCAAGCTGCAAGGCCCAAGACTGCATGTGAATCCAGTGTTGTGGTTTGATTTTCGAAATTCTTGGGGGTATCTCACACCAGAAGTGCAACTGGTTGAGAACTATTATGATTTGAATTCAAAAAACAAATTATATAATCCAACGTTTGATATTACGCTGCCACGATACAGTGCTGATACAGGGTTAACTTTTGAGCGAGACGTCATTTGGGAAGGGAAGCGCTACACACATACCTTTGAGCCGCGTTTGTACTATCTGTATGTACCCTATAAAGATCAGTCACAGATCCCAGTGTTTGACTCGGCTTATATGATGTTTCGTTACGAGCAGTTATTTCGGCCGAACCGTTTTTCAGGGTTTGATCGAATTTCTGATGGTAACCAGTTGGCGTATGCATTTAGAACACGGCTTCTTTCAGAGAAAGATGGCAAAGAAAAAATGAGTTTTTCGGTCGGGCAGTTACGTTATTTCTCGGATAGGCGAGTGCAGCTTTGCTATGCGATTGATGGTAATTGTACGGATGACTCAAGAATGCTTGGCTTTACCTCACCCATTTCGAAGTCTTCACCGATTGCGTCAGTCGTGAGTTATAACTTAACACAAGCGTTAACTGTAAGTGGCAGTTGGTCTTTTGATGTCTTTCAAAATGCCACCAATAATGCTGATGTGAATTTGAAGTATGAGCCAGCAACTAACCATATTTTGCGTTTTATTTATTCCTATTTGGTCGATGCAAACTTAATTGAGAGTGTAAACGGGGATGAAGAATTGGCGGCCGATCATCAGGCAACCGTTGCTTTTGCATGGCCGCTTAGCGAACACTGGAGTACCGTTGGTGTGTATAGTTACAATATCAGTGAACGTTATGATATGGTTTCGTTTTTAGGATTGCAGTATGAAACCTGTTGTTGGGCAATACGAGCTTTTGCGGGACGTGCGTTTAACAGTTTAACGTTAGATAGGGATGGTTCTGAATATAATAACAGCGTGTATGTTCAAGTGCTTTTGAAAGGCTTGGGTTCTGTTTCAACGAACGATCCGGCAACCACCATTCGTACGTATTTACCAGGATATAAGAGTTTGTTTCACAAGAGCTGATTAGGGCGTGTTGACAATTTACCACGCCACCTCCGAAACCCTACGCCCCGTGGCTTGTCCACGGGGTCCATGGATTCCGCGAACAAGTCGCGGAACGTAGGCGGCAGGTGAATTGTCAACAGCCCCTAGACAAGAGGATTTTAGAATGAAAAAGTGGTTAGGTTTGATTTTGATGGGATGCGCTTTTTGTGTGATGGCCAAACCGCTCGATAGCGTGGTTGCCATTGTGAATGACAATGTGGTGACCCAAACAGAATTGGATGAGCAAATGGTGATGTGGCGTAAGCAATTAGAGGCCAAGGGCACGCCTATGCCACCTGGAAATGTATTAAAAAAGCAGGTTCTCAATCGTTTAATCGATGAGTCACTTCAACTGCAGATGGCCAAACACAGTGGTGTGATTGTCGATAATTCTGAGCTTGAGGATACGATTGCCAAAATTGCCAAAGAAAATCATTTATCGCTTTCTGGATTTCGAGAAGCGTTAAAGAAAGAAGGGCTAGAGTTTGATGAGTATCGTGAAACCTTACGTAAAGAGATGACCATCGCTCGCATTCAGCAACAAGCAGTTGGTCACGATGTGATGATTTCAGCTGAGCAGGTAGAAGATTATTTGAAGACTTCCAATGCAATTGAAAAAACCACACAAGGCTATCATGTGCAACACATCGTGATTCCTATGTCAGATGAGCCGAGCCCTGCAGAATTGCGTAAGGCAGAAAAGAAAGCAGAGAGCTTAAAGAAGAAAATCAAAGAGGGTATTGAGTTTCAGCAGGTTGCCATTATGGAATCTAACGACGAGTTTGAGTTAGATAGTGCAGATTTGGGCGAGCGGCATTTAGCCGAGCTGCCAGAAGTATTTGCCAAGCGTGTCGTCAATATGAAAGTAGGTGAGGTGGCGGGGCCACTTAGGACCGGCAATGGCTTGCAACTCATTAAGCTCGTTTCTGTTCGCTCTGAGGATAAGCATCATGAAGTGATGAAAACACATGTTCGTCATATTTTAATTAAACCAGATGCGAGTACAACGGAATCTGAAGCGAGAAGACGCATTGATAACTTATATGAGCAATTAAAATCTGGGAAGTCATTTGCAACACTTGCCAAGCAATATTCAAAAGATTTAGCGAGTGCAGAAAATGGTGGCGACTTGGGTTGGGTGACTCCTGAAGAGTTGGTACCTGCTTTTTCTGAAGTCATGATTGGCTTGCCTTTGAATGAAGTCAGTCGACCTGTAAAAACAGGTTTTGGTTGGCATTTAATAGAAGTCACTGGACGTAAATTAGTGGATGATTCGGATGCTTATCAGCGTCAACAAGTTAGGCAACTGCTATACCAGAGAAAATTCATGGAAGCAGTTGAAGGTTGGCAGCAACATGTGCGTGGCACGTCTTATATTCAGGTTTTAGATAAAGAGCTCGCATGAAGCCACTCTTAGTCAGCATGGGGGAGCCTGCAGGAATTGGGCCTGATGTGTGCTTGGCATTGGCAGGACATGCTATGCCTTTGGTGGTGCTCGGCGATAAGGCCCTGTTGCAAACACGCGCGGACATGCTCGGGCTTTGCGTTCAGTTTGCAGATTATATCCCCGGTGTGATGCCTATCGTCGCGCCCCATCACTTAACCGTTTTAAGTCATCCGAGATTAGCAGAGGTCGAGGCAGGGGAGCTGAACCTGGAAAATGCGGCTTATGTAGTAGAACTTTTAAGTACTGCTGCTAAGCGTTGCCTGTCGGGTGAGTTTAGTGCACTTGTAACCGCCCCTGTTCATAAGGCTATCTTGAACGATGCGGGGTTTGCTTTTTCAGGGCATACCGAGTTTTTAGCAGAGGCGTGTGGTGTTGATGATGTGGTGATGATGCTCACCTCTGGCAGTATGCGCATGGCTTTGGTGACGACACATATCCCACTAAAAGAGGTTGCATCTGCAATTACATCTGCACGATTGACAAAAACCCTTCGCATTTTAAATGCGGCTTTAATTCGGGATTTTGGAGTTGATGCACCGCATATTGGTGTAGCTGGTTTAAATCCGCATGCCGGGGAGTCAGGGCACTTGGGTCGTGAGGAAATAGAAATTATGATTCCTGTGCTCAAAGCCCTGCAGCAAGAGGGGCTTCAGCTGCGAGGGCCGTTGCCTGCAGATACTTTGTTTACTCAGCATGGCATGCAAGGCTGTGATGCTTTGCTTGCGATGTATCATGACCAAGGCTTATCTGTTTTGAAATACACGGGGTTTGGACAGGCTGTCAATATTACTTTGGGTCTTCCGATGATTCGAACTTCAGTGGACCATGGTACAGCGCTTGACTTGGCAGGTACAGGACGTGCCCAACCTGGCAGTTTACTGGCGGCGGTTAATCAAGCCGCTATGATGGCCAAAAATCGGGAGCGTGTTTGTGTCGAAAATTAGTCTAATTGTCGCGGTAGATGAGCATGGCGGCATGGGGATGAACAACCAATTGCCTTGGCACCTACCTGCAGAGCTTGCACACTTTAAAGCCCAAACCATGGGTAAGCCCATCATTATGGGCCGAAAAACGTTTGAGTCGATTGGCCGACCATTGCCTGGTCGGTTGAATGTTGTGCTTAGTCGAACAGCGCGTGAGATTGACGGGGTGCAAGTGGTGTCAAATTTGGCCGAAGCTTTGGCATTAACAGCTGATGCACCCGAAGTGATGGTGATTGGGGGGGCTGGTGTTTTCGAAGAAGCATTGCCAATCGCTGATTTTATTTATTTAACGCGAGTGCATGGTACCTTCGAGGCTGATGTATTTTTTCCCGAGCTAGACAAAGAAGTTTGGCATCAAGTATCATTGCTTAGGCATGAGATGGATGCTAGGCATCTATGTGCATTTAGCTTTTGTTGTTATAGGCGACGAGAATTGGACTCAGATTAGCATGAAGGCGCGAGGGATTATCTTTTTTGTATTTTTTGGATTGAATGCGTGCATGCCGAGCGTTGGAACGTTCGAGCTTCCCGTGAACAGATACGCTTACAACGAGTCGTTGCAGTATAGTGTCATGCAGCAGCAGTTGTTGAATATTGTTCGATTACGCTACAGCGACCCTCCCTATTTTTTGTCTGTAAATAGTATTGTTTCTCAGTCTGATTTGACGCGAGAAGGTGAATTTAACGCCGCAACCAATTCGGTATTTGGGGTTGCACGTACTTTACTTGGAGGGGAGGTAAGGGCAAGTTTTTCTGATAAACCGACAATTACATTTAGTCCACTGCAAGGAACAGATTTTATAACAAGGTTGATGACGCCAATAGATTTGAGCGTTATTTATATGTTACTGCGCGGAGGATGGGGAGTTAGCCATACATTGCGGCCTGTACTTGAGCAGTTTGGTCCATTTGATGGTGTTAAACTTGCTTCACGTGTGACTTCCTCACGTGTACCTAAATATGGAGAGTTTACACGGTTGATGAATGTGCTTAGAAAGTTGCAATATGATGAGCGCTTGATCATGTCAAAAACGAAAATTGATAACAAATTTGCCCTTCGCTTTGATATTGCACGCTTCGAAGATCTACCGACGAGAGACCGTGCAACTCTGAGAAAGATTAATGTCTCTTCAGATGCCCCTTACTTTGAATTGGTCAGTGAACCAAGTGCTGAGCCACATGCATTGTATACACAAACGCGGACGGTTCTGGGGATGCTTAGTTATTTTTCAAAAGGGGTAGATCTACCAGAAGAGGATATTAGAAATAAACGAGTCGCTATGACTTATTATCCTGATGGGCAAGTATTTGATTGGCGCCAGGTGACTGGGAAGTTGTTTCGGGTGAGGGTTTGCTCTAATAGGCCTTCGCATGCATTTGTTTCGGTGAAATATCGTAACCATTGGTTTTATATCACAGATTCAGATTTTGAGTCGAAAGAATCACTGATGTTAATTGCAATTATTATGGGTATTTACGAAGGAAAAATTCAAGCTTTCCTTCCGGTGTTTACTGTCAACTAAATTAGAGGGATGTCCCTGAATTTTAAGAAGGATATAGTGGCTTATGCATATAGGAAAGCAGTTCGAACTTTTGGAGTATGTTATCTGGACAAGAAGAGAAATTCTTTTTTTGTTATTAATTGCTTCAATTCCTGCTGTTTTATATATGCTTTTTGAGTGGAAATTTCTTGTCAAACTACCTTATTTTGTATCAACGATTTTGGGTACTGCAACGGCATTTTTTATTGCATTTAAAAATAGAACTGCTTTGACTCGTTGGAATGATGCTTTAAGACTCTATGGTGAGATTCTGAGTATTAGTAATAACATTGGATTCAAATTAGAGAGTGGCTTATCTTCTCAGCCAGAAAAAATTAGAAGAATGATTCAAACCAAGTTAGTGAATCAGCATCTTGCATGGCTAACCGCATTACGCTATCGGCTACGACAGAAGGAATTGTGGGAAAATTTAGATGAGTTTGGGAATAAAAAATTCAAAGAGGCTTTTTATGTTATACCTGAACAAGAAGTATCCTTGGAAACAGCAATTAAACCTTTTCTAAATGAGAAAGAAATCAAAATATTTTTATCAAGAAATAAAGATCCTCTATATTGTTTAGAGTTACAAGTAGCATTTCTAACAGAATTGCTTGGGAAATATGCTGTAGAACAGCCTTTCGTTGATGGCATGTTAAGATATATTGAGCAATTAAATGAGAAACAAACAGAGTGTTTACGCATCAAAACAATACCTTTCTTGAGAAACTTTTCTTCTATTACGAGCCATTTGCTCTTGATTTTTTTATTGGTGTTGCCTTTTGCCTTGTTACCTGAGTTGATCGAGAAAATAATGCCTTTGGCTGTTATTCCGGTTTCTGGATTGATTGGGTGGGTATTTATTTGTTTGAATAAAGTTGGCCAAAATACAATAAATCCTTTCGAAGGTGGTGTGAATGATGTCCCTATTACCGCGATGTCGATAGACATTGAGATTACGCTTAAAGAAATGTTAGCGCTCCCAGACGTACCTGAAAAGTTCAAACCTATGAGTGGTTTTATTTTGTTGTGAGTTTAGGAATGTTCGCAAAGTTCAGTGCAACTTATTTTATAAAAAATAAAAATAGTTATTGACAGCGGCCCTAAAATCCGTAGAATGCACTCCACGCTTTGAGGCGAAGTTCATTGGAAAATAAGAGACAAACTGAGTGGGCACCTTTGAAGAATTTGAGGGGTCTGCACCGTACAGAAGTATAGATGAGTAATACAGTTCAAACTGAAGAGTTTGATCCTGGCTCAGATTGAACGC